>JBAUEL010000074.1:0-15394 GCA_049678585.1 Dehalococcoidia bacterium
CACTCACCCCAAACTCCTCCTCGATGCGCTTGTTGAGGTCGCGCAACTCCAGGATGGTCATCTCCCTGATGATCTGGAAGGCCTCTTCTACCCGGTCGGCCACGCTGCTCTTTCGCCCCTTCGGGGCGGTCTTCTTGGGACTCTCCTCGCCGGCCTGCTCGCCGGCCTCTTCGGTCTCTTCCGGGGTCTTCTTTGCTGGCATGATTCTACGCTCCCTCCAGTTGTTTGGCTCGGGCCTCCAGCAGAGAGGCCAGGTTATGGACGCTGTCCGCCAGGAGACGGCCCGGCGGGTTCACCAGGGCGCCGGCCAGCAGGCCGGCCAGCCTGGCTACGGGTGCCTGGAGCGCCCCCGCCAGACGGCCTGCCAGGACCTCCTTAGGGGGCAGGCTGGCCAGCTCGCCGATCTCTCGCTCAGCCAGGAGCTGGCCCTCTAGGAAGGCCTTGCGTGGGGTAAAGGCGTTGCGCGCCGAGCGGACGTACTCGGTGATGGCCTTAGCCGGGGCCACCACATCGCCGTAACCGAAGGCCACCGCGGTAGGCCCCTCGGCCAGCTCTGCCGCCTCCGGCTGGCCCGCCGCCCGGGCGGCCAGCCGGAACAGCCGGTTCTTGACCACCCGCAGCTCTACCCCCGCCTGCCGGAGCTGCCGACGCAGGGCGCCCATCTCCGAGACGGTCAGGCCTCGGTAATCGGCAGCGATGGCGATGGTGCACCGCTGGATGCGCTCCCTCAGCTCCTCCACGATCTCGATCTTCTTCTCGGTGGGCATCTCTCCCGCCTCTCTTCTCCGAACAAACAATCGCCCCTGTCGCCATAGACAGGGGCAAAGGCTCAGCACGACTCCGACCGCAAAGACGGTCTCTTGTCGCTCGTCGCCTCGGCGGGCGGCCCGGCCATTACCCCCGATGCGGGGACCCGCTGTCTACGGCAGGCGTATATTCAGTTGGTACTGAGGCCCAGGGTCGGACCCAGTTCCAGGCTGATCCCCGGCCCCATGGTCGTCGTTAGCGTAATGCTTCGGACGTATTGGCCCTTGGCCCCGGCAGGCCGCGCCTTGACGATCTCCTGCACCAGCGTGGCTAGATTCTCCAGGAGCTGCTCCTCGGAGAAGCTTACCTTGCCGATGGGCACGTGGATGAGGGCGCTCCGATCCAGGCGGAACTCCACCCGTCCCTGCCGGGCGTCTTGGACAGCCTTGGGCAGGTCCTCTGCTCCCACCACCGTCCCCGAGCGCGGGTTGGGCATGAGGCCGCGGGGGCCCAGCACTCGCCCCAGCCGGCCAACCTTGCCCATCATCTCCCGCTGGGCCAGGGCCACGTCGAAGTCGGTGAAGCCGCCCTCCACCTTCTTTATCAGGTCGTCGCCGCCCACGACCTCGGCACCGGCCTCCTCGGCGAGCTTGACCCCCTCCCCCTCGGCGAAGACGGCCACACGCACCTGCTTGCCCAGGCCGTGGGGCAACAGGACGGTGCCGCGCACCTGCTGGTCGGCGTGCCGCGAGTCCAGGCTGGTGCGCAGGTGCAGCTCCACCGTCTCGTCGAACTTCGCGTAGGCGGTTTCCTTGGCCAGCTTGACGGCCTCGGCCGGCTCGTAGGCCCGCCCGGGCTCCATCAGCTCTGCCTTGGCTCGATAGTTCTTGCCGCGCCTGGCCATCCCCTACACCACCTCAATGCCCATGCTGCGGGCAGTCCCCTCGATCATCCGGGTGGCCGCCTCCAGGTCGTGAGCATTGAGATCCTTCATTTTCAGCTCGGCGATCTCCCGCACCTTCTCCCGGGGAACCTGCGCCACTTTCTCTCGCAACTGGTCGCTGCTCCCCTTCTCGATCTCTGCGGCGCGCTTAAGCAGGTCGGAGGCGGGGGGCGTCTTCAGCGCAAAGGTGAAGGAGCGGTCCTCGAAGACGGTGATCTCCACGGGCACGATGGCACCCGCCTGCGAGGCGGTTCGCTCGTTGTAGTCCTTGCAGAAGGCCATGATGTTCACGCCGTGCTGCCCGAGGGCAGGGCCCACGGGCGGTGCCGGATTGGCCTTCCCAGCCTGGATCTGCAGCTTGATGACGGCGCGAACTTTCTTCGCCACCCTACAGCCTCTCCACCTGCAAGAACTCCAGCTCCACCGGGGTCTCCCGGCCGAAGAAGGAGACCAGGATCTTCACCTTGCCCTTCTCCACGTTGATGTCGTCTACCTGGCCCACGAAGTCCTGGAACGGACCATCGACGATGCGCACGCTCTGCCCCACCGAGAAGCCCACCTTGACCCGCGGCTCCTTCACCCGCATCTGCCGCAGGATCTGCTTCACCTCCTCCGGCTCCAGGGGCACCGGGCGCGTCCCCGAGCCCACGAAGCCGGTCACCCCGGGCGTGTTGCGCACCACAAACCAGGCCCGGCTCGACTGGGTACGCCCCTCCGGGGTCACGCCGGGGTCGTCCTCATGCTTGAGGTCGATCATCTGCACCAGCACGTAACCCGGAAAGATCTTCCTGGCTACCGTGCGGCGCTGCCCCTCCCGGATCTCGATCTCATCCTCGGTGGGAACCACCACCTGGAACACCAGGTCTTGGGCATCCATCGACTGGATGCGGTGCTCCAGGTTGGTCCTAACCTTGTTCTCGTAGCCGGAGTAAGTGTGGATAACATACCAGGAGCGGCCCTCCTGGATGGCTGCTTCCTCGGGAGGGATCTCCGGTCCCGCTACCTCTTCTTCCTCTACGACCTCCTGGTCCTCGACCAGGGCCTTCCGTTGCTTTCGCGGCATCAGTCTAGCGGAACAGGGTGTTATCGATGAACCAGTTGAAAAACATGTCCACACCGCCCAGGAAGAGGCCCACCGCAGTGGCTACCACCACCACCATCATGGTAAGGCTGCGGGTATCCTCCATGCTCGGCCAGGTAACCTTGCGCAGCTCGCTCACGATCCCCTCGGCCCAGCTGGGGCGCAGCAAACCCAGGACGCCTCGGCCCTGGCGGGCGCCTTCCCGCGAGGGCCGCCGCGCACCGGGGCCCGTACCCAGAGGAGCCCGCTTGCCCGACTTGGTGCTCAGCGGGTGACGTCGAAGGGAACGACTCATGACAATGCCTCTGACCCGTTCACCGCACCTCCCGGTGCAGCCGATGCTGGCGGCAGCGCGGACAGTACTTGTTCAGCTCCAGGCGGTCCGGGTCGCTGCGACGGTTCTTGCTGGTGGTGTACGTACGCTCCCGACACTCCGTACACGCCAGGGTAATGATGATGCGGTCTTCCTTCTTCGCCATGAGCCCCCGCTCGGTTCAACCTCCTACTCCAGGACCTTGGTGACCACGCCCGCGCCTACCGTTCGGCCCCCTTCGCGGATGGCGATGTGCAGCCCCTCCTCGATGGCGATGGGCTGAATGAGCCTGATGCCCATGCGGATGTTGTCGCCCGGCATCACCATCTCCACACCCTCGGGCAGCTCGATCGCCCCGGTAACGTCGGTGGTGCGGATGAACAACTGGGGCCGGTAGCCGGTGAAGAACGGCGTGTGACGGCCGCCCTCCTCCTTCGACAGGACGTACACCTCGCTGTTGAAGTGGGTGTGTGGTGTGATGGTGCCGGGCGCCGCCAGCACCTGGCCTCGCTCTACATCTTCCCGCTCGATGCCCCGGATAAGGCAGCCCACGTTGTCGCCCGCCTCCCCCGCGTCCAGGGTCTTGCGGAACATCTCCACGCTCGTCACCACCGTCTTTATGGTGTCGTGGATGCCTACGATCTCCACCTCGTCGCCGCCATTGACGACGCCGCGCTCGATGCGGCCGGTCACCACCGTGCCCCGACCCTTGATGCCGAACACGTCCTCGATGGGCATCAGGAACGGCCGGTCCTTGGGCCGCTGGGGCGTAGGGATGTACTCGTCGACAGCCTTCAGCAGCTCATGGATGCTCTGGAACTCGGGGGCATCCACGTCCGTGCTGGTGCTCTCCATAGCGTTGCGGGCGCTTCCCCGGATGATAGGGATCTCGTCCCCTGGAAAGCCGTAGCCGGTGAGGAGGTCACGCAGCTCCAACTCCACCAGGTCGAGCAGCTCCGGGTCGTCCATCATGTCCACCTTGTTCATGTAGACCACCATGCTGGGCACCTCCACCTGACGTGCCAGCAGGACGTGCTCCCGCGTCTGCGGCATGGGCCCCTCCGGGGCCGCCACTACCAGGATCGCCCCGTCCATCTGCGCCGCTCCCGTGATCATGTTCTTGATATAGTCGGCATGGCCAGGGCAGTCGATGTGCGCGTAGTGACGGTTCTCCGTCTGATACTCGATGTGGGACACGGCGATGGTGAGACCGCGAGCCCGCTCCTCCGGGGCGTTGTCAATGCTCCAGAAGTCGCGATACTCAGCCAGGCCCTTTAACGACAGCATCTTGGTGATGGCCGAGACCAACGTGGTCTTGCCGTGGTCCACGTGGCCGATGGTCCCCACGTTCACGTGCGGCTTGGTCCGCTCAAACTTCGGCTTGGCCATGTCCGTCTTTCCTCCCTTATTGATGGAGCCCACACTCGGATTCGAACCGAGGACCCCGTTCTTACCAAGAACGTGCTCTACCTGCTGAGCTATGTGGGCATGCTTCCTGCAACCTGGAAGCTGGCTGCCTCAACCTCAAAGCCTACCCTATCGTCAGGCTCCGGCCTCTAGCTTCTAAAGGTGGTGGAGGGGGCAGGATTCGAACCTGCGTAGCCCGTCAGGGCGGCGATTTTACAGACCGCTGGTTTTAGCCACTCACCCACCCCTCCACAGTATCGGTGAGCGCCCTCCGTCCCATCACTTAACTGGAGCCCGAGAGGGGATTCGAACCCACTAACCTACCGATTACAAATCGGTTGCGCTACCATTGCGCCACTCGGGCTCACCCCTCCATGCACCAGGCCTAACGCACCAGGCCTAACGCACCAGGCCTAACAAAATTAGGCCCCCGATGCATCGGGGCTCGTGCGTATCGTAGTATAGGCGCCCCATCGAAGAAAAGTCAAGCGAAACCTGCACAAGAAGCGCGTGCGAAACTCCGCCCGTCGGCCCTCCAGCATCCCGCCGCCGGACGCGCCCCGAGAGGCTGAAACCGGGGCGGCCTTGAACCTGAGGAGAGGCCCGCAAGCCCCGAGCGAAATACCTGGTGGCTGCCGAGCGTGGATTCGAACCACGACTGCGGGCTCCAAAGGCCCTCGTGCTACCATTACACTACTCGGCAGCGGCCCCCAAAATGTAAGCTCTCGAACGCCCACAGTGTCGAGGCGGGATCTCTACGTCCCGCCCCGTCCGTCTGCGCTGCCCTGAGCTGGTGCCGAAGGCCGGATTCGAACCGGCACGGGAGTTGCCTCCCAACAGTTTTTGAGACTGTCGCGTCTACCTGTTCCGCCACTTCGGCGCGAAGCGAGACGCCGCCTGCGGCTCCCTCCTCGACAACCGAGCCGGAGGACCGCAAGCTGCTCTCACCTTCCCAACTACCGCCCGTATCATGCTAGCTACTGCAAACCAGGCCGTCAAGCGCACGCGCAGCACGTGATCGGTTCGCAACTGGCAAGAAAGCCGCCGGTTTCGGGGTCTGTTGATAAACCCTTCTGCCCTGTCACCCTGAGCGAAGCGAAGGGTCTCCATGAAGCAGTTTCTTCGCTGCGCTCAGAATGGCGAGGCCGGCGCAAGGGTGTTTTTTCAACAGGCTCTTCAACCCGCAGGGCCATATCTCCGTCCTGCCCCTCCCGACGGCCAAGCCGCCGCTCCCTGGGCTCGTAGGCCCTTTGGCCGGGCGCCGCGGGCTGAATGGCCGTTGCCCCACAGAGGCGCTCCTGCGGATGATGCCCTGAGCAGTATCTCGCAGGAGGTCCTCATGTCCCGTCGATCACGCCGTCGCACCCCGGCTGCCCGCTCAGGTTCCTCCCCCGCCTGGGAGAGGCGCTACCGCGAGAGGTGGCGCTGGGATAGGGTCGGCTGGGGCAGTCACTGCGTCGATTGCTACCCCACCAACTGCCCCTTCCGGGTCTACGTTCGCGATGGCCTGGTGGCGCGCGAGGAGCAGTCAGGGAGTTTCCGCACCATCGAGCAGGGCGTGCCGGACATGAACCCCGCCGGCTGCCAGAAGGGAGCCTCCTGGAGCCAGCTCCTCGACGGCCAGGAGCGCGTCCTCTACCCCCTCAAGCGCGCTGGCGAGCGCGGCGAAGGGAAGTGGCAGCGCGTCTCCTGGGACCAGGCCCTCACGGAGATCGCCGACGCCATGCTCGATGCCATCCAGGATGCCGGCCCCGAGTCCATCATGCGCGTGGGCAGCCCCGGCGAGGGCGGCACCCAGAGCATCATCCTGGCAGGCGCCGTGATGAACCGCCTCGGCGGCACCGTCACCGACATCCAGGCCGAGATCAACGACTTCAACCCCGGCCTCTACATCACCTTCGGCAAGTTCGACCCCGTGGCCAGCGTGGACGACTGGTTCCACTCGGAGCTGCTCATTACCTGGGCCAACAACCCCGTCTTCAGCGCCATCCCCTGGTATCACTACGCCACCGAGGCCCGCTACAACGGCGCCGAGCTGGTCACCATCGCCCCCGACTACAGCCCCTCCGCCGTCCACACCGACCGCTTCGTGCCGGTCCGCATCGGCAGCGACGCCGCCCTCGCCCTCTCCATCTGTCAGGTCCTGGTCGAGGAGGGCCTGGTGGACCGCCCCTTCGTCCAGGAGCAGACCGACCTGCCGCTCCTCGTCCGAACGGATACGCGGCGCTTCCTCCGCGCGCCCGACCTGGAGAAGGACGGCCGCGAGGACCAGTTCTACGTGTATGACGCGAGGGCCGGGCGCATCGTCGAGGCCCCCCGCGGCACCCTCGCCCTCGGCGCGGCCGACCCTGCCCTCGAAGGCACCTACCGCGCCCGCCTCGCCGACGGCAGCGAGGTCGAGGTCACCCCCGTCTTCGCCCTCCTCCACCAGCGCCTGGAGGCCTACCGCCCCGAGGAGGCCTCCAAGGTCTGCGGGGTAAGCCCGGAGGTCATCAGGCTCCTGGCGCGCAAGATAGCCCGCCGCAAGACCCGCATCCTGCTGGGGTGGACCACCGGCAAGTCCTACCACGGCGACCTCATGGAGCGGGCCATCTGCCTGGTGCTCGCCCTCAGCGGCAACTGGGGCAGCAAGGGAACGGGCACCCGTAGCTGGGCCGTCGGCATGTTCGACGGCATGTTCCTCTTCTCCGCCAAGCCCGCCCCCGGCCAGGAGGCCACCGCCCAGGTGGTGGCCGCTCAGCGGGCCATGCTGGAGGCGGCCAAGGCCGGAGATCCCGGCACCACCGACGAGATCGCCGTCGCCGAGCTAGGGTACGCGGCGTCGAGCATGGGCGGCATGATCGCCCCCGTGCTCTTCTGGTACTACCACTGCGGCTACCGCGAGGTGTGGAACCGCCCCGAGTGGAACGACCCGGCCATGCCCCGCCCCTTCGATGCCTACGTGCAGGAAGCGCTCAGCAACGGCTGGTGGGTCGGTGCCGAGCAGCTCCCGGAGACCAAGCCGCCCCGCGTCCTCTTCGAGATCGGCGGCAACCTGCTGCGCCGCCAGCGGGGCGGCCAGAACATGCTCCTCCGCCACCTCTGGCCCAAGCTCCGCCTCATCGTCAGCATGGACTGGCGCATGAGTACCACCGGCCTCTACTCCGACTTCGTCCTCCCCGCTGCCCAGCACTACGAGAAGGTGAACTTCTGCTACACCAGCCCCCACATCCTTAACCTCACCCTCTCCGACCGCGTGGTCCCGCCGGCCGGCGAGTCGAAGTCGGAGTGGGAGTTCAGCCTCCTCCTGGCCAGGAAGGTCGAGGAGCGCGCCAAGGCCCGGGGCTTCCTGGAGTATCAGAACCGCGCCGGCATGACCCTCCGCCTCGACGGCCTCTACGACTCCCTCACCATGAACGGCGCCTACGCCGACGAGGACCGTGTGATGGACGAGATGGTGCGCGACACCGTTGTCGCCGGCACCCTCCCCGAGGGGACCACCCTGGAGACCCTGCGCGAGAAGGGCCACGTGCGCTTCACCGACTGGGGAGTCTCACCCATGGCCCTCGCCCAGGCCTCCGACCTCAAGCCCGACGAGACCCACAGCCCCTTCCGCTGGCACACCGAGAAGAAGATGCCTTTCCCCACGCTCACCCGCCGCGCCCAGTTCTACATCGACCACCCCTGGTTCCTCGAGGCGCACGAGGAGCTGCCCGTCCACAAAGAGGCCCCCTCCCTCGGCGGCGACTACCCCCTGGCCATCACCGGCGGCCACCCCCGCTGGAGCGTCAACTCCATGAACATGACCAACTGGGTCATCCTCAACACCCACCGCGGCGGGCCCTTCGTCATGGTCAACCCCCACGACGCCCACGCCAGGGGCATCGAGAACGGCGAGATGGTACGCCTCTACAACGACGTCTCCTCCATGAACATCGAAGTCAAGGTCTCGCCCACCGTCCGGCCGGGCCAGGTCATCATCTACAACGGCTGGGAGCCCTACCAGTTCCGCCGCTGGTCCGACACGTCGAACGTCGAGCCGGGCATGGTCAAGTGGCTGCACCTGGCCGGCGGCTACGGCCACCTCCGCTACCGGGGCATGCACTGGCAGCCCATCCCCATCGACCGGCAGATCCGCGTGGAGATGGCCAAGGTGGGCTGAGATCGGGCTGGCCTGGCGTGTCCCTGACCGACAACGGTCCCAGCTAAGTCTCCGTTGGGGGAGTGCGTGAGCGCGAGGGACTGGCAGCGTCGCCCACCTTGACGACACCCTCGCCGTCCATGAGCCACCTGAACAGACTCTCGGAATCGATGTGTCCTTCTAGGAAACCGCAATGTGCCTTGAACAGCTCTAAGGTAGATACAAGGGCTATCCTCTGACGCTTGGCGAAACCCACCACATTGTCCGGAAACATCGGCCTATCTTTGGTGTCTCTCTCCCCTGGGGGAATGTTTCTCCACGGATTCCCTATGAAGATGCCCTTGATGGACTGGCCCGTCTCGGCGAAGTAGTTCCCCATGTCCTTGAAGAGCTGGGAGACATCTCGCTGCGAGACGCTTCTCTTGCTGCCGGAGACTTCGATGAGCGCTGATTGGCCCTCCAGCTCTATCATGAACTCATCAGATACAGGGCTCGGCGTAGTCTTCATACCCACGGCCTCGAATGTCTTCTGACACCCCTCCTGAAGAGGGGGTCCATCCTCGTAAAGGATCGCCTTGAACTTCTCTTTTTCTTCCTTCTTCTGAAGCAGCTCTTCCAGCGCGGCTTGAGATTCGCGAACCTTCCCCTCCGCTGCTGAGATCGCAGCTCGTAGCTCGTCGTCGCGTGGGAACTTCACGGCGTGCACCCATGACGGCGGCACGCTCCGAATTCCGATCCCGCAAACGTCCTGCAACAGGATTCGCACTCCCTCCTCGGACGTCACTTCCGTGGGAGGGACAAGCACAACAAGTGGGCCCGACGTGAACGCTGCATCCGCCTCGTAGTCGGCCTCATCGTAGTCTATGTACCTGCTCGGAGCAAAAAGATCATAACGCAGGACCTCGGCTACGGGATTGCCTTGCCGGTCCGTCGCGATGGGCACACTCGTCAGCCCTGCCCTCGCGTCGAACCAGCGTTCCCTCAGGTGTCTCCCTAGGTCATGGGCGTGCTCCTTGACGGCCTCCTCCAGCGAAGATACCGTGTACTTCCTCCAGAAGACCCAGTCCCAGCTTTTCACCCGGTCCAAGTATCGCTCGAACCGCTTGACGATTCCCTCGTCCACGTCCGCCAGGGCAAGAGTGTCGCCTGGCTCGTCGACCAGTGTCACCGGTAGCGGAAGCCAATCACTGTTGGACCGCGAGGACTGATAGAGTTTGTACTCCAGCGACGCCTCTGGACACACTATCCCGTAGACAGACCCCTCTGATCTGAGTACCTTCGCCACGCCCACGCGGATGCGGGATAAGTTCTTATTGAGAAGCTCCACCGCCGCTTTGGAAAGGTTTCCCTCTCGGTTAGCTCGGTCAATTAGCTCTGTAAGGGTAACAGAGTCCACGAAAACGATGTCGAAATCTGCGATGTTGGGCGGCTGGGGAGCCAGCCAATCAACGCAGGCCACTCCGGCAAAGTCGGCATGTCCTACCACCAGCACCTTCGGACCTGAACGTCTCTTGGGCATAGGTGTCTCCTCGTAACATCCTTATTGTACTCGTCCAGGCCGCCCGCCGGCCATGCCCGCCCACCGCCCCTGCAACAACCGCCTGCCCTTCGGCGTTATTAGTGTGGGGCAGCGCACCTCAACACATTAGCACTCTTGTTGCGAATTAGGGGTCAGCGCGGCCCCATTCTCTATTGCATCGGCCGACGCGCCACAGCAACCGCTGCCTCCTCACGGACCGAAGACCAACAAGAAAGCGCACGGCCGCGACCCCATTCGCTGCCGTACGCCTGATTGGTTTCTGGAGCGGAAGACGAGATTTGAACTCGCGACCCTCTCCTTGGCAAGGAGATGCTCTACCGCTGAGCTACTTCCGCCTTGAGTGGGCCTATTATAGCGGACCACGCAAGCCCTAGCAACGCCCTGTACTCGTCCTCTACATCAGTGACACTACCCCATGCCCATGGCACCCCGTGACCGGCGCCCGCGGAGCCTCGGTAGCGAGGCGGGACGCCGCCTGTGCTATAATGACCCGCAGCGAGGAGTGGGTGTGGGGCCGTGATATTCCGTTATCTGGACCTTCTAGATATCAGCTTCCCTCTATTTCTGGCCTTCTTCGGCTCTGTGCTCGCCGCATTGCTCCTGGGCATCGTTCTTCACGAGTTCAGCCACGCCCTCGCCGCCTATGCCCTCGGCGACCACACCGCCTACCGGCTCGGCAGGCTCTCCCTGAACCCCAAGGTCCACCTGGACCCGGTAGGCACCGCCATGCTGTTCCTGATCGGTTTCGGTTGGGGCAAGCCCGTGCCCTTCAACCCCTATGACCTCCGCAACGGTCCCAGAGCCGGCATGGCCACGGTGGCAGCGGCCGGCCCCTTCTCCAACCTGGTCATGGCTAGCCTGCTGGCCGTCCCCATCAAGTTGGGCTGGCTGCCCTGGCAGAACCCCTTTGCCGTGTTCCTGAGCGTATCCGACTGGCAGTTTCAGGACTACATCGGCCTGTTCCTCGGTTCGGCCGTTCTGCTGAACGTCATCCTCGCCGTCTTCAACCTGATCCCGCTGTACCCCCTCGACGGCTTCAGGATTGCTGTCGGCGTTCTGCCCCCGGGCATGTCTCGCACCCTTGCCGAACTGGAGCGCTACGGCCCGGCCATCCTCATCACCCTCCTCGCCCTCCCCTTCCTGACCGGGGTCAACCCGCTCTCAGAGGTGATGGTCCCCGCCGTGGAGGGCATCACCGGCGTGCTGACGGGGGTGTGACGTGGCGATCGCTCGTGCCGCCTACAGGCTGCGCCAATTCCTGGGCTCGCTGCGCCCGCGGGTCTCTGCCGAGGAGCGGGCCGAGCTCGCGCCGCTTCTCACTGCGGCCGAGCAGCGCCTGTTCGGCTCCATGACCCTGCGTGACCGGCGCCACGGCCTGGACGTATACTGGACCCTGAGACGGCAGGGCCACCAGGACCACGACTTGCTCACGGCGGCCCTCCTGCACGACCTGGGCAAGGGCCGCATCAGCCTGTGGCACCGGGTCGCCTACGTGCTGCTCTCGGCAGCCGCGCCCGTGCTGCTGCGTCGGCTGGCCGCTGAGGAGGGAGCGGGATGGCGGCAGGCCCTATGGCGCTGCCTGCACCATCCCGAGCGCGGCGCCGACATGGCCGCCGCCGTCGGCAGCACCCCCGAGGTAGTCCGGCTCATTCGTCTCCAAGAGACCGATGATACCGGAGACTCCCGGCTGCGCCTGCTGAGGGCCGCCGACGAGGCTTGCTAGGAGAGACCAGTGGAGGCAAAAGAGCGGCACATCATCGCCATCATCGGGCTGGGGGTCATCGGCGGCTCCCTGGGCATGGCCCTCAAGAGAGCCGGCCTGGCCGGCCTGGAGGTCGTCGGCTACGACAGGGGGTGGGGCGTGGGCGGCAAGGCCCAGCGCACCGGCGCCATCGACCGCAGCGCCCGCACCGCCGCCTCAGCCGTCGGCGAGGCCTCCCTGGTGATCATCGCCACCCCCATCCTCAGCATCCGCACCGTCATGGAGGAGATCGCCCCGGAGCTGCCCGACGGCTGCGTGGTCACCGATACCGGCAGCGCCAAGGTCCCCATCATGGCCTGGGCCGACGAGCTCCTGCCCGACCACGTCCACTTCGTCGGCGGGCACCCCATGGCGGGCAAGGAGCGCTCCGGAATCGAGGCCGCCGAGGCTACCCTCTTCGATGGCGCTCCCTACTGCATCACCCCCTCGGTGAGGGCAGAGGAGCGGGCCGTCAAGTCGGTGATAGCCCTGGCCGAGGTCGTGGGCGCCCGGCCCGTGTTCATCGACCCCCAGGAGCATGATACCTACGTGGCCGCGGTCAGCCATCTCCCCCTGGTCCTGTCCACCGCCCTCTTCACCCTGGCCAGCCAGAGCCAGGCCTGGCCCGACATGGCCGGCATGGCCGCGGGCGGCTTCCGTGACCTCACCCGCCTCGCCTCCACCGACCCGGAGATGAGCCACGATATCTGCTTCACCAATCGGGAGAACCTCCTCCACTGGCTGGACCGCTTCAGCAGCGAGATCTCCCGCTACAAAGAACTCATCCAGGGCGACGACGAGGCCCTGTTCAAGACCTTCGCCAAAGCTCAGATGGATCGCGAGACCTTCCTCCAGCGCCCACAGGAGCTGCGCCCGGTCACCGCCGCGGAGCCCGATACCCTCAGCGCCGGCGAGCGCATGCTCTCGTTCCTGGTGGGCGAGCACTGGCTTCGTCGGGCCAAGGACATGGGCAAGGTGCTGGAGGAGCGTCGGAAGCTGGAGCGGGAGGATCTCGAGCGGCGACTCCGCGAGCGCTGACCGCCGCAGATGACTATGGAACGAACGATCCGTGCTCCCGCCATGCTCCGCGCCACCCTACGGGTGCCCGGCGACAAGTCGATCTCGCACCGGGCAGCCATCCTCAACGCCCTGGCCTCCGGCCCGGCCACCGTCCACAGCTTCCTCACTGCCGAGGATTGCCTGGCCACCCTCGACTGCCTGCGCGCCCTGGGCGTGGACTGGCGCCTCGAGGAGCAACAGGCCGAGGCCACCCTGAAGGTGGAGGGCGTGGGGCTGACCGGCCTCCGGGAGCCGGAGGACGTGCTCGATGCGCGCAACTCCGGCACCACCATGCGGCTGCTGGCCGGCCTCCTGGCGGGCCAGCCCTTCCTTTCTCTGCTCACCGGCGACGCCTCTCTGCGCTCCCGCCCCATGGATCGCATCGTCACGCCCCTGCGCGAGATGGGCGCGCAGGTCTGGGCCCGCGCCGGCGATACTTGCGCCCCCCTCGCCATTCGCGGCGGCCGCCTGCGCGGTATCTCCTATCGCACCCCTGTGGCCAGCGCCCAGGTGAAGTCCGCGCTGTTGCTCGCGGGCCTCTTCGCTCAGGGCGAGACCACCGTCGAGGAGCCCGCCACCTCGCGCGACCACACCGAGCGCATGCTGGCCGCCATGGGCGCCGACCTGCGGCAGGAGGGCCCGGCCGTGCGCCTGGCCCCGCCCTCGCAACCGCTGGAGCCGCTTAACCTGCGCGTCCCCGGCGACCTGAGCGCCGCCGCCTTCTGGATCGTGGCCGCAGCACTCCATCCCGACGCCCAGGTCAGCCTGCCAGGCGTCGGCCTCAACCCTACCCGCACCGGCCTCATCGAGGTGCTGCGCCACATGGGCGCCGACATCGAGGTGGGCGAGGAGCGCATCGTCGGCGGCGAGCCCGTAGCCGATATCACCGTGCGCTCGTCGTCGCTGACCGGCACCGTCGTGGAGGGCGACCTCCTCCCCCGCCTCATCGACGAGGTGCCCGTCCTGGCGGTGGCGGCTGCGCTGGCCCGCGGGCCTACCACCATTCGGGACGCCGCCGAGCTGCGGGTCAAGGAGTCGGACCGCCTCGCTACCGTCGCCGCCGAGCTGCGACGCCTGGGCGCCCGCCTCGAGGAGCGCCCCGATGGCCTGGCCATCGAAGGAGGCGCTCGCCTCCGCGGCGCCGCCGTGGACAGCCACGGCGACCACCGCCTCGCCATGGCCCTGGCCGTGGCCGGCCTCCTGGCCGAGGGCGAGACCGTGGTGGCGGGGAGCGAGGCCGCCGCCGTATCCTACCCCGGCTTCTGGCGGGACCTGGAGGCCCTGACTTCAGCCTGAGGCGCTGGCGCCGGCCGCCATCGCCTGGCAAAGGGAGGGTGTGCGAGAAGGAGGCAGAGGATGCAGACGGAGCTCATCCACGTCGGCTTCGGCAATTACCTGGCGGCCAACCACGTCATCGGCGTCGCCTCGCCCGGCTCGGCACCGGTCAAGCGGCTGGTGCAGGAGGGGCGCACCAAGGGCCTGACCCTGGACATGACCAGCGGTCGTCGCACCAAGGCGGTGGTGTTCATGGACAACGGCAGCATCGTCCTGGCGGCCATCACCCCCGAGACCATCGAGGGGCGGGTGCGCACTCACCGCAGCGGGGCCGGCCAGGGCGCTCTCCTTGAGGAGGAGGGTGGTTAGTCCCGGCCAGCCCGCGGCCCCCTCCGGGCCCGCTCCCTCCTTGCTGGTGGTGCTCTCGGGCCCCTCCGGCGTGGGCAAGGACGCCGTCATAGAGCGCATGAAGGAGCGCGCGCTCCCCTTTCACTACGCCGTCACCGCCACCACCCGGCCCAGGCGTCCCTCGGAGCGGGAGGGAGTGGACTACTGCTTCCTCTCAGAGGAGGACTACGACCGCCTCCTGGCAGAAGGGGCCTTCTTAGAGCATGCCCACGTCTACCAGCACCGCTACGGGGTGCCCAAGGCTCCCCTCCGACAGGCCCTGGCCGAGGGCCGCGACGTCATCGTCCGCACCGACGTCCAGGGCGCCGACACCATCCGTCGCCTGGTGCCCGAGGCGGTCCTCGTCTTCCTGGCACCGCCCTCCGGCGAGGAGCTGGAGCGGCGCCTCAGCAGCCGCAGGACCGACTCGCCGCAGGCCCGCCGCCTCCGCCTGGAGACCGCCCGCCAGGAGATGGCCAGGGCCGCTGACTTTGAGTACGTGGTGACAAACGAGACCGACCGCCTGGACCAGACCGTGGACAGGCTGCTCGCCATCGTGGCGGCGGAGAAGGCTCGGGCGGGCCGCCAGCCCGTACGGCTCTAGCATCCGGCATAGCAGGGCGAAAAGACGGCCCTGCGGATCGAAAAGCGGGGAGTGCAGAGGGGCTCTGCCCCCAAGGTTTCCGTCCTCAGCCTTCTCCGTCCTCGCATTCCGCCCCCGCGCAGCGGGCGGGGGTCTGGGGGTGTCCCCCAGATTCCAAATATATCCCCAGGGCGGGCG
>JBAUEL010000075.1:0-12846 GCA_049678585.1 Dehalococcoidia bacterium
GGCCACGTACACCCCTGCCAGCACCAGCAGAGCGCCCACCATCTCCACGCCGCTGGGCGTCTCCTTCAGGATGAAGGCGGCCAGGGCGGTCGCTCCGACGGGCTCGCCGAGGATGGCGACCGCTACCAGGGCCGCCGGGATGTAACCCAGGGCCCAGTTGATGGCGGAATGACCGATGAGCTGGGGCACCAGCGCCAGCAGCCCGAACATGAGAAAGGTCTTGGCACTGTAGCCCGTCAGCGGCTCCCCCGCCACCAGCACCGACGCCAGCAGCAGCACCGCCGCCACCGGATACACCGCGCCGATGTACCTCAGCCAGGACATCTGCGGCCGGGCGCGCCGTCCCATCATCAGGTAGGCCGCACCGAAGACGGCCCCGATCAGCGCGTAGACGTCCCCCACAACAGCGCCCATGCCCTCGCCGAAATCCTCGGCGGCCATGGTAGCGGCTCCCACGGATGCCACGCCGATGCCCGCCCAGGTCGCCGTGGGCACCCGCTCCCCCAGCAGGAAGGGCGAGGCCAGCCCCACGAACAGCGGGTTCGTGGTCACCAGGACCACCGAAGTGACCACTGAGGTCTGTTGAAGCGAGGCGATCCAGAAGGCGAAGTGCAGGGCCAGGAAGCCCCCCGCCAGCACCGGCCAGACCCAGGAGCCACCCTCGGCGACGCGACCCCGGCCTGTCGCCAGGGCGAGGGTACCTGCGGGCAGTGCCGCCAGCCCCAGCCGGTAGGCCGCGATGACCAGGGCAGGGGCATCCGCCTCGCGGATCAGGACCGCCGCCCAGGAGACCGCCACCACTCCCGTGGCCAGAACCAGGTAGTCGAAGCGCCTGCCGCAAAGCACGCCGCTATCCTATCCCATCGGCGCGCCGCGGGCACCGGTCGATTGACAGCCCCGGCCCAGGCGCTATCATGCGGGCGAGCAGGCTCCAGCCAGGGTCGCCAGTTCGCCGCTCTTCTCCCTTCACCGGAAGGAGGCCCCCCATATGAGCTATCAGCATATTCTGTTCGAGCAGCGCGGCGCCGTGGCCACCGTCACCCTCAACCGACCTGAGAGGCTCAACGCCTTTACCAACCGCATGCTCCACGAGGTGCTGGAGGTCATCGAGAAGGCCACCTTCGATGAGGGCATCCGCTGCCTGGTGATCCGGGGGGCCGGGCGGGCATTCTGCTCCGGCGATGACCTCTCCGGCATGGGCGAGTATCCCCGGCCCATCCCTCCGGCCACCTCGCCCGTCAGCGAGTACCAGCACCGGCTCGTCAAGGCCCTGCGGGGACTGCGCAAGCCCGTCATCGCCTCCCTCCACGGCTACTGCCACGGCATGGGCGAGGACGCCGCCATGGCCTGCGACCTGCGCATCGCGGCCGAGGGCACCCGCTTCGGCGAGCCGCGCATCCTGCGCGGCATGCACATCACCACCGGCGCCACCTACCTGCTGCCCCGCATGGTGGGCCTGCCCCGGGCGGTGGAGCTGCTCATGCTGGGCGAAGCCATCGATGCCCAGGAGGCGTTGCGCATCGGCCTGGTCCACCGGCTGGTCCCGGCGGAGGAGCTGGAGTCGGTCACCATGGAGCTGGCCGAACGGCTGGCTGCTGGCCCCACCAAGGCCTATGGCGTCCTCAAGCAGCAGGTCTACGCCGAGTTCGACATGAACATCGACGAGGCCCTGCGCGACATGGTCTACAACCGCTACACCGAGATCACGGACCGTGAGGAAGGCGTGCGGGCGTTCCTTGAGAAGCGAGAGCCGAAGTTCACCGGGCGCTAGCGCCCGCGGGGCATAGAAGAAAGGGGAGCCTCTTGGCTGTATCGTCCTCTCCACCCATAGACTGGGACCAGGTGACCGAAGAGGCCACCGACATCCTCTCTCGCTACCTGGCCATCGACACGAGCAACCCGCCCGGCCGCGAAGAGGTCGCCGCCCGCTTCCTGGCGGACATCCTCCGCCGCGAGGGCATCGAGGACATCCAGTTCTACGATGCCGGAGGCGAGGGCCGCGTGAGCATGTCCGCCCGCCTCCCCGGCGACGGCTCCAGGCGCCCCCTCATCCTCCTGAACCATACCGACGTGGTGCCGGCCGAGCCCTCGGCCTGGGAGGAGCCTCCCTTCTCCGGGGTGGTCAAGGAGGGAGTCATCTGGGGTCGCGGCGCCCTGGACATGAAGAGCATGGGTGTCATGGAGCTGATGGCCGCCCTGCTCATGCATCGCCATCGCATCCCGCGGCGGCGCGACATCGTCTTCCTGGCGGTGGCCGACGAGGAGACCGGCAGCGAGTACGGCATCGAGTTCCTGGACCGCAACCACCCGCAGGTGTTCGAGGCGGAGTACGTGCTGAACGAGGGCGGCTGGGGCAGCACCGAGGTGTTCGGAGTGCGCCGACCCATCTTCAACTGCGCCGTCAGCGAGAAAGGACCTCTCTGGCTGACACTCAAGACGGAGGGGCGGGCCGGCCACGGCTCGGTCCCCCACGGCGACAACGCCCTGGAGCGGCTGGTGCGGGCCCTGGCCAGGATCGAGGCCTGGGATCGCCCCACCACGATCCTGCCGGAGGTAGAGCTGTACTTCAGGCGCCTCCACCAGGGCGGCATCCTGAGCGAGGAGCCCACCCCGGCCTCCATCGAAGAGATGGCGCAGGATAACATCCTGGTCCAGGCCATCACCCGCGACACCGTCAGCATCACCGGCTGCACAGCCGGCTACAAGCACAACGTCATCCCCGCCACCGCCGAGGCCACCCTGGACTGCCGCCTTTTGCCCGGCAACGACCCACAGGCTTTTGTCGATCAGATGAAGCAGGTCATCGACGACCCCAGGGTGACGGTCGAGCAGGTCTTCAGCTCGGGCACGATGACCTCGTCCGTCCAGACCGAGCTATTCGGCATCGTCGAGGAGGTGGCACGGGACCATATCGAGGAGGCCCTGGTGCTCCCCAGTGTCTCCGCAGGCTTCACCGATTCCCGGGCCTTCCGCCGGCGGGGCATCACCGCCTACGGCCTCATCCCCATCCTCCTGGAGCCCCTGGAGGCCGCCTCCATTCACGGCCACAACGAGCGCATCTCTGTCCAGAACCTGCGCCTGGGCACGCAGATCCTGTTCGAGGTCGTGCGCCGCCTCTGCGCCTAGAGAGGGCTCGTCTGGGGCGAGCGTCTGCGTCCGGCTGGACAAATCCCTGAGCACCCCGCTAGGATGAGGGCCGACCGGGCCTCCCGAGAAAGGAAGGGACAGCATGAACATAGACGACATCAAGCTCATCGGCGTCATTGGCGGAGGGGTCATGGGCGGAGGCATCGCTCAGGTATGCGCCGTCTCCGGCTACCCCGTCATGATCCGCGACGTGACCGAGGAGCTGCTGGTGAAGACCCGCGACGCCATCATGGACGGACGCTACGGGCTGCGCACGGGCCTGGAGCGCGGCAAGATCACACAGCAGCAAATGGACGATGCCGTCGGGAAGCTCGCCTTCACCACCGATGTGGAGGACCTGCGCAGCGCCGACCTTATCATTGAGGCGATCCCGGAGGACCTGGAGCTGAAGAGGAAGGTCTTCGCCGAGCTGGATACCCTGGTGAGACCCGAGGCCATCTTCGCCACCAATAGCTCCGGCTTCGCCATCTCCCACCTGAACCAGGCCGTAGCCCGCAAGGACCGCTTCCTGGGCATGCACTGGTTCAGCCCGGCGCCGGTCATGCGACTCATTGAGCTGGTGCACGCGCCAGAGACCTCGGAGGAGACCGTCGCCGCCCTGGAGGCGCTGGGCGAGCGGCTGGGCAAGGTGACCATCCGGGTGAAGGATGCCCCCGGCGAGTACGGCTTCGTGGCCAACCGCATCTACTTTGCCGCTGTAGCCGAGGCGCGTAAGGTCATGGAGGAGGGCATCGCCACGGCCGACGATATCAATAAGGCCATGCGCTTCGGCTTCAACTGGCCGGTGGGGCCCCTGGAGATGGCGGCAGGCGCCCGCAAGGGCTTCGCCTAGACTGACCGATTCGACCCACTGCATGCTCATCGACCTCCACTGCCACACACGGGTGTACTCCGGCTGCAGCATTCTGACACCCGAAACGCTGGTAGAGGCCGCCCGCGCCGCCGGCCTGGACGGCGCCTGCATCACCGAGCATGACGCCCTCTGGCCAGCCGAGGAGATCGATCGCCTGGCCCGGGATCTGGACTTCGTCCTGCTACGCGGGGTCGAGGTGAGCGCCGACGCAGGCCACGTCCTGGCCTACGGCCTCTCCCGCTACGAGGCAGGCCTGTCCGCGCTGCCGTACCTGCACGAGGTGGCACGACGCGAGGGAGCGCTGCTCTTCCTCGCCCACCCCAGCCGGCGCCACAAGCTCCTGCCGCAGGGCATGGAGCTCGCGGACATCTTCGACTCCATGGAGACCATCAACGGCACACAGAGCGAGCTTCAGAACCGCTCGGCAGCCCGTCTGGCCTACTCCCTGCGCCTGCCGGGCATCGGCGGGAGCGACGCCCATGCGGTGAGCGAGGTGGGGAGCTGCGCGACCCGCTTCGAGCGGGAGGTGCGGACGGAGGAGGATCTGCTGAGGGAGCTGCGGGCGGGGCGCTATCAGGCAGTGGCCCTCAGATAGAGCTGCCCACCGGACGAGACCCGGGCGGGGCTGGCGCCTGGGTCCCCTAGGCCGCTGAGGGCGGCTGGAACCCTACTTCGTACCTCTTGCACTTCTCTTCGTCCAGCTCGACACCCAGGCCGGGCCCGTCGGGCAGGCACACGTATCCCTCCCCGTCGATGCGGACGGGTTCCGTCAGAACGAAGTCGCGCACTTCGGGCGTCCAGCTCGGCGGGTCGTAGGGATACTCAATGAAGAGGCAGTTGGGCACCGAGGCGGCCACATGGAGGTTCACCATGAGGCCGATGCCGTTGGACCAAGTGTGGGGCGCGAACTGAAGGCCGCGGGCCTCGGCCATGCCAGCCACCTTGCGCGCCGTCGTGATGCCCCCCGCGAAGGTAGCGTCGGGTTGGTAGACGTCGTAGCAGCCCTTCTCCATGTAGGTCCCGAACTCGTGGAGGTCCATGTTCAGCTCGCCGCCGGCGATGCGAAGATTCACCTCTCGCCGGAGCTGGGCGAGGCCGTCGTAGTCGTAGGCCCAGAGAGGCTCCTCCAGCCAATAGACGGCCATCTCCTCCAACGCCCGCGCCATGTCGATGGCGGTGCGCAGGTCCCAGCGAAACAGGGCGCGGTCGCCGGGGAGGGTCCAGGCCTGGTTGGCATCCACCATGATGGTCATGCTATCGCCCACGGCCTCCCGGACGGCCTCCAGTATCTTCAGGTCGTCGCGGGGGCGGGGGCTGTGAAAGCGCAGTTTGACGGCCGTGAACCCCTCGCCTCGCAGGCGCAGCACGTCCTCTACGCGCTGCTCGGCGGGGCGCAGCTCACCGGTGCTGGCGTAGGCGCGCAGCCGGTCCTTGTGGCCCCCCAGCAGCTTGTACAGGGGCAGGCCCGCTGCCTTGCCCACGATGTCCCATAAGGCCGCCTCGATGGCCCAGGGGCGCCCTGCGAAGTAGGCGACGTTCCGCACCTGCTGAAGGTGCTGCTCGATGGCCAGGGGGTCCTGGCCGATGAACAGGGCCTTGGCCGTCTCGAAGGCGCTGATGATGACGCCACCGGACCCGATGCCGGTGATCCCTTCGTCGGTATCGATCTGGATGATGGAGAGGCGGTGCGCCCGACTGGGGAAGGGCTGCCAGGTAGCGGCAAAGGGATGCTCCTCGTGCGGCAGCTCGAAGGTGCGGACGCGCAGGTCGGTGATCTTCATGGCTCCCTCCTCCTCAGGGCTACGCTCCCACGAGGCGGCTTGTCCCCGGCGGCGCGGCCACTACCCGGAACGCGGCAGCATTGGCGGCGATGGTCCTCCCGTCGGCCCCCACCAGCTCCACCTCCAGCGTGTAGCCGCCGGGCGGCGCGTCGTGGGAGGCCACCCAGGTGGGCGGCTCGCCGTAGGCCGCCCCCAGGCGGACAAGCCCGTCGGCGGGCACGTCCAGGGCACGCTCGCCCTCGAAGAGCGGCCGGGCGTCGGGCCCTCTGACCCGATGCTTCAGTACGGCCTTGGGGAACTCGCGCTGGAGATCATTCAGGACGTACACGTCGTAGCGGAGGCCGCCGCCCTGGGGCACGTCCTCCTGGAACAGCCGGATGCTGGGCAGCACCGGCTGGTAGGCCCGCTGGAGGGCCTCGTAGCCCTGTTTGGGGCGCCGCCAGTAGTCCACCACCGACCAGGTGATGGCGGGCCAGCAGTCCATGAACATGAACTGGAAGAGGCCGGTGATGCGGCGGTGCCTCTCCCGTCGGTAGGTCTCGATGGCGAACTGGAGGAGCCTGGCCTGGTAGGCCTGGCTGCTGGCCACGAACTCCTCGATGCTGTCGCCCATCTCCACGTCAGCCAGGTGGAAGGTCCAGTGGTACTGGAAGTCGTGGTAGGCCCACTCCTCCCAGTTGGGGGGCCACAGGTCCCGGGGCGAGAACGTCTCCCGCAGCGACTCCACATTCGGCAGGGCCTGGGCGCCGAACTCGGTGACGAAGGGAGCGGCGGGCAGGCCTGTGTACTCGCGATAGCTCCCCTGATACCAGCCGGGATAGGTATGAAAGCGGAAGTCGGAGGCGATGTCCACGTAGCGGGAGGAGTCGGCCTGCCGGACGGCGGCCTCCAGCAGCGGGTCGAGGGTGGTGCGGTTGACGCTGGGCTCGTTGTGGCAGCACCACACGGCGATGCAGGGGTGGTTGTACAGGTGATGCACCATGTCCTGGATCTGGCGAACGGCCTCCTGGGCGAAGACGTCGGACTCCTCGTAGCTCCACTGGAGGGCGAAGTCCTGCCAGACCAGGATGCCCGCCTCGTCCAGGGCGTCGTACATCTCGGAGCGCTGGACGTGGGCGTGAACGCGCACGGCGTTGACGTTGGCCTCCTTCAGCAGCCGCACGTCCTCGGCGATCAGGCTCGCGTCGTACTCGCTGAGCCACTGCGTGGGGATGATGTTGGTGCCCCGGGGGAAGAAGCGACGCCCGTTGAGGGTCCAGGTCCATCCCTGATCGATCTTCACCTCGCGGACGGCAAAACGGACACGCAGGCAGTCCAGCTCCTCATGGCCCTCCAGCAGGTGAAGGCTCGCCCAGTACAGCTCCTGCTCGCCGTGCTCCCAGGTCCACCACAGCCGAGGCGAGGGCACAGTGACGACAAACGTCAGCTCGTTGATGCCAGGCTCCAGGACGACCTCCTGCGCCCTCTCGATGGCGTCGTCAGGGTCGGCAGCCGGGGCCACGTGCAGTACCGCGCGCAGAGGGCGCCGCTCCCGCGAGGCGACCCGCGCCTGCACGCGCAGTCGCGCCGAGCCATCCTCCAGCAGGGTGGGGGCCACCCGCAGCGACTCCACGCAGGTGCTGTGGCTTACCACCACCTCGACGCGATTCCAGATGCCGCCGGTGCCCTCGTCCTGGCCACGCTGGGGGTTCCAGGAGCCGGGGCGGCAGTCGTGGTGCTGGAGGATGCCCTTGATGAGGCGCTTGCGGTTGGGCCAGATGTCCAAAGGCTCCCCGGGGGCTTCCACGCGCACTACCAGCTCGTTGTCCTCGGCCAGCACGCCGCTGATGTCGAAGGCGAAGGGCTGGAAGTAGCCCTCGTGGCGGCCCAGGGGGGTGCCGTTCAGGGAGACCTCGGCGAAGTAGTCCACGCCGTGGAAGACCAGCCGGGCGGCTTGCTCCGGGGAGAGAGCCGGGACCTGGAAGCGGCGACGGAACTCGACGGCCCCGGCGTAGTTCTCCAGGCCGGCCTTATGCCAGTTCGAGGGGACCGCCATCTCGCCCTCCCGGCCGGAGCCGTCGAGGGTGCGATAGCGCCAGGTGCCCCCCAGGTCGATGACGGTGCGCGATGACTCCTGCGCCATAGGTTTGGCTCCCGCCGTACGCGCTGCAAGCGGGCCAATTCTACTCGCTGCCCGGCCAGCAGGCAATGAGACAGGGCAGCAGGACTTTCCGCAGCCCTTCAGAGCTACTATGCTATTAGTGGGGCTGGGACCTTTGCAGCTCTCAGGAGGAACGAGGCATGGCCAACGTGGTCGGCAAGCGCTATATCTGCACGGTATGCGGCTCAGAGTTCATCGTCACCAAGGGCGGCGAGGGCGAGCTCATCTGCCACGGCAAGCCCATGCAGCTCAAGCAGTAGCGCCCCCCGAGGACTCCGCAGAAGCGTACTGCTCGCGCTGGTCACGTCGCAGGCCGTGGCCCGGTGTCCTCCGCGCATTCGGTTGACACGCCGACCCGATGGGGTAAGATGGCGGGGGTCTTATGCCTTCTCATCATGATTCTCTTGGAGCGTCCGCCATGACTCAAGAGACCTCTCTGGATGAGCAGCTAGAGCGAGCGGCCAGCATCGTGGCCCAGGCTCACTACACCACTGCCCTTATTGGCGCAGGGATATCCGTAGAGAGCGGCATTCCACCGTTCCGGGGTCCGGGCGGCCTCTGGACCAAGCACGGCGAGCCACCTATGGATGGCTACCAGCAGTTCCTGGCCGACCCAGCGGGCTGGTGGGCGGAGCGGCTGGCCCGCCAGAGCGAGTACTCCGAGTTTGCCAAGGCGATTAGTGAGGCTAAGCCCAACCCCGCCCATCATGCTCTGGCCGAGCTGGAGCGGATGGGCTTCCTCAAGCACATCATCACCCAGAACATCGATAACCTCCACCAGGAGGCGGGCAGCCAGGCCATCACCGAGATCCACGGCAACCGCACCAAGATGCGCTGCATCGGCTGCAACACCCGCTGGCCCTCCGCTGAGTTCAAGTCAGAGGAGGTGCCGCCCCACTGTCCGCACTGCGGCGGCCTCGTCAAGAACGACACCGTCATGTTCGGCGAGCCCATTCCCCCTGACGCCCTCCAGTCCTGCCAGGGGCAGTCCCAACTCTGCGACTGCATGCTGCTGGTGGGCACCTCGGCGGTGATCTACCCGGCGGCGAGCTTTCCAGAGATCGCCTACCATCGCGGCGCCAGCCTCATCGAGGTGAATCCGATGGAGACCCCGCTCTCGGGGCTGTGTGCGGCCATCCTGCGGGCCCCTGCCGGACAAGCGCTCTCCAGTTTGGTGGAGCGGCTGCGGGAACTGACCACCTCCAAGACCTAGATGCCTGCAAGGGTGCTTTCCGCGACATACGTCCTTGGCCGACATGGTGCCGCCCTACGGCCGGGTGCTGAAGCGATACTAGGCCAGGCAAGGGGTTTTGCGGCGGAGTGAGGGAGACGTGAGGGAGCTGCGCAGGGTCGTGGTCACCGGGATCGGGGCGGTCAGCCCGCTGGGACCGGACGCCGAGTCGTCCTGGCAGGCCATGCTGGCGGGCCGCAGCGGCATCGGGCCGATCACTCTCTTCGACGCCAGCGGCTACCCCGTGCGCATCGCCGCCGAGGTGAAAGACTTCGACCCCAGCCGCTACCTGGATCATCGGACCATGCGCCGGTCGGGCCGCTTCGCCCAGATGGGCGTGGCCGCCTGTCAGGAGGCCCTCTGCTCGGGCGGGCTGGCCGTGGACGAATCCACCCGTGATGACATCGGCATCGTCATGGCCAGCACAGGCGGCGTGTTCATCATGGGGCGCCAGGAGGAGATCATAGCCCAGCGGGGGCCGGACCGCGTCGACCCGTTGCTGATGCCTCGCTTGGGGCCTCACATGGCGGCGGCGCGCGTCGGCCGCGTGCTGGGCGTGCGTGGGCCCAACACCACCATGAACAGCGCCTGCGCCTCGGGCACCGATGCCCTGGGCCACGCCTTCAACCTCATCCGTACCGGTGCCGCCGACGTCCTCCTGGCCGGCGGCACAGAGGCCATCATCAGCCCCGTGGGCATCGCCAGCATGGCCGTGGTGGGCGCCCTCACCCGGAGCTGGAACGACGAGCCCCAGCGGGCCTCGCGACCCTTCGATGCGAAGCGCAGCGGTTTCGTCCTGGGCGAGGGCGCGGGCATCCTGCTGCTGGAGTCCGAGGAGTACGCCCGAAGGCGGCGTGCCCTCATCCTGGCGGAGCTCGTGGGGGCCGGCTGGTCCTTCGATGCCACCGACGATACCGCCCCAGACGTGGAAGGCCAGACCCTGGCCATGGTGCGCGCCCTTCGCTCGGCGGGGGTGCGGCCGGAGGAGCTCAGCTACATCAACGCCCACGGCACCTCCACCGAGCTCAACGACAAGACCGAGACCGCCGCCATCAAGCGCGCCCTGAGCGAGGAGGTGGCCCGGCGCGTCCCTATCAGCTCGGTCAAGTCTATGGTCGGACACCTGGCGGCGGCCGCCGGGGGCATCGAGGCGGTGACCTGCGTGCAGGCCATCCGCGACGGCGTGGTGGCCCCCACCACCAACTACGAGTTCCCCGACCCGGAGTGCGACCTGGACTACGTACCGAACGAGGCACGGGAGCTCAAGGTGGATGTGGTGCTCTCCAACTCCTTCGGCCTGGGCGGCCAGAACGCCGCGCTCATCCTGCGCCGATATGCGCAATAGCTCTCCCCCGAAAGGGTGGGCCCCGTGCCTGAGGTGACCGGCGGCGAGGCCGTCGTCCGCACGTTGAAAGCCCTCGGGGTGGACACCGTCTTCGGCCTCATCGGGGTTCACGCCCTGCCCATCTACGACGCCCTCTACCAGCACCCGGAGATCCGCCACATCGGCACCCGCCACGAGCAGACTGCCGCCTTCATGGCCGACGGGTACGCCCGCGTCACCGGGCGGCCGGGCGTCTGCATCACCACCACGGGCCCGGGCGCGGCAAACACCGCCGCCGCCATGGGCACCTCCTGGTGGGACTCTGTCCCCGTGCTCAACATGATGAGTCAGGTGCCCAGCGACATGGTGGACCGGAATAAGGGCGTCCTCCACGAGCCCAAGGACCAACTGGGCATGTTCCGCGCCCTCACCAAGTGGAACGCCCGCGTGACCCGGGTGGAGGACATTCCGAGCACCCTCCAGCAGGCCTTTCGCACGATGGTCGCGGAGCGGCCTCGCCCCACCCAGGTGGAGGTGTGCACCGACGTTCTGAACGCCCGGGGCGACACGGAGAGCGTGCCCTGGCTGGCTGAGGGGACCGCGTTCGAGCGGCCCAGGGCGGAGCCCAACCTCGTGGACGAGGCCGCCGTCGTGCTGGCTCGGGCGGAACGGCCGGTCGTCTGGGCGGGCGGGGGCGTGAGCCGCTCGGGGGCTTGGCACGAACTGGTGCAGCTGGCCGAGCGGCTCCAGGCGCCCGTACTGACCACCGTCCAGGGGGCCGGGGCCATCCCCTATGACCACCCCCTGGCCCTGGGGTTCCGCCCCGGTGACCGGCGGATCACCGAGCTCCTCGAAGGGGCGGATGCCCTTCTCGCCGTAGGCACCAAGTTCGTGGCCAGGGCCACCGGCGACTGGACCCACCGGCTCCCCCGGCAGCTTATCCACGTGGACATCGACCCGGAGGAGATCGGCAAGAACTACCCGGCCTCCCACGGCCTGGTGGGCGACGCCCGAGAGGTGCTGCGGCAGCTTCTGGGGGTCGTCGCAGTCCCCCGCGATCGCACCTGCTGGGCAGGGGACGTCAGTGCCGTCCGAGGGGAGATCGAGGGGCGCGTCAGGGAGCGAGGCGCCCTGGAGATGTCCCTCCTCTACGAGCTCCGTGACACCGTGGAGCGCGACGCCATCCTGGTGTGGGACCAGACCAAGCCCGCCTACTGGGCAGCCCGATCGTTCCCCGTCCTGGAGCCGCGGACCTTTCTCTACCCGGGCTACGGCACCCTGGGTTTCGCCTTTCCCACCGCCCTCGGCGCCAAGGTGGGCCAGCCGGAGCGGCAGGTCGTGTGCGTCTGCGGCGACGGCGGCTTTCAGCTTGCCCTGCCTGACCTGGCGACGGCCGCCCAGTTCGGCATCAACGTCGCCGTACTGCTGTTCAACGACAACGCCTTCGGCATCCTAAAAGACCTCCAGGACCTGTCCTGGCAGGGCCATCACTATGCCGTAGACCTGGTGAACCCGGACTTCGCCCGCCTGGCCGAGCTCTACGGCCTGCGGGGAGTAGTCCTGGAGGGGCCGGAGGGGCTGGGCCGGGCCCTGCGAGAGGCCCTGCAGGCCGACCGCACCACCGTGATAGAGGTGCGGATGGAGTTCCGCCGGCCCGGCGCCTAGCGCCCCGCGATACCTCTTCGGCGAAACACCAAGCCCTCGCCGTTCTGGCAAGCTACGCCTGAGGGCAATGGATGCCGAATATTGCTCTGGAGGGTCGCACCCCGTGTGGCAGGTATAGCTGTGACGGCGTTTATCCTCTTCCTCATCGGGCTCCCGATAGGCGTGGCGCTGGATGCGCTGGCGACCCGGCTGGCCGTCCCCGAGCCTGAGCCGGACGGTCCGGTCGAGACACCCGCTGAGGACGACCCCTCAGCGGCCCACCCGGGCCTGGCCGCCGAGTCGGGGGCACTAACGGTGCCCGCAGCGACACACCAGTGGCGACGCGCCGCTATCGTCGCGGCTACCGCAGGCCTGTTCGCCACGGCCGGTGCCCGCTACCAGGACCCCTCGCACCTGGCGTTGGTGACGGCCTACATCGCGGTCCTGACGGTCTGCGCCGCCACCGATATCCTGGCCTACCGGGTGCCCAATGTGATCACCTATCCGGCCATGCTCCTGGCTCTGATCGCCGGCGCTCTCATGCCCGAGGCGGACCTTTTGCGCGTGATGGGAGGCGGGGCCCTGGCCAGCGGCATCTTGCTAGCTCCTGCCCTGGTCACCCGGGGTCAAGGTCTGGGGATGGGCGACGTCAAGCTGGCCGCTTTCGTGGGGCTGGCCCTGGGCCTTTCCCTGACCCTGCCCGCCCTTTTCCTCATGGCCCTCAGC
>JBAUEL010000076.1:0-1591 GCA_049678585.1 Dehalococcoidia bacterium
GAGCCGTAGTCAAGGCCCTGTTCGTGGCCAGATTCTGGGCGCCGTTCCACACCATGGCGAGGTACGAAATGGAAGGCTTGCAGATGGCGCCGCCGCAGCTATTCGGCGAGAGGGAGGCGCATCTGGCGCTAGACCACCTCTCCGAGGTGTTTACCTGCGGGCTGGACTTCCTGGAGCAAAAGCTGGCCGCGCTCCTGCCGGAACGTGAGCTCGCGCTCACGCGGCGGCTGTTCGAGCTGGGGCTGAGGGCGGTTCAGGGGCCCGCGGAGGTGGCCGAGGGCACGGACCAGGAGAAGGTGTGACGATGGCTGAACGATTCGACAAGTTCACCGAGCGGGCGCGTCGTGTCCTAACCCTGGCGCAAGAAGAGTCTCTGCGCTTCAACCACAACTACATCGGCACAGAGCACCTACTCCTAGGCTTGGTCAGGGAGAGCGAGGGCGTAGCCGCTAAGGTATTGGCCAATCTGGGCGTGGACTTGAAGAAAGTACGCTCTGCCGTCGAGTTCACCATCGGTCGCGGCGATCGTCCTGTCGCCGGTGAGATCGGCCTTACCCCGCGCGCCAAGAAGGTTATCGAGCTGGCGGTGGACGAGGCCCGCCGCCTCAGTCACCACTACATCGGCACCGAGCACCTGTTTCTGGGCCTGCTGCGCGAGGGCAAAGGCATTGCCGCTGACGTCCTGGGGAGCCTGGGGGTGGGATTGGACGACGCACGGAGGGAAGTGGTTCGCGTTCTATCCCAGGCTCGCCCAGAGCGCCGCATCCCCCCGGACATGGTGGTCAGCCCGATCTTTGGGGGCCGCGGCTTGCCGGTGGGCCACAAGCTATGCGTGGTGCTCATGTCGTTTGCAGACGAAGCGAGGCCCATCTACGACGATCACGTCAGAAAGGTCGTCGTGGAGCAGTGCGGGCTCGAGTGCCGCCGCGCTGATGACGTCTTCAAGGCTGGCCAGGCTATGGAGCAGGTCTGGGAGCAGATGAACCGGGCCAGGGTCATCGTGGCGGACGTCAGCGGCAGAAATCCGAATGTGTTCTATGAGCTTGGCATCGCGCACACCCTGGGCAAGCTCGTGATTCTGATCACGCGCTCCGAGGATGACGTCCCATTTGACCTTCGTCACCTGGGGTTCATACAGTACGAGTACACGCCGCGGGGATGCCAGGAGCTGGAACGAAAGCTGCGCGAAGCGATAGAGGCGGTTATCGGCCCGCGGAGCGAGTGAGGGTTCGCAGTTGACAGCACAGATCATCGACGGCAAGGCGATAGCGGCGGAGATACGCGCGGAGGTGGCGGAGCGCGTCCGCCGGCTCAAGGAGGAGCGGGGCGTCATGCCCGCTCAGGCCTTCGTCCTGGTCGGCGATAACCCCGCCTCCATCTCCTACGTGCGGGGCAAAGGCCGGGCCTGCGAGGACGCCGGCATCCTCTCCCAGACCATCCACCTGCCCGAATCCACCTCCGAGGCGGAGCTGCTGGAGCTTATCGCCAAAGCGAACGCCGACCCCAAGCTGCACGGCATGCTCGTCCAGCTTCCCCTGCCGCCGCAGATCGATGAGCAGCGGGTCACCGCCGCCATCGCGCCCGAGAAGGA
>JBAUEL010000077.1:0-13424 GCA_049678585.1 Dehalococcoidia bacterium
GAACTGCACCGCCTCGTGGACTACCACGAGGCGGTGGGTCTTGCGCACGGAGTGCACGATGGTCTCGATGTCCAGCGGTTGCAGCGTGCGCGGGTCTATCACCTCAGCCTGGACGCCGCGCTGCTCCAGCTCACCGGCGGCAGTGAGGGCTTCGTTGGTCATGTAGGAGGTGGCCACGATGGTGACGTCGCCGCCGGGGCGCTTCACCTCGGACACGCCGAGCGGCACCACGTAGGGCTCCTCCGGCACCTCGCCGCGGGTGGCGTAGGCACGCTTGTGCTCGAGGAAGAAGACGGGGTTATCGTCGCGGATGGCCGCGATGAGCAGGCCCTTGGCGTCGTAGGCGTTCGAGGGCATGACCACCTTGAGGCCGGGGATGTGGCAGAGCAGCGCCTCCAGGCTCTGCGAGTGGTGGCCGGACACTCGCAGGCCGGCGCCGCAGGCCGTGCGCACGGTGATGGGCAGGCGGGCCTTCCCTCCGAACATGTACTTCATCTTGGCCATCTGGTTCATGATCTGGTCCATGGCTATGCCCATGAAGTCCATGAACATGATCTCGACGACCGGCCGCAGGCCGCAGGCCGCCGAGCCCACCGCCAGGCCGATGATGGCGGACTCAGAGATGGGGGTATTCACCACCCGGTTTTCGCCGAAGGCGGCCCGGACGTCGCCGGTAATGCCGAAAATCCCCCGGTGCACGTCCTCGCCCGCTACGAAGATGTCGGGGTCGCGCTCCATCTCCTGGCGGAGCGCCTCCTGGATGGCCTGGATGTAGAAGATTTCGCGTGCCATGGGCCCCTTTCCTCAACCTTCCGTGTACACATCCTCCAGCAAGCTCTCAGGCGATGGGTCTGGGCCGGACTCGCCGAAGGCGATGGCTTCCTCTATCTCTGCCCGCACCTCCTCCGTGATGGCGTCGGCCTCCTCTTCCGAGAGGATCCCGTCCGCGGCGAGCCGCCTCCGAAAGAGCACGATGGGGTCGCGGGAGCGCCAGTACTCCCGCTCCTCCGCGGGCCTCTCCTGCTCGCCGAAGCCCACGCCCACATGGTCGAAGAAGCGATAGGTCTTGCACTCAAGCAGGGTAGGACCTTCGCCCCGGCGGGCCCTCTCCACCGCCTCCCCGGCGGCCTGGTACACCGCCAGCACGTCCATGCCGTCGATGGTCACGCCGGGCATGCCGTAGGCGGCGGCCCGGTCGGAGATGTCCACGATGGCCATCTCCTCGTCCTGGCGGGTGAACTCGCCGTAGAGGTTGTTCTCGCAGACGAAGATGAGGGGGAGCTTCTGCACGGCGGCCATGTTGGCCGACTCGTGGAAGGGGCCGATGTTGGTGGCGCCGTCGCCGAAGAAGCAGGCGCACACCTGGCCGCGGCCCCGATACTTGGCGGCGAAGGCGGCGCCCACGGCGATGGGCGCGCCCGCGCCCACGATGCCATTCGCTCCCAGGATGCCCAGGTCCAGGTCGGCGATGTGCATCGACCCGCCCCTGCCCTTGTTGTAGCCGGTGGCCTTGCCGAAGAGCTCCGCATACATGCGGCGGACATCGCCCCCCTTGGCGATGAGGTGGCCGTGACCGCGATGGGTGCTGGTGATGCAGTCGTCTTGGTTGAGGTTGGCGCAGGTGCCCGTGGCCACTGCCTCCTGTCCTGCATACAGGTGGACCAGGCCGGGAATGCGGGCAGCCTGGCTGAGGCGGCCGGCCCCCTCTTCGAACTCGCGGATGATGACCATGGTACGGAACATCTGCAACAGCGTGTCACGAGGGATATCCATGGCGGCCTCCGGGGAAAATCTCGACGGCAAGCAGGGGAATCATACGGCTGCCTCGGGACACCGTCAATCGGGCGGGCCGGGACGCGGCCCGTCGAGTGAGAGAGGCGGGGGCTTGACAACGGGGCGCGGAGACCCTATGATGACATTGGTTAGTGAGCGGTCACTAAGTTACCCCGCTACCCAACGGTGGTGGGAGCGGAGGGCAGAAGCCATGCTGACGACAGAAGAGTTCGTAGAGGTCAGACTGCAGGAAGTGAGGGAGGAGGCCAGGCGCTGCCATCTGGCGGAGCAAGCGGCTCGGAGCGGTGCTGGTGAGGGCAGGAAAGGCCGCTGGCAGTGGCGCGTGGAGCCGGGCATGGAGCGGGCCTTCGGCTCGCTTCTGGGCTGGCTCCTCTCCAGCCAGCGCCAGGCCGACGTGGAGGTGGCGCGCTCTCAAGGGGAGCCTCCCAGGGTCTTTGCTGAACGCGAAGCCCTGGAAAGCGAGCGCTTGCATCCCTTTGAGTGCCTCTTTGAGTGCTGGGCTTAGCGCTAAGTTGCAGAAACAATAGCAGTGGGGGCCTGTGCGAGGGGTCCTAGTCGCCCTGCGCCTGCTGGCGCTCCTCTAGCTCCCGCGTCCGCTTTTCCACCACGTCTCGGTAGACTCGGCGCAGGCTGGCGCCGTGCTTGGCCATGCGGCGTCGCGCCGCCCGACGCCGTCGCTCTCGGCGCTCCGTCCGTGACTCCGGGCCTTCCTCGGCCTCCCGGTCCCGTGGAGGGTCGATGAGGGTCATGGTCTTACCTGCTCGGGTCGCACACAGCGCCTCCCGGCCGGGCGCCCTGAAGCCCGCTCTGTCGGGCAGTCTGCACCGAGGGCCGCGAATAGTCAACCGGGCGGCGGGGAACGGCCGGCGGCCGCGCGCCGACGTTTCGTTGACTCCCACTGCCATGTACCGTAAGATACGGGCGCTTCACGTTCTGGAACTGATTCGAGGCGCTTACCATGTCTATCGCTGGCATCATCGACAAGGCTAAGACCGAGGGCCGCACCATCCTGAGCGAGGTGGAGGCCAAGCAGATCCTGGAGGAGGCAGGCATCAAGACCGCGGGAGCCCGCCTGGCCGCCACCCGAGAGGAGGCGGTGCAGGTGGCACAGGAGCTGGGCCTCCCGGTGGTGCTCAAGGTGGTGTCCCCCCAGATCACCCACAAGAGCGACGTAGGAGGGGTAAAGCTGAACCTGGACTCGCCTGAGGAGGTGGGCGCAGCCTTCGACGAGATCATGGCGTCGGCTCAGCAAGCGGAGCCCAAGGCAACCATCGAAGGCGTCTCCGTGCAGCGCATGGCCCGCCCGGGCGTGGAGGTCATCATCGGCATGACCAAGGACCCTCAGTTCGGGCCCGTGCTGATGTTCGGCCTGGGCGGCGTACTGGTGGAGGTGCTCAAGGACGTGGCCTTCCGGGTAGTGCCCCTGACCCCTCGCGACGCCCGCCAGATGGTGCGCGAGATCAAGGGTTTCCCCATCCTCGAGGGATATCGAGGGCAGGAGCCCGCCGACCTGGAAGCCCTCGAACGTATCCTCGTGCGGCTCTCCGCCTTCGCGGAGGAGCACTCCGAGATCGAGGAGATGGACCTCAACCCCATCTTCGCCTACGAGGACGATGCGGTGGCCGTGGACGCCCGCATCGTCCTCTCTTAGCGCGCATTCTTCACCCGGCATGGTAAACAAGAGGAAGAGAGTAGCCCGCAAGAAGCAGCGCATCCGGCGCAAGAAGCTGAAGCAGAAGCGCCGGGAGGCCGCCGCAGCGGGGCGGAGTCAGTAGCCGCCGCCGGCGGTCGCTTCTGGAGGCCTGCCTTGAAGGATGCTCTCGCCCGGCTCCACCGCGTCCTCAACCCGCGCACCGTCGCTGTGGTGGGCGACACGAGGCGCCGGGGCTACATGTGGCTCCGCAACATGAGCACCTTCCAGGGGAAGGTGTACTCCGTCCAGATCGACCCCCAGGAGATCCCCGGGATCGAGGAGCTGCAGGTCCCCAACTACCAGAGCCTGCTGGACATTGAGGACGAGATCGACTACGTGGTCTGCGCGGTGCCGCGGGCGGCCTCGCCGCGCATTGTAGCCGACTGCATCAAGAAGGGCGTGGGTGGGGTCACTCTGTTCACCTCGGGCTTCGCGGAGACGGGCGAGGAAGAGGGCATCCGCCTCCAGGAGCAGATCACCAGGATGGCCAAGGAGGCCAACATCCCCCTCATCGGCCCCAACTGCATGGGGATCTACAACCCCGGGCTGGGGGTGCGCCAGACCGCCGACCAGCCAGCCGGTGAGGCGGGCCAGGTGGGGCTGGTCTCCCAGAGCGGCACCCACGCCATCAGTTTTAGCATGCTCGGCTCGGTCAACGGCGTGGGCATCAGCAAGGCCATCAGCATCGGCAACGCCGTCGTCCTGGACGTGCCCGACTACCTGGAGTACATGGCCGCCGATCCCCAGACCGAGGTCATCGCCATGTACGTGGAGGGTGTGAGGGACGGCCGCCGCTTCTTCCGGGTCCTGCGCGAGACGGCCGCGGCCAAGCCCGTGGTAGTGTGGAAAGGCGGCCTCTCCGATGCAGGCGCCCGGGCCATCGCCTCCCACACCGCTTCCCTGGCCACCTCCACGGCGGTCTGGGAGGCGGTTATGCGGCAGTGCGGCGCGGTCACTACCGATGTCCTCGATGAGACCGTGGACGTGGTGAAGGCATTCCTTCACGCCAAGCCCGGCACAGGGTACCGGGTAGGTCTCATGGCCATGACCGGCGGTCAATCGGTGGTCATCACCGACGCCTTCGTACGGGCGGGGCTGGAGGTGCCCAGGCTTACTCCGTCCTCCTACGAGGAGCTGGCTTCCTTTTTCAACATCATCGGCGGCAGCTACTCCAATCCTCTGGATATCGGGAGCACCATCGGCTGGGGCGGGGAGCCTCGAAACCTCGAACGGCTCCTCGACGTCCTGGACCGGGACGAGCATGTGGACGCCATCGCCATGGAGGTCGGATCGGGCTTCATGGCCCGCCGCCTCCAGGCCGACCCCGGCGTCCTGGACCGCCTGCTGGAGATGCTGACCGCACACCGCGACCGCTCCGCCAAGCCCTTCGTGACCATCATGCAGCCGGGGCACCTCGAGGGCGTGGTGGCGGAGCTGCGGCAGAAGGTGGAGGAGCGTGGCCTGCCTGCCTATCCGAGCTTCGAGCGAGCCGCCGGCGCCCTGCGTCGCTTCGTGGACTATCATCGCTTCCGCGCGGGGCTGGACTAGGTCCCGCTGCCTGGGTGATCCCTGGCAGGTGGCCAGCGGTATGCGCTGGCCAGGCTGGACGAGCTGGTGAGCCGCACCTACCCTCTGGAGGGCATCAACGAGGCCTTCGCCGCGATGAAGGAGGGAGAAGTAGCCCGCAGCATCGTCACCTTCTAGGGGGCCTCCGCCGGCGGGCACATCTGAGGAGAGACAGCCATGAAGATCCGCGACATTAGACTTCACGCTCTACCCGATATCCCCCTCAGCCAGCCCATCGCTCCCGCCTGGAGCCCTGGCGGCACTTGGACTACCGTCAACTCCTCTTTCGTGGAGGTGCAGACAGATGAGGGCATCACCGGCTACGGGCCGCCCATCGACGAGCGGCTGCTGCGCACGGCCATCGCGCCATACCTCGTTGGGAACGACCCATTCGCTGTGGAGCGCAACATCAACGTCCTGAGGATGGCGGGCGGCGGCTGGCCCCTGGAGATCGCCCTCTGGGACATCATCGGCAAGGCCTGTGGTCAGCCGCTCTACAAGCTCTGGGGAGGCCACGCGGACCGGGTTCGCGCCTATGCCAGCACCATGGAGGTCCGACAGCCGGAGCAGCGGGCGGAGGACGCCCTGCGCTTCTACGAGGAGGGGTGGCGGGCCATCAAGCTGCGCATCCACCACTGGGAGATGGCCGACGACATCCGCTACGTGGAGAAGGTGCGCGAGGCTGTGGACGACCGTATGGAGATCATGGTCGACGCCAACCAGGCCCAGCTACCCGGGACGGTGCAGCCGGAGCCTGGGCCGGTCTGGGACTTCCAGCGGGCCCTCGACACTGCACGGGAGCTTCAGCGGCTCGGCGTGCGCTGGCTGGAGGAGCCGCTGGACCGCTACGACTGGGAGGGCCTGGCCAGGCTCTGCGAGATGGTGGAGATCCCCATCGCGGGCGGCGAGAACAACCGGGGCCTGCATGAGTTCCGCTGGATGATCGAGCGCAACGTCTACGACATCATCCAGCCGGAGTGCCATAAGAGCGAAGGCATCTCCCAGATCAGGAAGATCGCCGCCCTGGCGGAGATGCACCACAAGCTGGTCATCCCGCACCACGGGATGGATGGCCTGGGCTTTCTCGCCCACCTGCACCTAATTGCGGCCATCCCCAACTCCCGCTACGTGGAGATCTTCCACGAGCCGCCGGGCTACCCCGCGCAGGTCTTCCAGACCATTCTGGCGGAACCACTCCTGCCGGATTCCAACGGGGACATCCTGGTGCCGCAGGGTCCCGGGCTGGGCGTCGAGCCGCGCCCCGACCTGTTGACAACCGCGTAGGTTTTCGCAGAATTCCATGCACCACAGGCAGGTCAGGTTGTACAATCTCCAGAGACCTGCATCGAGACCCTGAGGCGCCAACGTCAGCTTCACCCCTGGGAAGGAGCCCATCATGAAGGCCGCCGTCCTCTACGAGGTCAACAAGCCGCTGGTCATCGAGGAGATCGATATCGACGAGCCCGGGCCCGGCCAGGTCATGGTGAAGACCGTCTCCAGCGGCGTCTGCCACAGCGACCTCCACTTCATCGAGGGGCTCTGGCCGACCGAACTGCCGGTGGTCCTGGGCCACGAGGCAGCGGGCGTCGTGGAGCGCGTGGGTGAGGGCGTGACCTATGTGCAGCCCGGCGACCATGTGGTGATGAACTTCATTCCCTTCTGCGGCACCTGCCGCTTCTGCCAGACGGGCCGACCGGTCCTTTGCACCCAGGGACGCGGCAGCCCCGAGCACCTCCACAAGGGTGACCAGCGCATCAACGTCTTCATCTCCGTGTCGTCCTTTGCCGAGCGGGTGGTGGCTCCGGAGAGCGGCGTGGTCAGGGTGCGGGAGGACGCCCCGCTGGACAAGCTGGGCATCATGGGATGTGCGGTGGCCACGGGGGTTGGTGCCGTCCTGAACACCGCGAAGGTGGAGGCAGGGAGCAGCGTCGCCGTCATCGGCCTCGGTGGCGTGGGGCTGAACGTCGTCCAAGGTGCGGCGCTGGCTGCGGCCGACCCCATCATCGCCGTCGATGTCCTAGACCGGAAGCTTGAGATGGCGGAGGGGTTCGGCGCCACGCACTTCGTTAATGCCTCGAAGGATAATCCGGTGAAGGCGGTTCGCGCTCTCACCGGCGGGGGCGCTGACTACGCCTTCGAGGTCATCGGCAATCCGGAGGCCATCAGCCAGGCCTTCGACATGGTGCATGCAGGCGGCGAGGCGATCATGGTGGGTCTTTCGCCCTTCGGTTCGAAGACCAGCATCGACACCCGGGGCCTGCTGAGCGAGAAGGTGCTGAGGGGTTGCTCGTACGGCTCCATCCGGCCGCGGGTGGACATTCCCCGCTTCATCGACCTGTACATGGCGGGCAGGCTGAAGCTCGACGAGTTGATCAGCCGCACCTACCCCCTGGAGGGCATCAACGAGGCCTTCGCCGCGATGAAGGCGGGCGAGGTAGCCCGCAGCATCATCACCTTCTAGCTCCTTGGGCCGCGTTGACAGCGGAGCCTCCCGCCGGTCCCTGCGCCCCTGACCCAGAGGTTAGCTTCAGCACTCTGGTGACACACTCCCCTCGGCCTTGAGACCTGAGGCGGCACAATAGTGACCGTGAAAGACAGGGCTCTCCACAACAAGGCGTGCTCGGCCGAAACTTCATTAGAGGACCCAAACATGCGGCCTGCGCGAAACCTCACTAGCTATGTCGTGGTGGCGGCGCTGGCAGTGGCCCTGGGCGTCGCTTCGGCCCGCGCCCAGGACCCCACTCTCGACGTGGAGATCGCCAGCCTGGACCAGAGCGATGCTGGCACCCTGCACGCCGTGGTGAACGTTCTGGACGCTGCCGGGCGGCCCTTACCGAGCCTGACCACGGAGAACGTGCGGGCAACCCTCCAGGGCAAGCCTGCCCCGGTTCTGGACGTGCAAGCGGCGGTGAACGCCTCCTTCGGCATCGACGTGCTGCTGGTGGTGGATACCAGCGGCAGCATGCAGGGCACGCCGCTGGAGCAGGCCAGGGCGGCCGCCGAGCGTTTCATGGACGGGCTGGGGCCGCATGACCGGGTGGCCGTGCTGACCTTTGGTGACACCGTGACCACCGTCCAGGATTTCACCTCGAACGCTGAGACGGTGACCGCCGTCCTGGAGGATCTCGAGGCCACCGGTAATACCGCCCTGTATCAGGCCACGGCCGACAGCGCGCGCATGGCTGTTGCCTCTGCCTCGGCTCGCAAGGCCATCATTTTCCTTAGCGACGGTCTGGATAATGGCGGGAAGAGCCGGATCTCCCGGGAGGACTCCCTCTCGGCGGCAGAGACCCTGGGCGTGCCTACCTTCGTCATCGGGCTGGGCGACCAGACGGATCGCAGCTACCTGTCGGAGCTGGCGGAGGTAACCGGCGGCCGATTCCTGGAGACTCCCTCGCCACAGGGGCTGGCCCAGCTTTACGAGGACATCGCTAACTTTCTGCGCGGCCAGTACGTCGTGTCCATCGACGTCACCGGCGCAGATCTTCAGCAGCCTACATCGGTGCACCTGGAGGTCTCTATCGACGGGGCGACCGGCAGCGCCGAGCGGACCCTGAAGCCGCCGCGTCTCCCCGCCGGTCCCCCTACGGTGACCATCTCCGGGCTGCTTCCCGGCCAGGAGGTGAGCGCTAGCACCACCATTGTCACCGAGGTGGTCTCCGAGGACCCCCTATCCGCCCTCATTTTCCGGGTGGATGACATCAACGTGTACCAACTGGAGGAGCCACCCTTCCAGTATGAGCTGGACCCGGAGGTCTTCGCCGAGGGAACCCATACCCTGCGCGTGGAGGCGGTGACTACCTTCGGCGAGGTGGGGACGGACGAGGTCGATTTCGCCGCGGTGGCGGCCACCGCGGCGGTACCCCTGGACAGGTTCTCGCCCGAGCCTTTCATCATGGCAGGGTCGGTGGTGATAGCGGGCAGCCTGGCCGTCCTCTACATACTGTGGCGGCGTCGACGGCGGCACCCGGAGGAGGCGCAGGTGCAGATCCGATCGCTGGCTGGCCTCCGCCAGTCCCCTAAGCCGCTGACCGTGGACTGGGAGAAGGCAGAGATCCCTCCAGCGGAGGCGGAGATAGTGCAGGAGCCCATGGGGCGCATCGTAGTCACGTCGGGGCCGCTGGCTGGCCGCCAGTTCCCGGTAGGGGCCAGCCCGGTGACCATCGGCAGCGGACACCGCTGCGCGGTGGCCCTCCCCGACGAGGAGGGGCGCATCGCCCCCGAGGAGGCTCGGGTGTGGGTGCGCAACGGGCACTTGATGGTTCATAGGCTCAGTCACCTCAGCAACGCCAGCGGGGAAGAGCAGAGCGCCGGCTGGTCCATCCTGGACCTCGGGGACCACTTTCAGATCGGCGGCTGTCGGTTCCGCTTTGAGGCAGTGAGCGAGGCCGACGAGGCCGAGCAGGGGACCCCCTCAGCCGATGGTTCGGCCCCCTCAGTCCTGCGCGATGACAGTGACCTAGCCCGCGGGCAGGAGTCACCCACGGAGAGCTAGCCCCTGGCCTGGCCTCCTGGCCAGCCCTTTCCGTCCCCTTAAACCCCAGGTTCGCTCCCTGATCCCCTTTAGACATTCGCCCGGTCTGCCGATGTTAACCATGGCATCGGTAAAAACCCTTACCCGGGGTGGTCAAAGCCCCTAAGGGGAACCCCGAGCCAAGCCGACCGGAACAGGGAGGTGCGGTTGTCGAGGGCCACCGGAGTAGCTGGATCGGACTACCGGCATGCTGAGGCTCGACACCCGGCAGGAGACCGACGAACGCGACCTGGTCGAACGGGCCCGGGCGCGCGATCCGGAGGCCTTCGCCGAGCTCTACGACCGACATGTGGCTCGCGTCTACCGCCACATCTACTACCTGGTCGGCGACCTCAGCGAGGCGGAGGACCTCACCGCCCAGGCGTTCTTGCAGGCCTGGGAGGCCATCCACCGCTACGAGGTGCGGGGAGCACCCTTCGCCTCCTGGCTCCTCCGCATCGCCCACAACCTGGCGGTGAGCCACCTGCGCTCCCGCCGGCAGAAGGCCCAGCTCCCCGAGGAGCTGGTGGACGAGGGCCCGCACAGAAATCCGGAGGAGGCCCTCCAGCAACAGGCAGACGAGGAGCGGGTGCGGGAGGCCATCCTCCGTCTGAGGGATGAACAGCGCCAGGTCATTATCCTGCGCTTCGTCGAAGAGATGGACTATCGGGAGGTCGCCGAGATCATCGGGAAGAGTGTGGCCGCGGTCCGGGTGATCCAACACCGCGCTCTCAACAACCTGCGCAAGCAGATGCAGATGCAAAAGGCCGGGTAGCGAACAGCGCGAGACCGGCCCGCCATCAGCAGGGTCCGGAGACGTCCCGAGAAGCAGCTTCAAGAGCGGATTACCCGGCACTGGGCCGGAGAACCTAGGAAAGGAGGAGAAACGATGCGGTTAGTAAACGAGGCTCTGTTGCGTTTGCTGGTTGGCCTGCAGGAGCTCCGCAAGGAGCACGGCCAGACGCTGGCGGAGTACGGCCTGATCATGGCCGTCATTGCGGTGGCCGTGGTCGTGGGAGCGGTAGTCGCTTTCCGCGGGGCCATCATCGACGCCTTCGAAGGGGCTGTCGCCTGCCTCGACGGCGACTGCACGAGCTAGCAGTAGACGCTGTCCGCCCCTCCGGACGGACACCGGTAGACCGTGGCGGCGGAGGCTGGCGCTCTGCAGGGGCGTTGCAGACCTCCGCCGCCCGGCCTTACGGGGCGTAGCGCCCACCCGCGCGGGGAGATGGGCCGAAAGGTTAAGCATTCGGCTGGAGAAGCCGATACCAATGTAGGCACCCTCTCGGGAGATGCCCTCTCCGGCAGCGGGGAAACTCCCGCCGGGCCAACGCCTCGGGAGGGAACCCAATCCAACACCTTGGGAAAGTGAGGAAGGCCCATGGCTCGGTCCCTTACTGGCAGGTCGACGGGAAGGACTAATCGCAGCTATCTAGCGCTCGCCGTGCTCCTGGCAGTGCTCAGCGCGGGGCTGGTCTACGCGGCTATCTCCCGCGTCGGCGGGGAGGACGGCGGCGGGCCGCTCTCAGTGACAACGGTGGTCGTGGCCAAGGAGGCTATCCCCGCACGGACGGAGCTCCTCGGCTCCATGGTGGAGCTGCGACAGGTCCCCATCAATGCCCGCGGCGACCTGGCTCTTAGCAGCGTTGAGGAGGCGGTCGGCGAGGTGACCCGCTACCCGTTCGCCGCCAACGAGCAGATCCTCTCGTCTAAGATAGTAACGGCGGACGTCCCTGCCGGGGGCGAGGCCCTCTCCTTCATCATCCCGGAGGGCATGCGCGCCATCTCCATCTCTACCAACCAGGTACTGAGCGCGGGCGGGCTCATCCTGCCTGGCGACTACGTGGACATTCTGGGGGTGTTCGACCTGGAGACCCAGGCCGGTGACGGCACGGAGACCCGCGATACGTCCTACGTGCAGACCATCCTCCAGAATGTGGAGGTGCTGGCGGTGGCCCAGACCATCGTCGATATGGCGCCTGTCGGCGGCGAGGAGGACGGCGAGGCCATCAGCGCGCAGAGCCAGCGCGCGCGTAACACTGAGGAGGAACCCCTTCCAGAGGCTACCACCGTCACCCTGCTGGTAACGCCCGAGCAGGCCGAGTTGCTGTTCCTGGCCGAGACCAACGGGATCCTGCGAGCGGTGGTGCGGGGCTTCGGTGATGCTGAGGAGCAGGATGTCCAGCCTATCACCGAGCTGGAGCTGGTCCCGCCGGACCTGCTCCTGCTGCCTTAGCCCTTGAAAGGGGGCGTCCCCGAGCGCATCAGGGGAACGACAGCCCATGGCCAGAAACCCCGAAATCCTCATCATCGACCCGGACCCGGGTAGCCGCGCCGAAACCAAGCGGGCGCTGGAGCTGTCCCACTTCACCGTGGTGGGTGAGGCCGGGCACGGGATCGAGGCGGTCACCCTGGCCAGGGAGCGGCCGCCCGACGTCTTCATCCTCAGCATGGAGGAGCCGGTGGCCCGGGCCCTCCAGACCATCGAATCCCTGGCCGATGCGGTGCCGGGGACTCCAACCATCGTCTACTCCTCCCTGGCCGACGCCGCCTCGGTGCGACGGGCCATGGTGGCGGGCGCCCGCGACTACGTGATCAGCCCTGCCAAGCCGGAGGAGCTGACCCGGGCGGTCTACGGCATCCTGGAGCAGGAGGAGCGCAAGCGGCGCCGCATGGCCGGAGAGATGGCGGAGACGGCCGCAAGGGGCACCGTAGTCACCGTCTTCGGGGCTAAGGGGGGCATCGGCAAGACCACCATCGCCACCAACCTGGCCACCGCCCTGGTCCGCATCACCGGCGCCACGGTGGTCCTGGTGGACATGGACACCCGCTTCGGCGACGTGGCCATCATGATGGACATCGGCGTCGAGACCAGCATCGCCGACCTGGCCCGCGGCTCCGACAGCCTGGACCGCGACAACATCCGTGACCACCTGGTGCAACACCCCAGCGGGCTCAGTATCCTGCCGGCGCCTCTCCACCCCACGGAGTGGCGCACCCTGACCCCCCAGCACATCGAGAAGATCGTGGACCTGCTGGCGCAGACCCACGACTACGTGATCATAGACACGCCGGGTACATTCAATGAGCTTATCGCCTCCGCTTTGGAGATGGCCAACATCATCCTGCTGGTCACCAGCATGGACATCGCTAGCATCAAGGACACCGCTCTGGCCCTGGAGATGCTACGCGGGGCCTCCATCTCCGAGGATAAGGTAAAGCTCACGATCAACCACTGCACCTCCGCCAACAGCCTGCGGGAGGGGGACGTGGAGCGGGTACTGGAATACGAGGTGTTCTGGCGCATTCCCCATGACCTCAACGTCTCCAACGCCACCCAGCTCGGCCAGCCTATCGTCGTCACCAAGCCCTATGCCAGGGTGTCGCGGAGCATTACCGAACTCGCCCATGTCCTCTCGGGCGCGCCCCGGGAACGGCACGGCTTCCTGAACCGCTTCCTGGGCCGATAAGACTAGTGGAGACTATGCTCTAGAAAGTGGGCCGGACCGCCATGAGCCAGTTTCAATGGCAACCCAAACGAACCCCGGTGGAAGGAAGCGGCCTCGGGCGGGGGGCTGGCACGGCTTACAACCCTGCGGCCCTGGACGACCTGAAGTTCACCCTGCACCAGCGCCTCATCGAGGAACTGGACCCCAGCAAGCTGGACGGGCTGGAGCCTGCCAAGGCCCGCGAGGCCGTAGAGTCGGCCGCCCGCACCCTCATCGCCCAGGAGTTCCCGGGCGTCTTGGGCGCCACCCGGGACGAGCTGGTGACGGCAGTGGCCGACGAGGTGCTGGGCCTCGGCCCCATCGAGAGTCTGGTGAGGGATGGGAGCGTCTCCGAGATTATGGTCAATGC
>JBAUEL010000078.1:0-33737 GCA_049678585.1 Dehalococcoidia bacterium
CTCCTGCTCCAAGCGCAGATTGTGCCGCGCCTACGGCGGCGCCGGACCCCACGCGCCACCGGTCCAGCAGCTGAACCGAAAGGCAGGGCTATCCGAGCATGTTGAACAGCAGCACTGCCAGGCCTATCAGGAACCCCATACATCCGAGGACCACCAACCCCAGCCTCATGTTTCTCTCGGGCACAGGGTAGCCGACGCGATACATGCGGCCGCGCATGATGTCGCGCCCCTGCTGCTTCCTAAACAGAATCACGCTGAGACCCATGACCATCATCAAGACACCAAACCAGGTTGGCATGTCTAATCAGCCACCACCATACAAGTCGCCGAGAAGCCAACGGACCACCGCTGCCAGTCCCTACTTGCCAGAAGGCAGCGTTCCCATGTGGCCCCAGCCCCCCGCCGCAGACAGCCCAGCATTGGAGCCATTCTAGCACGAGGAACCATGCTCAGGTAGCAGTCCGGTCTGCTCTAAGTAGCGACCCCGCGCCGTCGTCGTGGCTTGCGTTCCAAGCGCCTGACTGGCGCGCCGGAGGGGCTCGCCTCCTTGTAGCTAGCGCGCTCTTCTGCGCTAGCAATGCTTTGCTACCAGAGCCTTCGTTGTCAGGGCTACTGCTAGCACACTTCACTGCTCACGTATTGGCGAACCGCCTAGCAGAATGCGGATCAAAGCTGCGACCTCCGTGGCGCGACTGCGGTCGCTGCCAATGCTCCCCGGGGAAGAAGCTCGTTCGGGTGCCGCTACACCTTGGCGACCACTCCCCGAGGCCGCTCGCAGCCTGCTGCTTGGTACAGGAAGGCGTGATAGCGGACGATAAATCCCTTGGGCGGCCTGTCCAGCGGCCGCTTCAGGAGAACGATGGGAAAGCGAAGGTTCACGGTCGTCAGGATCACTCTAGGCCGGCTGGTGGCCCTCTTCTCGCACGATCCGGCTCAGACAGGGCTTCTAGTAACCGTGGCCCTCGGCGGACTTGCGGGCATTGGGCTATGGGGTCTCTACGGCGACCTCTTCCTCTCCAATCTGGTCGTTGTCGCGGTCATCGAGGTGTTGATCGTTTGCTACGTCGGTGCCGTGGCTCTCCTGACAGGGAGGATAGTGCGCTCTCAAGACCGTTGGCAGGTAGAGAGCGCTCTAACCCTTCGCGAGATGCTTTCGGAAGGCGGAAACGTTGCTGCAAACGTGCAGGCTGGTTCGCCGTTCTACGCCAGACAACTCCGGCTGCGCCTGGAAGAAGGGATCAGCCGATGCAAGGAGTACGGGACATCGCTCAGCGTGGTGGCCGTGAGGCTAGAGGTACCTGGCCAGGCACCATCTCGCACTGGTTTCTCTCAGGCCAACTTCGACATCGCGGAACTGGTGACGTTGCACCGCGAAGCCCTGATCTCTCCAACGGCGTTGGGAATGTTTGAATACGCCTTCTGTCTGCCCAACTACGACCGCCGTGCCGCACAGGCTATGATCACGTTCGTTGCCAACGCACTGAAGCGGTACCGTTGCTCGTTTGGCCTCGCCGTGTTCCCTGATGACGGAGAGGACGCCGACACGCTGCTCCGACGTGCGACTGAACAGTGCGGCATGCTTCATAACAGCGCGGCGTAGGCGCATCTCACGCGAACAACTGGCCAATTCTCCGGCTCGTTGGGCTGCCCCCCGGCAGGGCGGACTGCCATACCTGTCGGGGAGAGGGGTTGGAGGGGCGCGGGATGTACTGGACGAGTACACTGGGTTGTGGGCAGAGGGCGGCCCTTCTATAATGATGGCGCCAACCTCTGGCCCGACATCCAGGCAAGGAGGCCTGACGCCAATTCGAACGACCGGGGCGACCGCTTCTTGGTGACAACATACTCCCTCGAAGAGATCACCGCGGTGGCCGGGCGCATCCGCGCTCACGTCATCCGGATGCTCGCCGCCGCCGGCAGTGGCCACCCCGGCGGGTCCCTCTCCCCCGTCGAGATCATCTGTGCCCTCTACTTCCGCATCCTCCGCCACGACCCCCACAACCCTCTCTGGCCCGACCGCGACCGCTTCATCCTCAGCAAGGGCCACGCCGCTCCGCTCCTCTACGCGGTCCTGGCCGAGTGCGGCTACCTCCCCGTCGATGAGCTCGTCACCCTGCGCAAGCTCGGCAGCAGGCTCCAGGGACACACCTTCGCCGGCTCCCCGCCCGGCGTGGAGATGTCCTCAGGCTCGTTGGGCCAGGGTCTCTCCTACTCCATCGGCCAGTGCCTGGCCGCCCGCCTGGACGGCCGCGACTACTACGTCTACTGCCTCCTGGGCGACGGCGACTGTGAAGAGGGGCAGACCTGGGAGGCGGCCATGGCCGCCGCACACCACGAGCTGGACCACCTGGTGGCCATCGTCGACCGCAACGGCCTCCAGAACGACGGCCCCGTGGCCGAGATCATGCGCCAGGACCCCCTGGACGAGAAGTTCCGCTCCTTCGGCTGGCACGTCCTGGAGGTGGACGGCCATGACCTTCAGCAGCTCATCGAGGCCCTCCAGGGGGCCCGGAGCGCGCAGGGTCGGCCCACCGTGATCATCGCCAAGACCGTCAAGGGCAAGGGCGTAAGCTTCATGGAGAACAACAACCGGTTCCACGGCAGGGCTCCCACCCCCGAGGAGGCAGAGCGGGCCCTGGCCGAACTGGAGGAGAAGGAAGGAGTCGGCCGCTCGTGACCACCGCCTCGCAGGCCACCGCAGCCACCCGAGAGGCCCTGGGCCCCACGCTGGTGCGGCTCGCCGGGGAGGGTCTGGACATCGCGGTGGTGGACGCCGACCTGGGCGTCTCCACGACCGCCCGCGTCTTCGCCAAGGAGTTCCCGGAACGCTTCTTCACCGTGGGCGTGGCCGAGCAGAACATGATCGGGGTGGCGGCAGGCCTGGCGGCCGCAGGCAAGACTGTCTTCTGCAGCACCTTCGCCGTCTTCATGCCCGGCCGCTGCTTCGACCAGATCCGGGTGAGCGTGGCCCAGCCCCAGCTCAACGTCAAGCTGTTCTCGAGCCACAGCGGCATCACCGTAGGCGAGGACGGGGTCTCGGCCCACGCCATCGAGGACCTCGCCCTCATGTGTGCCCTCCCCGGCTTCCGGGTCATCGTCCCCGCCGACGTGGTGGAGTCCCAGCAGGCCGTGGAGGCGGCCTGTCGCAACCCCGGCCCCTTCTACATCCGCTGCGGCAGGCCTAAGATACCCATCATCTACGACCAGACCTACCGATTCCGCCTGGGCCGGGCCCACCTCCTGCGCCCGGGCAAGGATGTCACCGTCATCGCCCTGGGGGTCATGGTGAAGGCTGCCCTCGACGCCGCCAAACTCCTGGAGGGGCAGGGCATCGACTGCCGGGTCCTCAACATGGCCACCCTGCGTCCCCTGGACCGCCAGGCCATCCTCAAGGCGGCCCGCGAGACCGGGGCCATCGTCACCGCCGAGGAGCACCTGGTGCACTGCGGCCTGGCTGGCCTGGTCTCCCAGGTGGTCGTCTCCGAGAAGCCTGTGCCCATGGCCTTCGTGGGCGTACAGGACCGCTACGCCGAGTCGGGCCGCTGGGACCAACTCCTGGAGAAGTACGGCCTCACCGCCGAGGCCATCGCCCGGGAGGCCCGCGCCCTCCTGAAACGCAAGGGAAAGCGAGCGTGACCACGGAAGGCGAGAAGACCGCCGCTGAGGCGGCTCGGGACCGGCCGCCCGGGGGTCCTTCCAAGGTGGCGGTGCTCTACACCAGCCCCCAGACCGTGCTGGCGGACATCGGGCGGCTGATGCGGCTGGCGGACTACAGCCGCTACCTGGCCAAAGATGCCCCTACTGCCCTCAAGGTGAACATCACCTGGCAGCACTACTTTCCGGCCTGCTCCACCACCCCCTGGCAGCTCGAAGGGGTCATCAGGGCCCTCCGTGAGGACGGCTACAGCGAGCTCATCGCCGCCCACAACAGCACCGTGGTGGTCAACGCCCACACCGGAGAGGTTCGCAACAAGCACAAGCTCGTTCAGGACAGGTACGGCGTTCCCAGCGTCCACCTCACCGACAGGGGGGTGCCCTGGGTCCGCTACGAGCCCAAGGGAGAGATGCTGGCGCTGCACAAGATCTTCCCGGAGGGCATCGAGGTGCCCCAGGAGCTCGTCGGCAAGAACGTGGTCCACCTGCCCACCATGAAGACCCACGTCTTCACCACCACGACGGGCGCCATGAAGAACGCCTTCGGAGGGCTGCTGCACCTGAAGCGACACTGGACCCACTCCCGCATCCACGAGACCCTGGTGGACCTGCTGACCATCCAGAAGGAGATCCACCCGGGCATCTTCGCGGTGATGGACGGCACCATCGCGGGCGACGGGCCGGGCCCGCGCGCCATGCGTCCCCACGTCAAGAACGTCATCCTGGCCAGCGCCGACCAGGTGGCCATCGACGCCGTCGCCGCCAAGATGATGGGCTTGGACCCCCTCGCCATCGACTACATCCGCATCGCCCACGAGAGGGGCCTGGGCTGTGGCGACTTCTCTCAGATCGAGGTGGTGGGGACCGATGTAAGCGGGGTCAACTTCGGCTTCCGCGGCGACGAGGATACCTTCGCCAGCCGGGGTCAGAAGCTCATCTACTGGGGACCCCTGCACCCCCTGGAGGGCCTCCTCCTGCGCACCCCCCTGGTCCCCTGGTCCTACCTGGCCTCCCGCCTGTATTATGACGTTTTCTGGTATAACGTCTTTGGTCGCAGGCACGTCAGGCAGGCCCTAGAGAACGAGTGGGGCCAGCTCTTCGAGAGCTACTGAGCCCGGCCCTCGCGAGGAGCCCCTTCCTTGAACCTTCGCAGCCTTCGCGGCAAGCTTCTGCTCTCCCTGCTCCTGGGGGTCCTGGTCTTCGTGGGCCTCTCCCTCTACGCCGACTTCGCCGACCTGCTGACCAGCCTGAGCGACTTCCAGTGGGCGCTCCTGCCCGCCGTCCTCGCCCTGAGCATCATGAACTACGTCCTGCGCTTCGTGAAGTGGCAGTTCTACCTGCGCCTCATCGGAGTGCGGGGCCTGCGCGTCCTCGACAGCCTCCTGATCTACTGGTCCGGGCTGGGCATGGTGATCACGCCGGGTAAGGTAGGGGAGTGGCTGAAGAGCTACCTCCTGCGGGAGGTCCACGGCACGCCGCTCATGCGCTCCGCACCCATCCTCCTCGCCGAGCGCCTCACCGACAGCATGGCCCTGCTCATCCTGGCGGCGGTGGGCCTGTTCATGTTCGGGAACCTCTGGCAGGCCTATGTGGTGGTAGCGGTGGGCTCGTTGGCCCTGGTGATGCTGGCCCGACATCGGCCCACGGCCACGCTTGTCCTCCGCCTGGTCCAGCGCGTGCCGCTGGTGTCGCGCTTCCTCCCCAACCTGGAGGAGTTCTACGAGAGCACGCACGTCCTCCTGGCGCCCTGGAGCATGCTGCTGATGACCGGGCTCAGCGTGTGCTCCTGGGCCTGCGAGGTGCTGGCCTTCTACCTGGTTCTCCTGGGGCTGGGGCAGACGGCCTCGCCGGAGCTATTCGTGAAGGCATCGTTCATCCTGCCCATCGCCACCCTGGCCGCGGCCATCGTGTTCATCATGCCCGGCGGCCTGGGAGTCGCCGAGGGAGGGATCACCGGCCTCTCCCAGGTGCTGGTGGACATGAGCAAGAGCACCGCCGCCGTGGGGACCCTCATCATCCGCTTCGGCACGCTGTGGTTCGGCGTGCTGATAGGGCTGGTGGCCCTGGGCCTGCTCAGCCGCCGCCTGGCCCTGGCGCCTGAGGGGGTGCCCGTCCCGGCGCCGGTGACACCCCCCGCTGCGGGCGCCGAAACGGTAAGCGACGCCCGCCGCTAGGCACGGTTCAAGGTATGACTGCCGCGCTTGCCCGCCTCCGTTCCGACCTGCCCTCCCGGGCAGCCGCCCTCTCCCTCGTTTCCAACGCAGGGCTGCTGGTGCTCAAGCTGGTGGTAGCGATGATCACCGGCAGCGTCGCGATCCTCTCCGACGCCATCGACAGCGGCGAAGACGTGCTGGCTTCCAGCTTTGCCCTGCTGGGCGTGCGACTGGCCGCCCAGCCCGCCGATGAAGAGCACCCCTACGGCCACGGCAAGGCCGAAAGCCTCGCCGCCATCGGTCAGGGGATTCTCATCAGCGCCGGGGCCGGCTTCGTCGCCTTCCAGGCCATCCGCCGCCTGATAGAGCCGCAAGAGGAGATCGGCGTGGGCCTGGGGCTTGGGGCCATGGGGGTCAGCGCCGTGGTGAACCTGCTGGTGGTGCTCTACGTGATGCGGGCCGCCCGTCTCACCGGCTCGGTGGCCCTGGCATCCGACGCCCGGCACCTCTGGACCAACGTCGTCCAGGCCGGAACGGTGATGGCAGCCCTGATCCTGGTCGCTCTCACCGGCCAGACCCTGTTCGACCCGGTGGCCGCCCTGCTCCTCTCCGCCTTCCTCCTCTGGACGGCCTTCCGAGTGTTTCGCCTGGGTATGGGCGAGACCATGGACGTTCGCCTCCCGGGGGGCGAGCTGGAGGTCATTGAGGCCTGCATTCTCAAGCACTCCGCCCAGGTGCGCGGCTATCACCACCTGCGCACGCGCAAGTCGGGACGGCAGAGGTACATCGACTTCCACATGGTGGTGGACCCCCGGATGAGCGTGGGGGAGACGCATGAAATCTGCGACCGCATCGAGGAGGACCTGCGCCGGCAACTACCCGGCTCGGTCGTCACCATCCACGTGGAGCCCGACGACGGCCGGCCGGTGGAGCCGTTCCATCGCGGACCGATGCGCATGGGCGGCGGTCAGCGCGAGCAGCCCTCATAGCGAGCGCCGGGCTACCGCCGCATTGACATCCTCCCCAGCCTCGTAGAGAATCGTTCCGTCCGCGAAAGCTATCGAGGCAACGCGGAGGAAAGGCAGCCGTAGAGCATGGAGCCGCGCATCCGGTACGCGCAGACCGCCGACGGGGTGAGCACGGCCATCTCGGTCCGTGACCTCCGGAAGGCTTACGGCTCCACGATTGCCGTTGACGGCATGTCGCTCGACGTCGCCGCCGGAGAGATCTTCGGACTCATCGGCCCGAACGGCTCCGGCAAGACCACCACCGTCGAATGCATCCAAGGCCTGCGCCGTCCCGACAGCGGAAGCATTCAGGTGCTTGGCTTCGACCCTCAGCTACAGCGCCGCGAGCTCCGCCGCCACATCGGCTGCCAGCTCCAGAAGTCGGCTCTCCCCGACCGCATCAAGGTGTGGGAGGCGCTCGATCTCTTCGCATCGATGGTTCCAGGTGCGGCGGACTGGCGCATTCTCATGGAGCAATGGGGGCTGAACGACAAGCGAAACACTGCGTTCGCCAACCTCTCCGGGGGGCAGCGCCAGCGGCTTCTTGTCGCGCTCGCCCTGGTCAACGAACCGAATGTCGTCCTCCTGGACGAGATGACCACGGGACTCGATCCCTCGGCCCGCCGGGTCGCTTGGGACCTCATCGCGGCGATTCGCGAACGGGGAACCACGGTTGTCTTGGTCACCCACTTCATGGACGAGGCCGAGCAGCTCTGCGACCGGATAGCGATCATGAACCAAGGACGAATCGTCGCCTCCGACACGCCTCGGCGCCTTATCGACAACCACGCCGGCGACACCCGGGTTATGTTCAGCACCGACGCGCTCGACCTGTCATGGCTCGACACCGTGCAGCACGTATCTCAGGTCACTCGCAGCGATGGCGAAGTTGAGGTGCTAGGGACTGGCCCCGTCCTGGCGCTTGTGGCGGCAGCGCTGGTGGAGCACGGCATCCTTCCCGCCGATCTCCGGGTCGAACGGTCGACACTTGAGGACGTGTTCTTGAAGCTGACCAGGCGCTCGATCCTAGACTGAGGGGGTGCGGTGTCAACGCTGTTCAAGATGACGTGGGTGGAGCTCAAGCTCTTTACGCGCGAGCCCCTCACCATGATCTTCTCCCTTGCTTTTCCGCTCTTCGTGCTCTTCATCCTGGCCGGGGTCTTCGGGAATACCGCCGAGCCGGATGAACCGGAGTGGCGTGGAGTCGGACCCACTGACTACTACGTGCCGGCCTACATCGCTCTGACCATCGCGTCTATGGGGCTGATAGCACTGCCGGTGCATCTCGCCAGCTACCGCGAGCAGGGCGTGCTGCGCCGCTTCCGTGCCTCGTCTGTGCCTGCATGGAGCATATTCGGCTCGCAGGCCATCGTCAGCTTCGTCATCACGGCGATCGGGAGCGTCCTGCTGACGGCCTTTGCCTTGATCGCCTACGGCACTGATCTCCCGGAGTCGCCAGCGGAGGCAGGGGCTGCCTTCGTGCTGGGCACCCTCAGCTTCGTGTCGCTCGGTGTCCTCTTGGGCGCTCTGCTCCCGACGGCGCGGGCCGCCCAGGGGGCGGGACTGATCCTTTTCTTCGTGATGATGTTCATCTCAGGCGCCGGGCCACCCCGTGAGGTTCTAAGCGACACAATGCATACGCTCGGCGACGCCCTGCCCCTCACCTATGTGATCACGCTGCTCCAAGATCCATGGCTCGGCTTCGGCTGGGATGTCACGGGCTCGCTTGTCGTGGCTGGGATACTGATCGTATCGGCGCTCCTTTCGGTGCGCTTCTTCCATTGGGAGTGAATCGACGCCCACTCGCGCGCAGCGGGACGCTGAGGGCTCACGCTCGCATATTGCTCACTGGCTTCTCCGGCTCCGGCAAGTCGCTGGTGGTGCCCCTGATAGCAAGGGCGTCGGTAGCGAGATCCTCGTCGCCAACGTGGTCAGGGAGCTGGCAGCGGGCAAGGGCTTCCTGTTCTCCGACCGGGGTGAGACGGTGCTGCGCGGCTTAGAGGAGCCGGTGCGGCTGTACGAGGTGAGGTGGCGGGAAGAGGGCTGATGGAGCCGCGCATCCAGTACGCCAAGACCGCCGACGGGGTGAGCATCGCCTTCTACACGTTGGGCGAGATTCTGGTAAGGACCTGGCACCTCAAGGCCGGCCTGGACAGCTCCGTGTGCCGACCCTACAGCCAGTGACAGGGTTTCGCCAACTCGCATGTAACTGGCAATGGGGGCACAGCGGCGCACAAGTCGCCCATCGCCGCAGTAACGCGTTGACGCTCACGGTCTGGCGTGCTAAGCTCACCACAAGATCGGTAGCGAATTCTCGATGACTCATCACTTCTCTGTGGACAGCGTAGTGGCCGTGAGCTGCAGCGCACGGCGCCGCCCCAAGCGGATCATGCTAGTTTCGGCTGAGCTGTGGGGAGGTGGCGGCCGACTCTGAATACGTTGGCAGGCGCAACCATCCGAGCCCACGGCTCCGGAGATGTCCGTGGGCTTTCGTTTTGCCAGGAGGAGGTTCTTGTCGTGTCGGCGGGCAGGCATTCGTTCGGAGAACTGCTGAAGTCAGAGATGGAGGAGCGGGGCTCTCACCTCGGGGCGTCCCGTCGCTTCGCTTTGCGCGGCTACTCGGACCCCGCGGCAGCGGACTCGCCGGCGAGCTGTCCTACCTGCGGCGTGCCGGTGCCGGAAGGCTTTCGCTTCTGCGGCCAGTGCGGCCGTGCGCTGGCGGTCGCCCTCCAGCCGCCGCCCGAGGGCACCATCACGATCCTGTTCACCGACATCGAGAGCTGGACGGCGCTGGCCAACGTTGTAGGAGACCAGCGGGCCCTGGAGATCATGCGCGACCATAACTCAATCGTCCGCACCTGCGTCCAGAGAAATGGCGGGTTCGAAGTCAAGACCCAGGGCGATGGCTTCATGGTGGCTTTCGCCAGCGCCCGCCGGGCGATTCTCTGCGCTGTTGACATCCAGCGGTCCATGGCGCAATACAACCGCGAGCAGTCAGAAAGGGACATCCTTGTCCGCATCGGCGTGAATGCTGGCGATGCCCTGCATCATGACGAGGATCTCTTCGGCGTCGCGGTGAACCTGGCTGCGCGCGTCGCCGCCTGGGCTCGCGGTGGTCAGATCCTGGTATCGGGTCTGGTAAGAGGGCTGGCCGGTCCAGTACAGGGGATCAAGTACGTGGCGCGTGGCCGCATCGATGCGCGGGGATTCGCCTACAAGTTCCGTCTCTACGAGGTGCGGTGGCAGGAGGGCTAGCCCGCTACCGGTCCGCCAGTCGGTCAAGCCCTGCATGAAGGAGGAAATGAAATGATCAAGTTGACTGGCTACGTTGCTAGAGGCAATATGCCTGATGTCACAAGCCTGTCCGATCTCCGCGAGCTTCTGAAGTGGTTGGACGAAGCGTGGTTGGAAGCCAAACGAGACGCCGAAGCCTGGGGCCTCGAAGGTGGAGAGGCTCAGGTGGTCAAGCTCGGTATCACCATCGAGGAGGAAGAACACGAGCCTCCCTCGGGTTGAGTCCAAGCTCCGTCACAAGGCCGACGGGTCATCTTGGGTTATCGTCACAAGGAGGTGTATTATGCCTACCTACATCACCCTCTACCGTTTCACCGAGGAGGGACGGAAGAAGATCAAGGAGACCGTCAAACGGGCCACAGAGATACGCAAGCAGAACGAGGAGCGCGGCTTCAAAGTCGTGGGTCATTACTGGACCCAGGGGCGCTACGACCTGGTGTCAGTCGTGGATGCGCCCAGCGACGAGGCCATGGTGGCTGGCCTACTCAACATCGCCGAGGCGGGCAACGTCTCCAGCGAGACCTTGCGGGCCTTGAGTGACGGGGAGATGCAACGGATCTTGGCCCAGGCCTAACCCCTGGGGCCGGGAACGGCCGAAGACGTTGTCCGATCAGAGATTGTCGAATCGGGGCGGCGTGGTCCTGCGCGGCTTCGAGGACCCGGTGCGCCTGTACGAGGTGAGGTGGCAGGAGGAGGGCTGATCGGCCGTCGCATCGTCGTCTACGGCCCCACGGGGTCTGGAAAGACCGCGGTAGCACAACGCATCGGGGGGCTGCTCGACCTACCGGTTGTAGAGCTAGATGCTCTCTTCCACAGGCCCAACTGGCAGCCCACGCCCGAAGACGAATTCCGGGCGAGGATACTCACGGCGCTCCATCGTGGCCCTGACGGCTGGGTCTGCGATGGCAACTACAGTGCCGTGCGGGATCTCACCCTGCCGAGGGCGGACACGGTGGTCTGGCTACGCCTCCCTTTCAGGGTCGCCTTCTGGCGGCTGCTCAAGCGGACGATCACCAGGGCCTGGACCAAGGAGCCGCTGTGGGGCACCAACTACGAGTCTTGGCGGCAGTCGTTCCTGAGCAAGGAGTCCATCCTCTTATGGTGCATTACCCACTGGCGGGCGCACCACAGCAACGTCACGAGGGCTCTTCGTGAGATAGCGCATCGGGCCACGGTCGTGGAGCTGCGCTCGTCCCGCGAGGTGGAAGACTTCCTTGCATCTTTGGAGGCACATGGGGAGGGCTGAGAAGGCTGAGGAATCGATTCCCCACGACGGCCTTTTCGTCACGACACAACCTCGCCGATCTCGCTAGCTCGTTCCCTATTCGGCGCTGGCTCGCTTCACACAAGACAGACAGGGGGTGTAAGCCATGGCAGGACTGGAAGACAGGGTAGCCATTGTGACGGGCGCCGCGCGGATGAGGGGCATCGGCCGGGCCATCGCCGTGCGCCTGGCCCGCGAGGGCGCCGACGTGGTGGTATCCGGCGTCGCGCGGGCGCCTGAGTCCTTCCCCGATGAGGAGCGGCGGGCGGGCTGGCGGGGGCTTCCCTCGGTGTGCGAGGAGATCGAGGCCCTGGGACGCCGTGCCCTCTCCGCGGAGGCCGACGTGAGCCGCAAGGAGGACGTGGCGCGCATGGTCGGCGCCGCCCGCGAGGCTTTCGGCCGCATCGACGTCCTCGTGAACAACGCCGGCCTGGCCTTCTGCGGCGACTGCCCCCTCTGGGAGGTCGAGGACGAGGAGTGGTATCGGGTGGTGGACGTGAACCTGAACGGGGTCTATCTGTGCTGCCGCGCCGTCATCCCCCACATGATCGAGGCCGGGCGCGGCGGGCGCATTATCAACCTCTCGTCCATGTCCGGGCGCACCGGCGTGCCCTACTACGGCGCCTACATCGCCAGCAAGGCCGCCGTGGTGGGCCTGACCCAGATGCTGGCCCTGGAGCTGGCACCCCATCAGATCACCGCCAACGCCGTCGCCCCCGGCTCCACCGACACCGACATGATGGACGGCACTTTCCGTCGCATGGCCGCCCGCGCAGGCACGGAATTCCAGCTCCTCAAGCAGGGCGTGACCCACACTATCCCGCTGGGGCGCCAGGGGCAACCCGAGGATATCGCCGGGGCGGTGGCCTTCCTCACCTCCGACGACGCGGCCTGGGTGACCGGCCAGTGCATCGACGTCAACGGCGGGGCGCTGATGAAGTAGGCGCCGCCTCACACAGCGCCCGCGCCACCCCCTCGATCTCCTCGCGGGCGAGGATGACCTCGCGCCAGCGGGCCGGGATGGCCTCCGCGCCGTAGTGGGCGCCCGCCAACGCCCCCGTCACTGCGCCGATGGTATCGGTGTCTCCGCCCAGGTTAACTGCGGTGACCACCGCCTCCTCGAGGCTTTCGGTGCGCAGGAAGCACCAGAAGGCGCTGCCCACGGTCGGTCAGGCGGCCGTAGCGGCGGCGGATGTCCTCGGCCGTCCAGCTCTCTACCGAGGCGCCCAGGCAGTCGCCCGCGGCCAGGCCGAGAAGACAGCCGGTGAAGCGCGATAGCAACTGTGGCAGCTCGAACTCCAGCCTACCCTAGCAGCTTGGTGTCGCGCTTGAGCAGCCGGTACTCCAGGGCATCGTTTGAGGGTCAGCCACGACGCCTCGATGCTGTCCGTGGCGCTATGGGAGCCGGATCTCTCCCGCCCCGGGGCCACCCAGGGGCACAAGCTTGCCGTCCTGGACCTGACAGGGGATAAGCCCCAGGAGGCTGAAAACCTCACCGGCTTGAAACCCAGAAGCAGCCTCCATGAGCTGCTGAAGTTCGTCGCCGGGCTCGGGGACTCGGTCGCCCTTCGAGTCGAACGCCAGGGCACCGGTGATCCCGTTTTCGAGGTGGGTGGCGCGCACGGCGTCGCGGAGCGCCGTAGGTTCTATCACCAGCGACCCGTCCTCCCCTTCCACGGCGACCTCCTTCACCGCATCAAGAAGGACCGTGGCGGCGTCCGCGTACTGGCCTGGCCACGCTGCCTGGGGCTCGTGACCGTGGAGCCTCACGAAGTCAGCCAGGAAGTCGTCGGGCAGCGGGTACTGACAGCCGGCGAACAGGGCGCCCTCCGCTGCCTCGCCGACAGGCTCGACGAATCCCGTCTGCGACACCGCGGCGTCTGTTCCCCCGAACAGACCATCGTAGCCAGCGTCGCGAAGCTGCTGGTAGAAGAGCGCTGCCTCCGGGTTGAACCCCGCGAAGGCGACGAGGTCCGGATTCTCCGCTGCTATCCTTGCAGCGAGCTCGCTGAAGTCAACGGTGCCCTGGGCCACGCTGTCGCGGATGACCTCCACGCCGCCGGCTTCCATGACACGCTGCGCGGCCACCGCCAGGTCTATGCCAAAGGGCTCATCGTCGTCGATCATGTAGACGGTTCTGGCTTGAATCTCCTGCACGGCGAAGAGGCCGGCGAAGGCACCCTCCAGGTCGTTGCGGTAGGCGGTGCGGAAGAAGAAGCCGTCCTCATCCTGGTCCGCCGTGAGGTCTGTCTTGGTTGCCGAGCCCGATATGGCGACGACGCCTTTCTGGGCGTAGATTGTCATCGCCGCGGCCGCCCCCGCGCTGCACTGCGGTCCAATGACCCCCACCAGCCCCTGGCGCCCTAGCAGCCTCCTCGCGGCAGCCGCTGTGATGTCGGTCTCGGTGCAGCCGTCGTCCTCGGCGACGATCTCGATGTCGTGCCCCGCGATCTGATCGCCGTTCGCCGCCTTCCAGCGCTCGACACTGGTGATCGCGGCGTCGCGGTACTCGGCGCCGCGCATGCCGACGGGGCCACCGGTCAGCGCCGTCGACACGCCGACGATGATCGGCTCACCGGCGGGGATGACGATGGGCGTCTGGGGGCTGCGCTCTATCGGTTCGGCTACCGAAACGCCGATGTCTTCTTCCTCCTCGCCGCAGGCGGCGGCGACAAGCGCCAGGGCGAGGAGCGAAATCACTCCAAACGCCATAGCCCTTCCTGTCCGGCGCCAGAATGATAGCAACATTCTCACCCTCCCTCGGCCTAGCCCGACCGCTTGACTTGTTGAGCTAGTATAGCTTATAAGCTGCCATATAGCGCAAGAGTTCAGTCAATTTTGAGGAGAGGATGTTTTGACCGCAAGCCAGCCCGCCCAAGCTCAGTCGTTCACCGCACGCATCTCGATGTGGAGCGCGCGCCACCGCAAGGCCGTGCTCATCGGCTGGGTGCTCATCGTGATTGTGGCGCTGGGCGCCTGCTCCACCATAAAGGCGAACACCGACGTCGACATGGAACTCCCCGGTGAGACCGGCGAGGCCGTCAGGATATACGAAGAGCGGTTCGGTATCGAGGCGTCCGACGTAACGCTCGAGATCGTCACCTTCTCCCACCCGTCGCTCACGGTAGATGATACGTTCTATCGGGAGACGGTAGAGAATCTCATGGCGGACCTCCGGAAACTGCGGGCAACGAAGACCGAGGTCGTGGGCGGCACCACGGTCGTCTCCAGCACGAGGACAGTGGCCAAAACGACCAGCCACTATGACATCAGGGCGCCAAGAGAGGCTTCACCGTTCGTGGCCCAAAACGAGGACGGCGGCGACGCCACCTTCGCCCTCGTGGAGGTCGAGGGTGAGCTCGATGAGGCGATGGACAACATCGATCCCGTCCTCGACGCGGTCGCCGAGGCAGAGGAGGCGTCCGACGGATTCGAGATCCTGATCGGCGGCGACGCCTCCATCAACAAACAGATGAACGAGATCGTCGGGGAGGACTTCGGCCGGGCGACAATCCTGAACCTGCCGATAACGTTCGTGATCCTGATCCTTGCCTTTGGCGCCCTGGTGGCGGCCGTGGTGCCGCTGGCCCTCGCCTTTGCCGCCATCATACTGGCTATGGCCGCCCTCGCCTTGATCAGCCAGACTTACGCACTGGACCAGTCCTACAGCCAAATCGTCCTCCTGATGGGCCTAGCCACCGGGATCGACTACTCACTGTTCGTCATCAGCCGCTACCGTAACGAGCGGAGGGCCGGGCGCTCCAAGGAAGAAGCGCTGCAGGTAGCCAGCGGCACGTCGGGCAAGGCGATCGTCTTCGCGGGCGCCACCACCGTGTTCGCTGTGGCCGGCCTGTTCCTGGTCGACGACCAGATCTTCGCCAGTCTGGGCCTCGCTGCCATGGTCGTCGTGATCTTCGCGGTGATCAGCGCCATGACCCTCCTGCCGGCCCTCATCACCTTGCTGGGCGACAACGTGGACCGGCTGCGAATCCCATTCCTCGGTGGCGGCGGGGGCGAGGGAGGCGGCATCTGGGGCCGCATCGTGGACGGCGTGCTGGCGCGGCCGCTCATCCCGGCCGTTGTCACCGTCGTCGCGTTACTCGCCCTGACGGGCCCGCTCCTTAACCTCAACATCGGCTTCAACGGCGTGAAGAGCCTGCCCGAGGACGCTGAGGGCACAAGGGCGCTCGCCGCGCTGGAAGAGAACTTCGTGCTGGGGCTGGTGCGGCCGGCCCTCGTCGTTGTGGACGCCGGGGAGAAGCAGAACGTATTCGCAGAGGACATTCAGGATTCGACGGCCGAGCTGTTCCGTCTGGTGGGGGAGGACGTGGTGTCGGACGACAACCCCGAGGCCCTATACGGCCTGGTGGCGCAGGAGCCGGATTTCAACGACGCCGGCGACACGGCGGTGCTGTTCATCCCCATCAACGGCGACTCCGGTGAGCAGCGTGCCATCGACGCGGTGAACAAGCTGCGCAACGACCTGGTTCCCGCCGCCTTCGAAGATAGCTCTGCCAATGCCCTGGTGACCGGCAGCACCGGCGCCAACATAGACTTCAGGGAGAACATCATCTTCCGGACCCCCTTCGTCCTGGCCTTCGTGCTCGGCCTCGCCTTCATCATCCTCCTGCTGACGTTCAGGTCGCTCGTCATCGCCGTGACGGCGATCGTCCTGAACCTCCTCTCCGTCGGCGCTGCCTACGGACTGCTGGTACTGGTCTTCCAGGAGGGCTGGCTGCTGGAAGGGATTCTTAACTTCGAGGCCACGGGCATCATCGAGTCCTGGATACCCCTCTTCGTGTTCTCCATCTTGTTCGGCATGTCGATTGACTACGAGATGTTTGTCATGAGCCGGATAAAGGAGGCGTACGAGCGGGGGGCGAGCACCGATGAAGCTATCGCCCAGGGAGTCAAGAGGACCGCCGGCGTGATCACCAGCGCGGCGGCGATCATGGTCGCCGTAGCCACGATCTTCGCCTTCACGCGGCTGATTAGTCTCCAGCAGTTCGGCTTCGCCTTGGCGGTCGCCATCGCCGTGGACGCCACGATAATCCGGGCGTTCGTCCTGCCGACCGTCATGAAGCTCCTGGGCGAGCGGAACTGGTATCTGCCCTCCTGGCTGGAGTGGGTCCCGCAGATTAAGATGGCGGAGTGATGCTTCCGGCGACGCTATCGGCGGGGGCCCGTGGAAGGGACGGAGGGTGCTTGACGTGCACGAGGCGTCTACCCCTTCACCGCTGCGCCCAGGCAGTCGCCCGCGGCCAGGCCGAGAAGACAGCCGGTGAAGCGCGATAGCAACTGTGCGGACACGGCTCCGACGGGCCGATCAGGGGCAGCGGGGGAGGCCTCCCGGCCTACTCCGTGGGCATTGGCACAACGGTTTCGATGGACTCCACCTGGATCTGGCGCCCCTCCACGTCGGGCACGTCCGTGAGGAGCTGGCCGGTGACCCTCACCCGGAGGGCAGCCTTGGTGAACTCGGCGATGGACTCCTCGACCTCCGGGTTGGTGCTCCCGATGCCGTACTTCTGGCTGTCGTCCGTGAGCAGGAGGTCGTCGAACTCGGCCTCCTCCGGAAAGGCCGAGAGGATCCCCTCGAGGGTGGCGGCGCCATCGGCGTCGATGAAGCCGGTCTCCTGCACCTCGCCCTGGCTGGTCACCCGACCCTTCCAGTCCTCGCCCGTCTCCAGCCGCTCGATCCCTATCCCGTAGGTGGGCTGAGCGACCACCGGATACGAGACCAGCACCCGCCAGCCCTCCGCGTCGTACTGGAGGTTGGCTGCGCCCACCAGCCCCGGCGGGGTGAGGTCAGTGACCTCCCAATCGAGGTCCTCTGTGGAGGCGCCGGCGAAGCGGGACTCCGCCGCGAACTCCAGGGCGGCGTCACGGGCGTCTTCCGCACTGAAGGCGGCAGGCGAGCCCACGGGGGTGGGCTCCTCCTCTTCTTCCTCGTCGCAGGCTACCGCCAGAAACATAACGCTGAGGATCAGCACCAGAGCGAAGCGCAGCACCTTCATCTGAGATCTCCTTATCTGCGCGCACAGCCCACCGGAGGCTCACGCGGCTATGTCCGCCTCTATACTAACCCCACGACGAGGACCGGCCTATTCCAAGTGGGGGCAATCCGAGGGGCCAAACGGACGTTTCTGCCTGGGGAGGCCCGGCGCAGGCCCAAGGCCAATGGACCACAGCGCGGCTAGTCGCGGTGGCCGTCGCCTTCCTTAGCCTCCTCCGGCTCCTCCTCGCCCACCTCCTCCTCAGAGTAGATCCCGGCCTGCTGGCCTGCCCAAACCGTGACCACGAAGTCCTCACGGTAGGGGTCGGTGGTCAGGACCAGCCGCTCATCGATCTCGCTGATGAGATCCTGGATCTCGTCCTCGCCGAACCCTTCGGGGACGCACAGGGTGGCGTAGGCGATGGAGGAGGTGAAGTGGATGTCCACGTGTCCCACATCGTCGTCGCCGGAGGTGATCACGTAGCTCTCGGAATAGGGCGTGCGGCAATCGCGTTCGAACACGTACTCGGCCATGGCTGGCCTCCTTCAGGAGGGGAATGTTGGCGTCACCGCCGACCCCGACGCGACGCTCGGCGCCGCTCGCATTCTATGACATTTCGCCGCTGGCCCATAGCCCGCTGCCCGGGGAGGCCGGGTGAAGACATGACCCTGCGGGTTGAAAGGCCTGTTGGCTTCTGTCCTGTCACCCTGAGCAAAGCGAAGGGTCTCCATCAACCAGATTCTTCGCTGCGCTCAGAATGACCAGGCCAGCGCAAGGACGTTCTGCAACGTCTCCGAAACCCGCGACTTTGTGCACTCGAAGAACAAGCTGCGGGATCTGTCCCGCAGGGTAACCTATGGGCGCACCTGACCGGTGCCCATCACCACCCACTTGTAGGTGGCGATCTCCCGCAGCCCCACCGGGCCGCGGGCGTGAAATTTCTGCGTCGAGTCGATGATCTCCGCCCCCAGGCCGAACTGGGCCCCGTCGGTGAACTGTGTGCTCGCGTTCACGTAGACCACCGCCGTGTCCACCTCCGCCACGAAGCGCCGCGCCGCGCTGTAGTCCTCGGTGACGATGGCGTCCGAGTGCCCGGTGCTGTAGCGGTAGATGTGGTCGATGGCCTCCTCCAGCGACTCCACCACCTTCACCGTGGCCACGGGCGCCAGGTGCTCCTTGCCGAAGTCCCCCTCTTCGGCGGGCCGGATGTTCAGGCCCGGCACGTCGGCTGCGCTCAGGATATCGTGGGAGGCCGGGTCGCAGCGCATCTCCACCCCGGCCTCGGCCCAGCGGCGGCCGATCATGGGCAGGTAGGCGTCGGCGACCTCGCGGTGCACGAGGAGGGTATCGAGGGCGTTGCAGATGGTGTAGCGGCGGCACTTGGCGTTGTGGGCGATGTTGCTTGCCATCTCCAGATCGGCGTCCTTGTCCACGTAGGTATGGCAGACCCCCGTCCCGCCGATGAGCACGGGCATGGCGGCGTTCTCGGCCACGAAGTTGATCAGGTCGGCGCCGCCCCGGGGCACCACCACGTCGATGACCCCCTTCATCTTCAGCAGATCGCCCACCAGTGCCCGCTCGGTCGATTCGATGAACTGGATGGCCCCGGCGGGCACGCCCGCGTCGGTGGCCGCGAGGGAGATGATGCGGGCCAGCACGCTGTTGGAGTGGATGGCCTCCTTGCCTCCCCGCAGGATGCAGGCGTTCCCCGACTTGAGGCAGAGGCTGGAGATGTCCACAGTCACGTTGGGCCGGGCCTCGTAGATGGCCGCCAGCACTCCCAGGGGTACGCTCGTCTTCCCCACGATGAGGCCGTTGGCGAGGGTCCGCATCTCGAAGGTCTCACCCACGGGGTCGGGCAGGGCGGCCACCGTGCGCACGTCGGCAGCGACGGCCTCGAGCCGGTCATGGTTCAGCATGAGGCGGTCCTGCACCTTCTCGGGCAGGCCGGCCTCGCGCGCGCCCCGCATGTCGCGGGTGTTGGCGGCCAGGATCTCCTCGTCCCGCGCGAGCAAGGCCTCGGCGATGGCGTGCAGGGCCTGGTTCTTCACCCTGGTAGAGAGGGTGGCGAGCTGGCGGGCGGCTTGCCTGGCGCGCCCGCCCAGCGATTTCAGGTCGACGGCCGCGGTGGTCATGGCAGTTGCTCCCCGGAGAGTGCTGACGGACCCCTCACGGTCCGCTCCTCGTGCCTCTCGGCAGGCCCCAGTGTACCCGCTCTCCGCAGAAAACAGAAGCGGGAGGCTGAGGCTTCAGTCTGCGGGATGAATCCCGCAGCTTGTGACGGTGACCCAGCGTAGCGATAGGCAGCGCATATAATCATATAATGCGGATGGACAGAAAGCGCATGAAGACAGCGATAAAGTCCCTATTCGGCGACTGGATGTGGGTGCGGGCTGCATTCGCCCTCGGGTGTCTGGCGGCCGGTTACGGCATCTGGGCGGGTGCTTTTCAAGAGGTGTGCCCGGAGGGCCAGGACGTCATAACCTTCATCGCCGTGGGCTTCGCTGTATTTGGCGCGGCGCAAGTCATCTTGAGCTGGTACGCTATTCCGCACCCGCACATCGAGCCCCACAGCAGGGAGCCCAGTCGCCTCGGGCCTGACAAGATTCCAGACGACGCCCAGGACGACCTTCGTCGCCATTGGGAGCACTTGAGAGAGTTCGCGCTCCATCACCTTCTGGTCTGGAACTACGAGACTAAGCCATGGCTTCGTCCGCTGGTCCTCAGGGTCGCACCGGAGGGTTGCCAGATCAAGGTGAGATACCTGGATGCTAAGACAGGAAAGCCTGTCTTGGCTGACTCGTGGCTGCTCGCCAGGTGGGACGACAACCCGGAACCGGTCGACTACGCTCGCGGAGAGCCGCACCTGCCCACGATGTTACGAAACCGCCGGCTCGACAAGCTCTTTCCAACGGAGCGCAAGGGGCATGTTGATGCTTACCCGTACTCAGTCTCCTTTGCCATAAAGAAGCAGGGCGAAGCCGAGTTCTACCACTTCAATGACGAGGCCTACAGATATGCCGACTGGAGAAACCCGAAGTGGAGGATGGGGCGAGGAATCTACAAGGTAGAAATGCGAGTGAGCGGATACGGCATGCTGCGTCCGGCCTGCGCGGCCTTCCGGCTAGTGAATCAGGGAACGGAGCACTCTGACTTCCTGCTGGAGCCCTGGGAGCCAGACTAGGGCGCGAATCCTTCTTTCGCCCGCTATCTCGTCCTCCCTACCCCCGCGGCAGCCGCTCCTCGACCGGCAGCATCTTGGGGAACTCCGCGTGCGGCTCCGTCTGGTACCAGTAGGCCGTAGACGAGTAGTCGTTCGAGAGGTTGTTGGCGTGGCCGTGCTCGATGGTCACGCGGATGGACTTCTGGAAGTAGATGGGGTCCTCGATGTGGAAGCGGTACATGGAGTTCTTCCCGCCCCAGGGCCAGTCATCGGTGCCGCTGTAGAGCGGCAGGCCGTGGTAGGGGGTGCAGAACTCCTTCTGGGGGCTCCAGGCGGTGTTGAAGTAGTCCTCGGTGCCGGTGCCATGGAGGGAGGGCGGCCAGGCCTCGCCGTCGATGAAGATCATGTCGTCGCCCTCGCCGTACCAGTCGTTCTTGGCGCGCTGGAAGCAGTCGATGTTCAGGTTGCAGCCGACGTAGTGGCCCCTGCCCTCGGCCTCGAGGATGACGTAGTTGGCCTTGCCGTCGAGGTTGGGGGTCTGCCAGACCTCGCCGCGGTAGTCGGGGTTCTGGTCGAAGCGACGGCTGTCGTCGCCCCAGCCCGGCGTGGGGTTCTGGCGACGCCACTGGGCGTGGAAGCGGCCCAGGTCTTCCGGCAGGGCGTCGTACTCCTCGTAGTCGATATAGAAGTAGACGACGAGGCGCCGCTCGCCCTCGTTCGTCAGCTCCACCCGCGCGCCCCGAGCGAAGGGCATGGGGAAGAAGCAGTTGAAGGCCCGACCGTCGCGCGGGCTCATCGCCAGCGGCGCCGATGAGAACTCCTTCGTGATGCCGTGGCCCATGCCGAAGAAGTCGCCCGTCGGCACCTCGACGCTGGGGGAGGGCTCGCCGTCCCAGTACATGCGCAGGAGGCTGCGACGGGGGTAGTGCTCCTCGCGGCTGGCCAGGGTCATCCAGATGTGCTTGACGCAGCCGGCGCCCTCGATCTCGGCGAGGGGGCGGGTCTCGCCGGGGTCGAGGACCCAGAAGTCGGCGTTGCCGCCGGAGCGGTCGTAGCTGGAGGCGCGGCGACGACGGGCGTCGCGCAGGCGGGGGAGTGAGGAGAGGGGGGAGGTCATGGCGTCACCTCTTAGCTGCCGCAGCGCTTAACCGCCAGGAGAGCGTTGCTCCTGCAACCTGTAGGGGAGGGATAGTGCGTATCCTGCGTAGTCGGCGAAGTGGATGGTGGCGCTAGTGATGGGTGTCTTCTGGTCGATCTGCGCGAGGGCATGCATGGCGCGCAGCCGCTCCCAAGCGCGGCGGAAGACGCTGGAGTGATACAGCAGGCTGCGGTGCTGCTGAAGCGTCTCGGCCACTTCAGGCGGTAATGCCTTCACTGAGCCCGCGACCCGATCGACGTAGACATGTACTAGCCGCTTCCAAACGTCGAGGATTAGCTCCACGGGCTCCGGTGTCGGATAGTGGCGCAGGTCGCTGATAAGGGAGACCCCCGTGTTGACGTCCCCTCGGTCGAACGCTTGTCGCGCCCGGCTCAGGCGGTCCTCATTAGATACAAGCTGCTCCAGAATGGACCACAAATCGAAGGGATCGAGCATCCCTAGCTTCGCACGGACGCAGGCAACGAAGATCTGGCGAGCTTTCCAAACGTAGCCGATAAACGGCTGCTCGTCCGCCCGGCCACGGAACAGCAGCTTTTCGACCCGCGTCTCACCCTCATGGAGGATGGCGTTTCGGAGCCTGTAGAGGCTCTCGCAGAATGTCATGAGCCGCTCGAGCATGGTTTCCATGTCGTGGGGTTGCCAGCCGCCGAACACGGGAGCAAGCCACTCGACCACGCGGGCCACAAATGGGTCTCGCTTCTGCCACTTAGACTCGCCAAGGTTGAGCAGTATTTCGAAGGCCGTGACCAAGTTGACGAGTCGTGCCCTAATGTCGACTGTGTAGCCGGACGAACAGCTCAGGATGAAGAAAGGCAGGCTATCGAGGATTCGCCTGCGATGCTCCGAGAGCCGGTCGAGACGCGCGGTCGGTGGGAGCAGATGCTCCAGCAGTCCCCTTACCCGACCCATGTCGTTCACGTGCCGAAGGGCTAGCTGCGGCTCGCGGGGGAAGAACTTGTCCCGCTGCGAAACCACGGTGAGCGGAGCGTGAAAAGTGCCAGCCGTTTGCCACCACGTTTCCTTGTGGCCCGCTGGCAAGTCATAGAGATAGAGATAGTCATAGAGATGATGAAACAGCCACACGTCCGCCTGCTCGGCGCTCAAGGTGGAGTCTCGGCCCGGGCTGTCTAGAAGAGCGAATTGGACGGCTGAGATCAATCGTTGATGGCCAATCAACGCTTCGTCGGTGGGCCTGGCTTTGGGATGGCGGAGGATAAACCAGGTGCATTCGCGTATCTGCTGCCCGTGCCCGTCATAGAACATTTCGAGTAGCTTGTTGTGGAGCTTGTCCGCCTCAGCATTGCGTTTCGGCCAGTCGGCTTCATGGAGTGACGTGAACCGATTGCCCGCAACCACCAGGGGCTCGAGAACGCACAAGTAAGGAATTAGGCCATAGATGAGTTGCATGACCAGTGGTGAGAACCCCGCTGCCTACATCTGAAATCCGAGCGCGAAGATTGTCGCATCCCCTACAGCACTACCAGGTTGTCGCGGTGGACGACCTCTTCGCCGTACTGGTGGCCCAGCACCTCCAGGATGCGCTCCGAGCGCTGGCCGCGACGTAGATGGCCCCTGGCCTCAGTAGTCTTCGACGAGGAAGCCATCGCACGCAATGTAACCACCCCCGATCTCCCAGACCACGGTGTACACGCCAGAGTAAACGGGGCTGCCCCCTGGAAAGTCATCGGGGTACAGAACATAGCCCCAGGCATCTCCGCTCACCATAGTAGTGCCAACAGACGAGCTTCCATCCGGGGCGATCACCCTCGCTCCGGCCCAGTAGGCCTCGTCCTCCACCCCGAACTTGTTCCTCAGGCCAAGCTCGACCACCTCAGCGGGCCGGACGGGGCCGGGCAATCCCCTCGGCGCCGACACCTGCCACACCCGGTCGATCGTCGGCGTCGGCGTGTTCTCGCATCGCGTCAGGTCCGGCCTAAAGACTGGCGTGACCGATTCAGTCGTGGGAGATGGTGGCACTGGGGTATTCGTCGGTGGTGGCGGCTCCGGCGTCGCTGTCGGCGGCACCGGGCTTGGCGGCTCCGTCGGTTCGACCTGCGGCGCCGCCGTAACGTCAGCGGCGACCGTTGCCTCGCCTTCCATGGTAGCGGTGGGCTCCACCCCATCGTCCCCCCCGCCACAGGCACCCAGCAGGAGCGACGCCGCGATCAGGACGCCTACCAGGACACCCCATTCTCTCATTGCGAACGCCCTCCTCCCCTTACAGCACCACGAGGTTGTCGCGGTGGACGACTTCCTCGCCGTACTGGTGGCCCAGCACCTCGAGGATGCGGTCCGAGCGCTGGCCCCGGATCGCCTCCACCTCCTGGTGCGCGTAGTTGGCGATGCCGCAGGCGATGCGCCGGCCGTCCGGCGCGCAGATGTTCACCGTATCGCCCCGCTCGAAGGGGCCCTCCACCTCGCGGACGCCGGCGGGCAGGAGGCTCTTGTGCCCTTCGACCAGAGCGCGCGCCGCCCCCGCATCGACTACGATGCGCCCCCGCGTGGCCAGGCCCGAGAGCAGCCAGCGCTTGCGGCTCTCCATGCGGTCGGCGCTGGCCGGGAAGTACGTGCCGAGTTGCTCGCCGCAGGCCAGACGCACTAGCACATCCTTCTCGTAGCCGCCGGCGAAGAAGACGTCGGTGCCGCTGGCGGTGGCCAGGCGGGCCGCCTCGACCTTGGTGACCATGCCGCCGACGCCCTGGGGGCCCTCGGCGCCGGCCAGGCGCTCCACCTCGGCGTCGATGCGGTCCACGCGGGGGATCAAGCGGGCCGAGGGGTCCAGGCGCGGATCCGCCGTGTAGAGGCCGCCGGTATCCGTGAGGAGCGCCAGGAGGTCGGCGTCCACCAGGTTGGCCACCAGGGCCGAAAGGTGGTCGTTGTCGCCGATGGTGGCCCCCTCGATCTCCTCCACGGCCACCGGGTCGTTCTCGTTGACGATAGGCACGGCCTTCAGCTCTAGGAGGGCCAGGAGGGTGTTGCGGGCGTTGAGGTAGCCCACCCGGTCGACCAGGTCGCGCCTGGAGAGGAGCGTCTGGGCGACCACCACGTCGTGCCACCCGAACAGCGCGTCGTAGGACTGCATGAGGTGGCTCTGCCCGACGGAGGCCAGCACCTGGCGGAAGGGGATGTCGCGGCGGTCCTCGGCCAGGGCCAGCCGGTGGCGGCCGGCGGCGATGGCCCCGGAGGTGACCACGATGACCTGGGCGCCCTGCTTCAGCAGGCGAGCCACCTGCCCCACGAGGGCCGACATCACCTCGAGGTCGAGGCGGTCGGTGCCCGCGGTGAGCAGGTTGGTGCCGAACTTGGCCACGATGCGCCGGTAGCGCAGCTCACCGTCGCCGCGACCGCCCGCAGAGGCCGATTCGGCCCGCTGCGGCTGCTTAGCCTTGCTCTTCCCCATCAACCCTCGCTCCCGCGCTTGGTGTCCGGATTATAGCTCGGCCTCCCTTGGCCGAACAAGGAACAGGTGCTTCGCTTTGACAGGCCTATCGGGCTGGGTCTAGACTGAGCGAGGAGCCCGAGGCCCCTCGGGCTTCCTTCATCCCTGCGGGGGTCCGGCGGTGAAGACGTTCATCCTGCTGGTCAGACGCACCTTCCAGGAGTTCGGCGCCGACAACTGTACCCACATGGCGGCGGCCATCTCCTACTATGTCCTGTTCTCCGTCATCCCCCTCACCGTGTTCCTGGTGTCGATGTTCGGCTTCGTCATGCGGGACGCCGAGCTACGGGATGAGGTTGTCGACCGGCTGCTGGAGACGCTCCCCCTGGAGGCGGAGAGCGAGCAGGAGAACCTGGTGCGCGACACCATCGAGGGCGTGAAGAACGTGAGCGCGCCCCTGACCATCGTGGGCCTGGTGGGGATGGCATGGTCCGCCTCCGCCATGTTCGGGTCCATCCGCAAGTCCCTGAACATCGCCTGGGACCTTGAGAAGCACCGGCCCATCGTTCAGCAGAAGCTCGTCGACCTGGGCATGGTGGCGGGGCTGGGGGTGCTGCTGGTGGCCTCGGTGGCAGGGACGGGCTTCCTGCGCACCCTCCGCGAGCTGAGCGATGAGAACCTGGGGCCGCTCTCGGAGGGGACGGGGTTCGTGTGGTCGGTGGTGCCCTTCTTCCTGCCCGCCGTGTTCACCTTCGCGGTGTTCATGCTCCTCTATCGCTACGTGCCCAGCGCCGAGACGCACTTCCGCGACGTGTGGCCGGGAGCGCTGCTGGCCACGGTCCTCTTCGAGCTGCTGAAGAACATCTTCAGCATCTACGTGGCCAACTTCGCCACCTACGACATCGTCTACGGCTCGCTGGGGGGCATCCTGCTCTTCCTCACCTGGATCTACCTGACGGCCAACATCCTCCTCCTGGGTGCGGAGCTGGCGTCGGAGTACCCGCGGGTCCTGCGGGGGGACTACGCCGAGGCGCCCGCCGCTCCCGCCCCGCCACGCGTCAAGGAGGCCCTGCGGCGACGGGCCTGGCGCCTGGCGAAGGGGCTGGTGGTGCATGAGAAGGAGGAAGCGGCTCGGCCTGCCGAGCGGCCCGACGCCGGGAAGCGCCCCGGCGGCTAGCAGGCTGCTGAAAAAGCCGGCGCTCGCCCTTCGACGCGCTCAGGACGAGCGGTTCTCAGATTCCGCTCGTGGTGAGCCTGTCGAACCACGAACGGCCCACTTGGGTTTATCAGCAGGCGGCTAGGCCTGCCTGACCGCCAGCAGCACCTGCTCGTCGTTTACCTTCTGCTCCTGGCGGTGGGCGCCCTCGGGCGGCTCGTCTTCGATCAGCTCCAGGGAGAGGGTCTCCTGGCGGATGTAGTCGGCGTGGGTTTGCATCACCCGCGCGACGCGCTCGCCGCCCTGATAGTAGGTAACGATGCGGTCGGCGATGTCAAAGCCGGCGTCGCGGCGCATGGTCTGGAGGCGGTGGACGAGCTCGCGGGCCAGGCCCTCGTCGGCCAGCTCCGGGGTGATACGGGTATCCAGCACGACGGCGTAGCTTCCCTCCAGGGCCGCGACGAACCCCTCCTTCTCCATCGTGCTCACCACCACCTCGTCGGGCTCCAGGTGGTGGCCGCCTACCTCCAGGTGATGGCGGGCCGCCACGGTGCGAGCTACCTTCGAGGGGTCCATCTCGGCCAGGGCGCGCTCGATATCGGCCAGGGCGCGGCCGTACTTCGGGCCGAGGAGGGCGCCGTTGGGCCTCACCTCGAACTGGACGAACTCCGATTCGTCCTGGATGGAGGTTAGCTCCTTGACGTTCAGCTCCTCGAGCACTTGCGGGACCAGGCGAGTCAGCCCCTCTTCCTCCGCCTGCGAGGAGAGCTTGACGAACACCCGCGCCAGCGGCTGGCGGACCTTGATCCCGGCCTTGCTCCGCGCCGAGCGCCCCAGGCTCGCCACCTTCATGACCAGGCGGGTCTCCTCGTCCAGCGCCTGGTCGATGAGGGAGGGGTCGGCGAGCGGCCAGTCGCAGAGGTGGACGCTCTCGGGGGCGGCAGCATCCCAGGAGCGCACCAGGTTCTGGTACATCTCCTCCGCCAGGAAGGGCGTGAAGGGGGCCATGAGCTTGATGAGCGTGACCAGGCACTGATAGAGGGTGTCGTAGGCGGCGCGCTTGTCGGCGTCGTCCTCGCTCTTCCAGAAGCGGCGGCGGCTGCGTCGCACGTACCAGTTCGAGAGGTCCTCCACGAAGGCCTCGACGCGGCGGCAGGCGCTCATCGCGTCGAACTCCTCGAGGGATGCCGTGACCTCAGCGGTGAGCCGGTGGAGGTTCGACGCGATCCAGCGGTCCAGGTCGGTGCGGGCGGCAGCGCCGTCGCCAGCCGCGCCCGGGTCGAAGCGGTCGATGCTGGCGTAGGTGACGAAGAAGGCGTAGGTGTTCCAGAGGGTGAGGATGAACTCGCGGCGGACCTCGTCGCCGGAGTGCCAGCCGAAGTTCAGGTTAATGGCGGGGTTGTGGCGGGAGAACAGCCAGCGCATCACGTCCACGCCCATGCGCTCCGCCGCTTCCTCGAACCAGATGGCGGTACCCCTGCTCTTGTGCATCTCCTCGCCGTGCTCATCGCGGACCAGGGCATAGCTGAAGCAGGCGCGGAAGGGCTCATGGTTCTCCAGCACGGTGCTCATGGCCAGCAGCGAGTAGAACCAGTTGCGGAACTGGCCCGGGAAGCTCTCGGAGATCCAGTCGGCGGGGAACCACTCGCGCCAGTAGTCGCGGTTGTGACGGTAGCCCAGGGTGGAGAAGGACACGATGCCCGCATCCAGCCAGGGGTTGCCCACGTCCTTGATGCGCGAGACCTTCTCGTCGCACTTGGGGCAGCGGATCCTGACGGCGTCGATCCAGGGGCGGTGGGGCGAATGCCCCTGGAACTCCTCCCAGCCCTCCACGGCCCGCTCGTGCAGCTCCTCCTCGTCGCCGATGACCTCCACCTGGCCGCAGGAGCACTCGTAGATGGGGAGCGCCAGGCCATAGTAGCGCTTCTTGGAGATCATCCAGTCGTCCATGTTGCGGAGCCAGTCCAGCTCGCGGGCCAGGCCGAACTCCGGGACCCAGCGGATCTTCTTGGTGACCTCCATGATCTGGTGGCGGAGCTCGTCCATGGAGATGAACCACTCGTCCACCAGGCGGAAGACGAGCTCGCTCTCGCAGCGCCAGCACACCGGGTAGCGGTGGGTGTAGTCCTCGGTGCGATAGAGGACGCCCTTGCGTGCCAGGTCGTCGAAGATGGGCTGGCTGACCTCTTCGGCGTTCTTGCCGCTCAGCCAGTCGAAGCCCTCCAGGAAGGTGGCGGACTCGTCGAGGGGGGCGATGGTGGCCAGCCCGAACTCCTTGCCCAGCTCGAAGTCCTCGGCCCCGCAGCCCGGCGCGATGTGCACGATGCCCGTGCCCTCGCTCTCGCTGACCTCCTTCCAGGGGATGACCCGATGCTGCACTCCCTTCTGGGCGGGCAGCTCGTCGAAGGGGCCCTGGTAGGTGAGGTCCAGCAGGTCCTTGCCCGGCAACTCATCCAGGACCTCGTACTCGCCGTGAAGGGAGGGGAGCGCTGCCTTCGCCAGGTAGTAGACCTCCTCGCCCTGCCGGACGCGGACGTAGGTGAGGTCCGGGTGGACTGCCGCCGCCGTGTTGGAGGTCAGGGTCCAGGGGGTGGTGGTCCAGACCAGCAGCGACTCGCCCGGCCGCTCGTTCAGGGGGAACTTCAGGTAGACGCTGGGGTGGGTGAGCTCGCGGTAGCCCTCGGTGACGATCTCGTGCTCGGAGATGCCGGTGGCGCAGCGGGGGCACCAGGGCATGACGTCGTGGCCCTTGTAGAGCCAGCCGCGTTCGTGGCACCTCTTGAGGAAGTGCCAGATGGTGTAGTTGTTCTCGTCGGAGAAGGTGTAGTAGGAGTTGTCCCAGTCCATCCAGTAGCCCAGGCGGATGGACTGCTCCGTCTGGATGGCGGAGAACTTACGCACCCGCTCCTTGCAGGCCTCGACGAACTCGGCGACGCCGAAGGCCTCGATGTCGCGCTTGGAGGAGAAGCCGAGCTCGCGCTCCACCTCCACCTCGATCCAGAGGCCCTGGCAGTCGAAGCCGTTCTGGTAGCGCTGGCGATAGCCCTGCATGGTTTTGAAGCGCTGGTAGAGGTCCTTGTAGGCCCTACCCCAGGCGTGGTGGACGCCCATGGGGTTGTTGGCGGTGATGGGCCCATCGATGAAGGACCACTTGCGGGGGGAGCCCTCGTTGCGGTGCAGGTACTTCTGCATCATGCGCTGCTCCTGCCACCAGTGCAGCACCTCCCGCTCCAGGGCCGGAAAGTCAACCTTGGTGAGGACAGGTTTGAACATGGACTCACTCCATACCGCGCAATATCGCGTTAGATGTATCGCACTTGGACTGCGACACCATACTTGTCCGGGCTCGTCACTATTTTCTCGGCGGCAATCTCTTCTACGGCGGTGCCGCGGCGCAAGTTTCCGAAGACAGCCTGCACCACCGCTTGGGCAGCGGGAACGCAGAAGTTGTCCAGGTCAGACGTGTTCATGCGCTCTGGCTCGATCTGAAATCGCAAAGTCACCGCAAGCTGCGTTTGGGAATTGGGGGGCTCGCTTGGCCTGAGCACACGCTTGATGCGATCTCTCCATTGCACAACTTTCTGCTGGCCTGCCTCGTCACCGGGCCAGAGCGGCGGGCTACCGGGAATGAATGCCTCCACGACAGGCGGCTCAGCGCGTCGAGGCAAGTCAGCGCGGGGCGGTCTCAACTCGATAGTCACTCCTGGCTGCTTATCAGCGATCCGTTTCCTGGCGACAAGTTGCGTGATCCAGAAGTCCTCACGGCTCCACGGTCCGGGCTGGCCCGAAGGCGAAGGCTTGAATATCACGTGGCTCAGACCATCTATGGTTGCCTTTAGCAGGTTGAAGACCGCCGTGGTGTGGTAGCGACCAGGCACCAAGGAGAAGTCGAGCACAACGGCGCACGGATCGCGCAGGAAGCCACCACTCCATTGCGCGCGAACTGCGGTGGAGACGGCGCGTTTCCATGGGTCCGCTACCTGTGCCAGAGCAGTTAGGGTGACGGGGTTGCCAGGCACCCAAACAGAGATATGCTTCATCCACGCTTCCTCCCGTGGCCATCCGACCCGGGGCTTTGGCAATGAGAAAGCCCGCCCCATTAGGGACGGGCCGAACTTGCGTACCCGCGGTACCACCCTACTTGCCCGCAAACGCGGGCCACTCGCCAGGACACGACCCCTCGTGAGGTGATGCCCCTGCCCCTGGTAACGGTAGGCGCTCCGGCCGAGCCTACTCGCACTTGGAACCGCGGAACCTTGGAGCCTTGGAACCGTAACTACAGCTTGGTTCAGATGTTCCTTGGTTCGATGGTTCTAGCCTTTCGGTCGGCGGCTCAGGAGGGATTTTCGGGGGGCGCCACCGGGTCCGCTCACACCGTACCGGACTCGCTGGCCGGCTCCACCGCCCTACTCGTCTCCGTCACAGCCTTTGTGCCGAAAGTGTAGGGCGAGAGGAGATGATATGTCAAGGAGCGTGCTTGAGAGCGCTTGGTTCTGTTCTGTCACCCTGAGCGAAGCGAAGGGTCTCCATGAACCAGATTCTTCGCTTTGCTCAGAATGACAAGGCCGCCGCAAGAGCGTCTTCCACAGGCTGTGAAACCGGCGGCTTCTGAAGTGCTGAAAGGAGCTAGGTCTTGCGCCTCCAGACGGTTCCCTGCGCGGTGTCCTCGAGGGTGATGCCCAGCTCCCCCAGGCCGCTGCGGATGCGGTCGGCCAGCTCGAACTGCTTGGCCTTGCGCAGCTCGTTGCGGGTCGCCACCAGCAGCTCGATGAAGGGGGCGGCGGCCAGCCCGACCTCGGGCTCGGTGAGGGTGAGGCCCAGCACCTCGCCCAGGTCCAGCAGGGTAGCCTGCGCCTTCTCGATGGGACGGCTCTCGTCGCGGGCGCGGTTGACCTCGCGGGCCAGCTCGAAGAGGGTGCCCAGCGCTTTGGGGGTGTTGAGGTCCTCGTCCATGGCCTCCAGGAAGCGCTCGCGATAGGCTGCCGGGTCGACGGCCGGCCCGCTGCCGTCCGGGCCGGCGGTGCGGGCGGCCACCCGCAGGCGCTCGGCGCCCCGCTTGCCCGAGTCCAGCGCCTCCTCCGTGTACATCAGGGGGGTGCGATAGTGGGAGGTGAGCACCCAGACGCGGATGGCGTCGGCGCCGAAGCGCTCCAGCCCTTCGCTGATGGTGATGAAGTTGCCCAGGGACTTGCTCATCTTCTCCTCGCCCATCTTCACCCAGGCGTTGTGCAGCCAGTAGCGGACGAAGGGGACCCTGCCGGTGAAGGCCTCGGTCTGGGCGATCTCGTTCTCGTGGTGGGGGAAGATGAGGTCCTCGCCGCCGCCGTGGATATCGATCTGCTCGCCCAGGTACTTGAGGGACATGGCTGAGCACTCGATGTGCCAGCCGGGGCGACCGGGGCCCCAGGGGCTCTCCCAGGCGGGCTCGCCGGGCTTGGCGGCCTTCCACAGGGCGAAGTCGGCGGGGCTCTCCTTGACCTCGCTGGGCTCCACCCGTGCGCCCGCCAGCAGGGAGTCCACGCTGCGGTTGGAGAGCTTGCCGTAGCCTTCCTTCTTCTCCACCCGGTAGTAGACGTCGCCGTCCGAGGGGTAGGCGTAGCCCTTCTCCACCAGCCCCTCGATGATGCGGATCATCTCCGGGATCTCCTGGGTGGCGCGAGGGTACTCGTGGGCGTCGAGGACGTTGAGGGCATGCATGTCCTCGAAGTAGCGGTCGATGAGCTGCTCCACCAGGTCCTGCGGCTCCACCCCGAGGCGGTTGGCGCGGCCGATGATGCGGTCGTCGATGTCCGTGAAGTTCTGGACGTGGTTCACGCGATATCCCCGGTACTCCAGGTAGCGCCGGAGCACGTCGAAGACGATGTAGCTCATGGCGTGGCCGACGTGGCTCTCGTCGTAGGGGGTCACGCCGCAGACGTACATCTTCACCACGTCTCCGAGGGGGGCGAACTCCTCGAGCTGGCCGGAGAGGGTGTTGAGGAGCTTCACGGCCGTTCCTCCTGTCCGGCCGCGGCCGGGGGCGAGTCCTGTTCCGCGGCGTGGCCTTCTTGCAGGGTGCGAAGACGTTCCTCCAGTTCGGCGACCCGCTGCTCCAGCTCGGTCATGCGGTCCCAGCCCGGGTCGGGCAGCCGCTCGATGGTATCGGTGCCGGGCTCCTGGAAGGCCACCACGTGGCCGGGCACCCCCACCACGGTGGCGTTCGGCGGAACATCCGTGATAACCACGGAGCCCGCGCCGATGCGGGCGTTGTCGCCGATGGTGATGGCGCCGATGAGCTTCGCGCCCGCCCCAACAACCACGTTGTTGCCCAGGGTGGGGTGGCGCTTGGTGCGCAGGCGGCTGGTCCCGCCTAGGGTCACCCCCTGGTAGAGGTGGCAGTCGTCGCCGATCTCCGCCGTCTCGCCGATGACCACGCCCATGCCGTGGTCGATGAAGAAGCCCTCGCCGATCTTCGCGCCGGGGTGGATCTCGATGGCGGTGAGGGCGCGGCTGATGTGGGAGATGACGCGAGGGAGCACCGGGACACGCCGTTCATAGAGGGCGTGTGACAGGCGGTGCAACTGCCGGGCGTGGAAGCCCGGATAGGCCAGGATGACTTCGAGGCTGCTGACGGCCGCCGGGTCGCGCTCCCGGGCGGCCTGGATATCTCTAAGGATACTTCTGAGGAGCGACATGCTCGCTTCCCTCCTTCGCACAGGTTTCTTCGCTGTTCGGGGGTGTCCCTGGCTTCAGGGGCACCCCGGGAGACAGACGCAGCGAATGGGCCTGCCCCGGAAGCGAGGGTGCCGCTGGAGAATGAAGGATGAACCCGATGGATTAAGACGTTTCATAGGCGGTCGCTAACTAATTACTCTAGCAGGGCCACGGCCAGGGCCGCAATACCCTCGCCGCGGCCGATGGCCCCGAGGTGGTCGGTGGTGGTGGCCTTGACGCTCACCCGCTCCACGTCGACGCTCGCAGCCCCGGCGACGGCCCGCCGCATGGCCTCCACGTGCGGGGCGATGCGGGGCCGCTCGGCGATGACCGTGGCGTCGATGTTGGCGACGGCGTGGCCCGCCTCGCGCACCATGGCGGCGACCCGGCGGAGGAGGTCGCGGCTGTCGGCGCCCTCGTAGCGGGGGTCGTCGGAGGGGAAGTGCTGGCCGATGTCGCCGAGGGCGGCGGCGCCGAGGAGGGCGTCCATGATGGCGTGGAGGAGGACATCGGCGTCGGAGTGGCCGGCGAGGCCGGCCTCGTGCGGGACCTCCACGCCGCCGAGCATCAGCCGCCTGCCGGGGGCGAAGGGTTGCACGTCAAAGCCAATGCCGATTCTCATTAGCCTGCCAGGCTTAGCAAATCCTGAAGCATCTCGAGGATCTCGTGATGCTCCAGGCCGTCCTGCATGTACCTGTCCCGCTCCAGTATGTGGTCCGCCGTCATGTGCTGCACTGCCTTTACGACGTTGGGCCCGAAGGTCGCCTTCATGTCGATAAAGTCGTCAAAAGTGGCCTCGCTACCGGTGCAGGTGGCTAC
>JBAUEL010000079.1:0-5144 GCA_049678585.1 Dehalococcoidia bacterium
CACCGTCACCAAGACCATCATCGACGACAGCGGCGGCGGGGGGTGGGTGGTCGGCGACTTCACGCTGCGCATCGACGGCGCGCCCGTCACCAGCGGCGCCCCCAACATCCTCTTAGCGGGGGCGCACACGGTGAGCGAGGACGACCCGGCGCCCTTCTACACCGCCACCATCGGCGGCGACTGCGCGGGCGACGGCTCCATCACCCTGGCGCCGGGCGATGACATGACCTGCACCATCATCAACGACGATATACCCCCGACGCCCGCCGTCAGCATCGACAAGAAGGCTGATGGCTCCGACGGGCCCATCCTCGTCACCGCGGGCGGCACCGTGACCTACGAATGGACGGTCACCAATACCGGCAACACGGACCTCACCGACGTCTTAGTGGACGACGATACCCACAACGCCCTGGACAAGGACTGCGGAGTCCTCGTTCCTGGGGCTACCTGCACCGACACGGAAGCCATCGTCCTGGGCTCGGTGGGCACGGTCACCGACACGGCCACCGTAACCACCACCGAGCTCGCGTCCGACTCCGATTCCGTCACCGTCAACGTCCAGCCCGCGTTCGACTGCCTCTTCGAGGATGACTTCGGCCGGGGCACCACCCTGACCACCACTGGCAGCAACTGGGAGTTTAGCTGGAACAGCGAACCTATCAGCGGCACCGGCGTCATCCGTGTGGGCGACCAAGTGCTGCTGTTCGCGCGCTCCGGCGATGCCGTGATCTTCGGCCGCGGCATTTGTGCGTGCGGCCCGGGGAGCTTCCAAGCCATGATCTTCGCTGAGGAGCGTCTGCTCCTGTCTCTGGTGGACGCGGGGTGTCCGCCGACGCCCACGCCGACAGCCACGGAGGTGCCGCCGACGCCCACGCCGACGGAGACGCCTATCCCGACCGAGGTGCCGCCGGAACCCAACGCGATGGCAGTGGACGCCGTCTCCGGGGGAGGCGTGGACTCCAGCACCACGCTAACCAGCACTGACCCCTTCGACGTGGACATCGTGGTCACCAACGCCCCTAACGCCTACCAGGCCGAGCAGTACTACGTCGAGTGGGACCCGGCGGTGCTGGCCTACGACAGCGAGGCGCCTACCAACCTTGACGGGCTCACGATGTGCCAGCCGCCGGTGGTGATCGCCAACGAGGTTCGCAGCGGCTGCGTGGCCGCAGCGCCCACCACGGACACGGGCGCCGTGCACACGGTCACCCTGCACTGCGTGGCAGCGGGCACCAGCCCCCTGCACCTGGTGAGCATGGTCGAAGACCCCACCTTTGGCACGACCACCGCGCTGCCTGGCGAGACAATCGAGACGACCCTGACCGACGCCTCGGTGACCTGCGATCTGCCACCCGATTTCGACTGCTTCTTCAGCGATGACTTCGACCGGGGCACCTGGCTGGGCATCACCGACAGCGGCTGGGAGTTTGGCTGGAACGGCGAACCTATCAGCGGCACCGGCGTCATCCGTGTGGGCGACCAGGTGCTGCTGTCCTCGCGCTCCGGCGATGCCATGATCTTCGGCCGCGGCATTTGCCCGTTCGGCCCGGGGAGCTTCCGAGCCGTCATCTTCGCTGGGCGTCTGCTCCTGTCTCTGGTGGACGTAACAGAGGGAGGATGACCGGGCCAAAGCATAGCTAGCCCATGTGGAGAAGAGGGGGAGAAGGCGAAAGCCTTCTCCCGCCTTCTTGGGGCCCGAGCGGGCCTTCGGCCCCGTCAGCATTTGTCGCGCCGCCAGTGGAGGGCCGCGACAGATCGAGTTCACAACCTTGCCAGGGAGAGGATATGGCATGTAGAGGCTTTGGGATGTAGCCGACACTAAGCAGGGGGAAGACAGGCGATGAACTACCTGAGGCGAGGTCTTTTGCGATTCTTGATCATCGGCGCCCTGACTCTGGCTGTCGGCGGGCTAGCGGCGGCTTCCTGGGGGTCAGCGTTGGGGCAAGGGGCAGTCATGAGGGTGGTTGCACCCTCCTCTGTCCCCGCAGGCGGCGGCGAGTTCGACGTCCGCATCGAGATCGAAGGCGCTCAGGATCTGGGGGCTTATGAGTGGTGGATCCGGTATGACCGGAACGTCGTCGAGCTAACACAGCCCCCGAAGTCTGCCATATCGGACGGCGGCTTCCTGGATGACACCGGACGTTCGGTCAGTTGCTATACCCTTCTGCCGCCATCGCCGACCCTTGAGCCGGGCAACGTCAGGTTCGGTTGCGTTACTGGGGGGACCGCGCCAGGTGTGAGCGGTAACGGCCTGCTCTCCACCATCAGTTTCGTGCCCGTGGCTGGTGGTTCACCCAATATCCAGTTCGTTTGCGCCGGCCTGGCTGTGACTGACCCGAGCGCAGAGAATCCCCCCGTCAGCAACGTGCCTGAGTGCGTGTCCCCTACTACCCCCACGCCGGGGTCAGGTGATACACCGGTGCCCACCAGTACGCCCACGCCGGGAGGACCCACAGCCACCGCCACACCGACGGGCCCTCTCCCCACGCTCACGCCGGTGCCCCCCGGCCTGGAGGCGGTCGATCTAATGGCGGGCTGCAACCCTGTGGCCAGCACCTACCCTGATGCCACCCCTATCCAGACCATCGCCAGCAACGTCGGGCGCACGGGCATCCTTACGTCCGTCTGGAAGTTCGATCTGGGCTCCTGGCTCGGCTACTCCCCTCAGTTCCCTGAGGTGAGCGACCTGACCGAGGCGGACTTTCTGGACGCGGTGTTCATCTGCGTCAACAGCCCCGGCGCCTTCGTGCGGCCGGTGGTATAGAAGCCAGCGGAACAACGGCCGGGCGCATCTTCCCAGAACCTGGCGCCCAATGGCTGCCTTCTGGGCCGGCGTTCTGGGGCGTGATGGGGCTCCCAGACATTACGAACTAGCAGTATCCCCACGAGAGGAGGGCTGTAAGGGACAATGGCGACGAAGAGAAGATTCTGGGTCTTTCTGGCATTGTTGTTTGTTGCTACCGGACTACTGGCGCCTCGCTTAGTGAGTGCCCAGGCTTCGGCGGCCATGGCTGTAGACGCTATCCCAGGGGGAGCCATCGATAGCAGCAGAACGGTCACAGGAACCGGCACCTTCGACATTGATATCGTGGTCACAGCCGCTCCTAACGCCTACCTGGCCGAGCAGTACAAGCTAGGGTGGGACCCGGCGCTGCTCGCCTACGACAGCGAGACGCCTACAGAACTTGGTGGCATGCTGTGTGGCCCGCCGACTGCGGTCGCCAACACCGTCCACAACGGCTGCGCGGCCACAGCGCCCACCACGGCCACGGGCGTCGTGCACACGGTCACCCTCCACTGTGTAGGGGACGGCACCAGTTCGCTCCATCTCGCATCGCTGACAGAGGACCCCACCTTTGGCACTGCCCTCGCCAGCGGTCCTGACGCTCCCATCGACACCACCTTGACCGACGCGCAGGTCACCTGCGGCGAGGGCGGCGCGCCGCCGCCCGCCCCCTCGCCTACCCCGGGGGGCCCTGGCCCTACCCCGAGCGGCGGCCCTGCTCCTACGGCCACCCCACTGCCCCCCGGCATGGAGGCGGTCGATCTAATGGCGGGCTGCAACGCCGTGGCCAGCACCTACCCCGATGCCACCCCTACCCAGACCATCGCCAGCAACGTCGGGCGCACGGGCATCCTTACCTCCATCTGGAAGTTCGATCTGGGCTCCTGGCTCGGCTACTCCCCTCAGTTCCCTGAGGTGAGCGACCTTACCGAGACAGAGTTCCTGGACGCGCTGTTCATCTGCGTCGACAGCCCCGGCGCCTTCGTGCGGCCCATCGTGTAGGGCCAGGTGGCCAGGGACTGGAACAGGGACGGGGGAAGGGCGAAACCTTCCCCCGTTTTTATCCGTTCAGACGCGGGCGGTTCCCTCCGGGCGGGCGTGCCCGCGCCCCGCTTCTACTCGGGTCGGCGCTCCCCTCGATGACGACGCGGGAATGCAGACTGCTACGGGCCGGCGTTGATGGACTCCAGCACGTGGAAGATGACGTCGGCGATGGGCCCGGGCACCAGGGAGCGCATTTCGTCCGCCGGCACCCGCTGGACGGTGCCCCCGACGAGGACGTGGACGGAAGCCTCGCCCGTGCTCACTCGGATCACCACGGCGGCGTCGAAGCGGGTGCCCCAGCGGTGCCCGATAAAGACCCTTTCGCCGCCGCTGCCGGTCAGGTTAGAGACTGCCCAATCCCCTTCTCCATCGGCAGGCACTCTCAGCGAGAAGTCGCCTATAGTCATCAGGTTCCAGGTGATGCCGGCGGCGGTGTCGTCGGGCAGGAAGACCACCTGTCGCTCGGGGGCGGACGGCGTCGCCGTGGGCAACGGCGGCTCGGGCGTAGGCTCGCCCGGCACGGGCGTGAGCTCCGGCACAAGGGTGGGCGAAGCACCGATGCCGACGTCCTGCTCCGGCGTAGAGCTAGCTTCTGCGGTGGGGCTTTCATCGGGTTCCGCCTGAGCGGTTGGGCTGGCGCCTGCGTCGGCCTCGGCCGTCGGCGTGCCGGCCTCGGGCGTCGTGAGGGCGAGGGCTTCCTCGGGAGGTTCTTCCTCAGAACGGGCCAGGGCCAGCGCCTGCACAGCCCTCTCATGGCCCTCGCTGGAGGCGACCATGGCCTCTTCCAGCTCGTCGACCGCCTCCTCCTCCACCAGGGGTTCCACCTGATCCAGGACCTCCTGCTGCTTGGCGGTCAGCTCGCCGATGCGCTCGATCTGATCCTGGGGCAGAGAGGCGGGATCCAACTGCTCCACCAGGGAGCCGGTGTTGTCCGCGAGCTCTCGAAGGACGGGCTCGCTGATGCGCCTTTCCTTGGCGCCCAGGCCCTCGACCTCCCCGAGCCGTTCCTCGGCCAGTCCAATGCGGAAGCTACGTCTGGCGTCCTCGCCGAAGACAAAGGTCAGGCGGGCCCGCTCGGTGAACCTCTTCACGGGGTACCGCCAGTCGCCGGGGAGCGCATCGCCAGCAGTGGCGAGGGTGAAGGAGGAAAAGCTCACGAAGACCAACGCCACCAGTGCCAGCGCGGCCAGGGCCGGGCGGAGCGCGGGCCCGGGTAGGCGAGGAGACCAGGGGATGGCCAGGAGGGGCCGTCTGGGCCCAAGCGCCAGCGCCTGGCGCGCCCGGGCAGCCGCCAGGAAGCGCTGACGGGCCT
>JBAUEL010000080.1:0-1835 GCA_049678585.1 Dehalococcoidia bacterium
GGCATGAGCCGACACCGACAGGATGAGAAGGATCACGATCAGCAGGGGGGCGACCACCGCGCCCATCACTCGGCCTCCTCCGGCAAATGCCTGGCCTGGAGTTTGTCAGCGCACCCGTGTTCACGCGGGCCATTCGGCGTTACCGCTTGCGCAGGTCCACTAAATCCCCGTCTAGTACTACAACGACGTTTTGTTAGGGCTTATCGCGACGCTTTTCGCGGGCGCGATAGTGCGAGGCTTTAGCCCTGTAGTTGCTGTGTTGGATATGGCGCACCAACTCAATGGCCTCAGATACGGTGAGCCTGCGGCGTGGCAGCGCTGCGCCTACCAGTATGCACGCCTGCGGCAGCGTTAGCGCCGGCGCCCTTTTTTATGCTTGAGCTTGAGGCGAACCAGGAAATGATGGGCCAGGATCACCAGAGTCATGTGATGATGCCAGCCGCGCCACGAGCGCGTCTGGTACTCAGCCATCCCCAGCTCCCCTTTGGCCTCCTCGAAACAGGTCTCAATCGGCCAGCGCATCCCGCTGACCCGCACCAACTCCCTGCGGGGGGTGTCCGCAGGCGCGTTGCTGATGAATACCTTCAGCTCCGGCGAGGCGCCCAGGCTGCGGCGAAAGACCACCCACACGTCCGGTCCGGGAAGCTTGTCTCTTACCGCCACCGCTCGCACGAAAGCAAACCGCGCCTGGATAGGGCCCTTCTCCCCGTCCTTGACCCGGTGCTTTCGCCAGGCTCCCTTGGGCAGTTGCGTCGCCAGCTCGTCCACCCGGATCGGCTGAGGCGCGCCGGGCGCCAGGCGCTCCCGGGACGGCCGACGACCTCTCCCCTTCGAGGGCGGAATCTCCGTCTCCGGCCGCTCCAGCCACACCAGCGTCGAAATCGGCACATCTGCCAGATAGCACATCTGCGCCCGCTCCAGGCCCGCCAGGAACTGGTGGTTGTTGCCAAAGCTCTCATCGCAAGTGACCCAGGAAAAGGGCAACGCGCCGCCTTCTTTCACCGCCTGGATCATCTCCCAGGCCAGCTCGGGCTTGGTCCGAAAGTCGGTGCCTTCGGGTATCGCGCAGCCCCGCCAGCGCTCGCGCGCAGAGGGCTCAAACCACTCCTGGGGAAGATACAGCCGCCGATCCAACAGCGTGCGGCCTCGCTCCGAGGCATAGGCGACAAAGACCGCCGCCTGGCAGTTATCGATCTTGCCGCGAATGCCGCACCACTGTCGCGCCACCCCTACCGAGTGCTTCCCCTTTTTGGGAAACTCGGTGCCATCTACGATCAGCACTCCGGCCTCATCCCCCAGGCTCTCGGCCACCAACTGTCGGTGCTTTGCCAGGATCGGGCCATCCTCCCAGGCGCCCTCCCCAATGAACCGTTGCATGGGCCGGACCTTTCCGTCCTCGACGCTCAGGGCTACCTTCTCGATGCACTTGCCCTCGCTGGGCAGCAACAGGCCTTGGAGATACTTCAAGGCCCACCGGCGCTGCTCTTTACGAAAGAACAAGCCCGCAAAATGCTGCTGATAGGCTACCAACTCATCGGCCAACTCAACGACATCCTTCTCCGACAGAGCAAACGGCGGCGGACCACTGCACATCGCCTGCATCGTCACGCTCATAGCTATCGCTCCTGCTGCAATGGAAGGCTGCGAATCCTGCTACTTGCATCATTATAGCACAAACCGTCGTTGTAGTACTAGGGCCACGGTGCATCCGGGGGAGCGGCCGGAGCTGTCACCGTGAACGTCAGTGCCCTCGGTGCACTCACGTACCCACGATCATCGGTCGCCGTGACCTCGACGCTGTAGACATCATCGGTTGGCCCCGGGTTTGCAGAAGC
>JBAUEL010000081.1:0-23894 GCA_049678585.1 Dehalococcoidia bacterium
GCCAGGGGGCGGGGGCCCGCCTGGGGGAGGCGGCGGTAACCAGCGTCCTGGAAGGGCTGGGCGAGTGGCGCCTGAGCGCTAAGCGGGCGCGCTTCCGGGCGGCGCTGGCCGCAGTGGGGCCCGAGCAGGCCCTCTACGAGGGGCTACTGCGGGCGCTGGGCTACGGAGGCAATGAGGAGGCCATGCTCCTGCTGGCGCGCCGGCTGCCCTGGCGGGAGCTCCGGGAGGGTCTGCTCAGGGCCGCCCCGGCGCTGCGCCAGGCGACGGCCGAGGCGTTTCTTCTGGGGACGGCCGGGCTGCTGCCCAGCCAGCGAGGGCACGAGGGGCCGCTGCCGGCCCATCCCGGGCTGCTGGAGGGGCTGTGGCGGGAGCGCCGTCGGGTGGGCCTGGCACCCCAGCGCTGGCGTCTGTGGGGCATCCGCCCGGAGAATCAGCCTACGCGCAGGCTGGCCGGGGCAGCCATCCTGCTGGCGCGTCACGCCGAAGACCTGCTGGCGCCGTTGCGGGACCTCCTGGCGGCCCCCCGGCTCAGCGTGGCCGCCCTCGCCTCCCCCTGGACAGTCACCGCCCAGGGCTACTGGCGCCACCACTTCGACCTCAGCGGTGGCGCCTGCCGGCTGCCCGCCGCCCTCATCGGCCGGGGCCGGGCGCTGGAGATGGCCGTGAACGTGGTGCTGCCTCTGGCGACGGTTCTGGCGGAGGCCCGGCGGGACGGGGAGGCGGCGCGGCGGGCTCGAGAGCTCCTGGCGCGCCTGCCCCGAACGGGTCCTTACGGGGTCACCCGCTTCCTGGAGGGGGCCCTGCGGAACGGCGAGGGGAGGGCTCTACGCCTGAATGCCCGCCGCCAGCAGGGGCTCCTGCACCTTTACCACGCCTACTGCACCGAGGGCGGCTGCGGCCGCTGCCCGCTGTCCTAGAGGCGAGACGCTGGATGAACAGTTGGGGGAGGTTCGCCCCCTCCTTTGTAATTGGTTCAAATCCGGTGGGGGATGGTTTGGCAGGGTGAAGACATGGCCCTGCGGGTTGAAACCCGCAGCTTTCTGAATTCGACGGCACAAGCTGCGGGATTTATCCCGCAGGGTAAGGCTTCCAGCATCAGGGGGCGATGGGCAGGGTGGCGGAGACGTCCAGGTCGAGGCCGGCCAGGCCCGCCTCCCGGCGATAGTAGGCGCAGGCCGCCACCATGGCCGCGTTGTCGGTGCAGAGGATGGGCGAAGGGACGTAGAGGGGGACCGAGGCCTTGCGGGCCAGGGCGCGACGCAGGGGTCCGTTGGCGGCCACGCCGCCCGCCAGGAGGATGCCTCGCACGCCCTCGCGACGGGCTGCCCGGGCCGCTTTCACCGCCAGGACGTCCACCACCGCCTGCTGGAAGGCGGCGGCCAGCTCGGGCACGGGGGGCGGGGGGCCTTGCTCGCCGCGAGCCAGCCGGAGGACCGCCGTCTTCAGGCCGCTGAAGCTGAAGTCATCGCTCTCTCCCAGCCAGGCGCGAGGGAGGCGCAGGGAGGGCTCGCCTGCGGCCTCTGCGGTGCGCTCGATGGCGGGGCCGCCGGGGAAGCCCAGTCCGAGGAGGCGGGCTACCTTGTCGAAGGCCTCGCCCGCGGCGTCGTCGCGGGTGCGGCCCAGGCAGCGGTAGCGGCCGTGCTCCTCCATGACCAACAGGTCGCTGTGGCCGCCGGAGACGATGAGCGCCAGCAGGGGGAAGCCGGAGGGCAGGTCGGCCCCCTCGTCGATCCAGTTGGCGTAGAGATGGGCCTCGAGGTGGTTCACCGCCAGGAGGGGCAGGTCGTGGGCGTAGGCCAGGGCCTTGGCCACGTTCACGCCCACCAGAAGGGCCCCGGACAGGCCCGGCCCGCGGGTGGTGGCCACGGCGTCGAGGTCCGACCAGCGACAGTCGGCCTCGGTCAGGGCCGCCTCCACCACCGGCAGGAGCCCCTCCAGGTGGTGCCGCGAGGCCACCTCGGGCACCACCCCTCCGTAGCGGGCGTGGATGTGGGCCTGCGAGGCCACCACGTTGGAGAGGATCTTCCGGCCGTCCGCCACCACGGCGGCGGCGCTCTCGTCGCAGGAGGTCTCGATGCCCAGGATGTTCATGGAAGCCTAGAACCTTGGAACCATGGAACCATAGAACCGTTCGCCAGGCAACGTCAAAGGGAATGGCTCCATGGCTCCAAGGTTCGCTGGCTCCCAGGTTCTCCGGGTGGGGTGGGGGTGGGGGCTAGGGCGGCAGGGCCGCCCGGTAGAGGGAGTCGCCCACCAGGACGTAGAGGAGGGTGGCGGGCTCGTCCACGGCCAGGGCTCGCAGGTCGGTGAACCTGGGGCTCACCATCTGGCGGAGAAAGGTGCCGTCGGCGGAGAGGGAGACCAGGCGCTTGTTGCCCCGGTCCGCTACCATGAGGCGGCCGGAGGCCGGGAGGGTGACCAGGGAGGCCGGCGAGAGCAGGGGCAGGTCGATGCCGGCCAGGGGGAAGGGACGCTCCCGGCCGTCCTCAAGGCGGCGTACCCGGCCGTCGTCCATCAGGATGAACAGGTCGCCGCTGACTGCCAGGCCCACGGCCCCTTCCAGGTCCACTCCGGAGAGGAGCCCGGCCCGCTCGCTGTCGAAGCCGCCCTCGGTGGGCAGGTAGCGCCACACCTGGTTGGCCTCCGGGTCCAGGACGTACAGGTTCCCGCCCGCGTAGGCAAGGGCGTCGGCGGAGCCCCACTCGTGAGCTCCCCGGATGCTGAGAGGCCGCCCCAGCCCCTCGGCCGGCTGGTAGGCGAAGAGCTGCCGTTCCCCGTCCAGGATCAGGAGCGAAGTGAGCTCCTCAGCCCAGACGATGTGGGTGGGGCGCGCCGCCCGTGCCAGTCCCACCATATCCCCCTCCTGAAGGACCACGAAGGGCTCGGCGGCCGGTTCGACCAGGGGCAGGGCTACCACGCGCCCTCCTTCCAGGTCAAGGAAGTAGGCGCCCAGGCCGCCGACAGCCAACTGGCCGATGGAGAGGGAGCCTGTGACCTGCTCGCCCAGGTCCGCGAGCGGGGTCAGGTCTCCCAGCTCGTAGACGGCGTCCAGCTCTGCGAGGGCTTGACTGACATCCGCGCGCAGGGCGTTCAGTCCGCCGTGGTCGGGGTCGATGGTGGCGGCCTCCAGCAGGTCGGCATCGGCCTCGTCCAGTAAGGCGCGCTTCTGCGAGGGGTCCTGCGCGGGAATAGCTGCCGCGTAGGAGGCTTGCGCGCTTTTCAGCAGCCCGTTGAAGCGATCCTCGCGGCTCTCTTCCACCGAGCCGGGAATGATGCACCAGGCCAGCAGGCCGACCAGCGCCAGGATGACCACGGCCAGGATGGCCTCGCGGGGGATGCGCAGCGCGGGGGCCGCGCCGGTGGTCCGAGGGTAGCGGGTGCTGGGCTGGGCGTCCCTCAGCCGCACCACCGGCCGAGAGACGTCCACCTGCGGCTTGGCCACGGTGGGTTGCTCCGCCTCCTCCACACCGGCGGTGGGGGGACCGACCGTAGCCTCGGGCTCCTCTGCGGCGGGCTCCTGGGCCAGCGGGGGCTGTTCGGGCAGGGGTGGGGGCGGAGGCGCCGGCGCGGCCGGCACCTGCTCCGGCTCGGTGAAGCAGGCGAGCAGCACCGCCGAGAACTCCTCCTGGCCGCGGGAGAGGAGGTACAGCTCGGGGAGGACCTGGTCGGCTTCCCGGCCCAGCAGGCGGCTCATGGTGGTCTCGTCGGCCAGGTCATCCAGGCGGGTGGAGGCCATGAGGAGAAGGTCTCCTGGAGCCAGCTCGAAGCGGCCCAGTTGGGGCTGAAACTCCTCTACCAGGCCGAGGGGCTGGGCTGCGTCGTCCTCGGGTAGCAGGCGTCGGAGGCGGCCCTCCGAAAAGTGGAAGGCCAGGCTGGGGCCGGCCTGCGCCAGGTAGGCCACCTGGCCGCACACCGCCAGGCAGGTGGCGCCTGCTGCCACCCGGTGCTCCGGCAGGCTGCGGTCGTTCCAGTCGCGGAGGCGGTCGTGGGCGGCCTTCAGGGAGCGCTGCAGGGCCCCGGTGATGGAGAGGGGGTCCTGGCAATAGACCTGCCCGATGGCCTGTACGAGCTGTTCGCAGAACTCCTCGCTGCCAGCGAGGGCTGGCTCCACCAGGACGAAGAGCTCGTCGGCCTCCTCGTCGGGACGCTGGCGGGAGAAAGTCCCCAGCCAGGGCCCTTGCTCCTGGGCCTGGCCGCGGACGACGCTGAAGCGGCCCACCCACGTCCTTACAGGCACAGCCAAGGTCACCTCCATGCGCGGCCCTTCCGAGAGGGCGACGGTCGACACGAAGAGAGACGAAGAGTAAGGCTAATGACCGCCACGCCGCTCCATCCGGCGTCCGGGCAAGGCCGATGGAACACGGTCGAGCCAATTATAGCATCGCCCTGCAAACCTGCTAGAGGCCCTCCGGGGCAATCCTGCGGGCAGGAGAGCGCTCAGCATGAGCAGTTCGCCCCCAGGCGCTTGCGGCCTTGATGCGCTGGTGAGGGCGCTGCGGGGGAATGGCGAACGGGGGTCTCAGGCGGGGGCGGTCTTTCGTACCCGGTAGGTACAGGAACGGTCGCCCCGGAGGAGGCTGCTGACCAGGCGGGCGTCGGCGCCCACCAGCTGGCGCACGAACTCTACCTCCAAGATGCAGACAGCGCTGTTGCGCTTGGCGACGTTGGGGAAGGGGCAGGAGTACTGATAGATGAGCCAATCGCTCCCGTCCTGGGCGAACTCGGCCAGGCAGCCGTGCTCGCCGATGATGAGGTTGGTCTCCCGGACGCGCTCCTCCAGCGCCCTTCCCTCCAGCCGCTCCAGATAGGGGGCAGCGAAGCGGATGGCCGCCCGCCGCAGGAGGGTCTGGAGCCCCTGGCTTCCCATCACCGCCCGCGCCTCGTCCAGCAGGAGATTGGCCAGGGCATCGTAGTTCTTGGGGTAGAGGGCGTCTCCCCGCTCGGTGAGCCGATACACCAGGGCGGGCCGGCCCACCCGGCCCCGCTCCTCGCGCGCCTCCACCAGTCCGTCTCGCTCCAGCACCGTGAGGTGCTGGCGGATGCCGGTGGAGGTGAGTTTCAGGAACTCGCCCAGCTCCTTGACGGTAGCCTGTCCCTCTCGACGGAGGTGATCCAGGATCTCCTGACGGGTCGGCTGCATGAAGCCCCCAAGCCTGGCTGTAGCTGTTCTAATATAACATACAGCAGCAAGTGCACAAATCGACCGCCGCGGACCCCTGCACTGCCGCTGCCGGCCTTCGCGCCCCTCACCTGGACTGCCCCTGAGGCGCCCCCTATAATGAGGCCGCGTCGATCGAGGGCGCGAGGAGATCGCCTCAAGGCTGCTATGCCCGGAAGTGAGACCGACCCTCTGGCCCGCAAGGCCGAAGCCGACCTGATTCTGGAGCGGGCCGCCATCCAGCTCCGCCGCCTCCTGCGGGAGGCAGCCGCCGAGCTGCGGCCCTTCCCGCCCTTTCCCGGCGCCTTCTTCACTAACGCCATCGAGGTAGAGCCGGAGGCGAGCGCCAGCTCCGAGCGGGGCTGCGTGGTGGTGTGCGAGGACGGGGAGCTCTACGAGCTACAGATGGAGGTGGACTTCTCCAAGGAGTTTCAGGACCCCGTGTCGGTCCGGGACGAGACGCTGAAGCCGCTGGAGGACCTGCACCCCCGCGACTACGTCGTCTACGCCTACAACGCCCTAGTGCGCATCAGCGAGTTCCTTCTGGAGCAGCAGGAGGAGAAGTAGGGGCGGTTCGCGAACCGCCCCTACTCCAGCACGATCTCTCCGCTTTTTCCGCCGGACTTCCTCACCAGGCGCACGCTCTCGATGCGCATGGCCCTGTCCGCCGCCTTGCACATGTCGTAGATGGTGAGGGCGGCAACGCTCACCGCCGTCAGCGCCTCCATCTCCACGCCGGTCTTGCCGGTGGTGCGGACGGTGGCGGTGATGTGGACGGCGTTTTCTTTCTCGTCGGGCTGGAGGTCAACGTCGATGCCGGTGAGGAGGAGGGGATGGCACATGGGGATGAGCTCGTGGGTCCTCTTGGCGGCCATGACGCCGGCCACCTGGGCGGTGGTGAGGACGTTGCCCTTGGCGATCTCGCCGGCGAGGATGAGGCGCAGGGTCTGGGGCTTCATGCGGACGCTGCCGCGGGCCACGGCCCGGCGGACGGTCTCGCCCTTGGCGGTCACGTCCACCATGCGGGCGCGGCCGGCCTCATCGAGGTGGGAGAGCTTTCCTTCCTCCACCATGGCGACACGCTCCAGTATGGCGACCCACCAGCGGCGTGGCGGCCCTCAGGCCGCCGCGCTGCTATCCGAATCTCCGGCTGCTATCCTCGGGCCTCCAGCCTCTAGCCGCCGATCTGGGCCATCCTGCGCCAGCGGGGGCGGCTGCCGTCCCCGAGGTGATGGGCGTCGGGCTTGGTGTGGAGGGCCTGGAGGATACCCTGGCCGATGGCCTGCTCGTCGTCGCCGCCCGAGCGGATGATCCCCTTCAGGTCCACCTCGTGGTCGGTGAGCAGGCAGGGGCGGAGCTTGCCATCGGCGGTGAGTCGCATGCGGTTGCAGGCCTCGCAGAAGCGCTGCTCGGTCATCGGGCTGATGAAGCCGATGTTTCCGCGCGCGCCGGGGATGCGATAGTAGCGGGCGGGGCCGTGCCCGACGGCCGTCCGGGAGGGCTCCAGGGGGCCGAACTCGGCCTCGATCTGTCCCTTAATGACCTCCATGGGCACGAACCCCGGCACCAGGGATGTGTCCTTGATACAGGTCTCCTGCTCCTCCATGAAGGGCATGAGCTCGATGAAGCGGACCTCCCAGTCCTCCTCCAGGGTGGTGCGGGCGAAGTCGAGCACTTCATCGTCATTGACCTGGATCATCACCACCACGTTGAGCTTGAGAGGGGAGAGGCCGGCTGCCCGGGCCGCCGCGATGCCCTGGAGCACGTCCTCGTACCTGCCCAGGCGGGTGATGGCGTGGAAGCGCTCCGGGCGCAGGGTGTCAAGGCTGATGTTCACCCGGCGCAGGCCGGCCGCGGCCAGCTCATGCGCATAGCGAGGCAGGGCGATGCCGTTGGTGGTGAGGGAGATGTCCTCGATGCCCGGGATGCGGCTCACCCGGCGCACCAAGTCCACGAAGCCGATGCGCACCAGGGGCTCGCCGCCAGTGAGGCGGACCTGACGCAGGCCCATGGCCGCCCCCACCCGGATGATGCTTGCGATCTCCTCGTAGCTCAGGATCTCCTGGCGGGGCTGGAACTCGATGCCCTCCTCGGGCATGCAGTAGATGCAGCGGAGGTTGCAGCGGTCGGTGACGGAGACGCGCAGGTAGGTAATGGTCCGCTGGAAGGGGTCAACCAGGGGCGTCAGCGGGGTGGTCTCACTCTGATGCTTCATGCAGCAGTCCTTCCAGGACCGGGCGGGCCTTCCGCGCCGCCTCGCCCCGATGGCTGATGGCGTTCTTCTCTTCGGGCGGCAGCTCGGCTAGGGTCCGGCCTCGCTTCGGCAGGAGGAAGACGGGGTCGTAGCCGAAGCCGCCCTCGCCCCGGGTCTCGCGGACGATGCGCCCCTCTACTGTCCCCTCGAACAGCTCCACTTTGCCCTCGGGCCAGGCCAGGACAATCACACAGCGAAAGCGGGCAGTACGCCGCTCCTCGGGGACGCCCTCCATCTCGGCCAGGAGGGCCGCTACCCGCTCCTCATCCGTCCGATCCGGCCCGGCGTAGCGGGCGGAGAGCGGACCGGGTCGGCCGCCCAGGGCGTCCACCTCCAGGCCGGAGTCGTCGGCCAGCGCCACCAGACCGCTGGCCCGGGCGAATTTGGTAGCTTTTATCTTAGCATTCTGGCGATAGTCCTGGCCAGCCTCCTCCACGGCCAGATCCAGTCCTATCTCCCGAGGGGTCACCAGCTCCCAGCCGCAGCCGGCCAGCAAGGCGCGATATTCGGCGGCCTTGCCGGGATTATTGGTCGCCAGGAGGAGCTGGAGACCGCTAGAGCTGTCGGACATGAAGCCTACAGTCTTTGTATCTGAAATCGAGCAACTGCGCCAGCGACTCTTGATACTGTTTGGTGGGCGCACGCAAGGGGCGCAGCGAGCGCGGATCGCCAGATCAGTCTAGCTCTGGAAAACTAAGAACAACCCGCGCTTTTGCTTTTTTTTCTTCCCTGATGCGCCGTATCACCCAGTGGCAGGCTATGACCGTAAGGCCTGCTGCCAGATTCACTACGTAGTCGACCGCGACTTCATCCATCAGTCCAGGGGCTCCCAGCGGGATGCTATTTTCTTGGCCACCGCGGGCAGGGTGGTGTACTCCATCTCCTCCAGGGGCAGGCGGTGGGGCTCCCAGGGGCCGTGGCGGCGGAAGTAGTCGGCGATGAGGTTGGCCTGATGGCGCGCCTCGTCGAAGCCCGGGTCGTCGAACATGTCGCGCGGCCCCACGAGCTTGCCGTTGGCGACCTGGAAGCCCAGGCAGGCGACCCTGGGCGGGCCGTCGAAGCGGGAGGGGTTGGCATCCCGCACGGCACAGGGCATCCAGGGCCCCTGGTGGGAGCCCCGCATCCATCCCTCGACGATGGCAGGGAAGGCGAAGGGCTCCAGCACCTCGCCTACGGCGGGGAAGTCACCCTGGGTACGGACGATGCAGGTAGGGTCGTCCTTGCCCACGTAGCGGCCGGCGATGAGCGACAGCTTGTCGGTGCTGGAGACGGCGGCGACCTCGCCCGTCCTGCGGCTGTACACGGCCTTCACGGCGTAGTGACCGGGGGAGCCCAGGAAGACCAGCACATCGTAGATCTCCTCCGGGCAGTTGAAGTTGATCTTCTGGTTATTCATGAGGTCGTGCACTTCGAAGGTGAAGCCCTGGTGGAGAGGCTCGGCGATGACGAGGCCGGCGGTGTTGAAGGGGTCGGCGAAGGTCTTGTAGAGGGGGAGGTTGAAGGCGCCTGAGGAGGTCTTATCGCCCATGAAAACGAGGATGGGCTCGGAGGGCCGCTCCTCAATCTCCATCTCCGCCGAGCCCGGGCCCATGCCCCGGATGTTGCCGGAGAAGGCCTCGGAGAGCAGGTCCTGTCCTGCCCCATACAGCTTCAGCTTCTTGGCGACCTCCGTGCCCGCCAGGAAGGTGTTCCAGGCCAGGGTGTGAACCTCGGTGTCGCCGACGCCTCGCTCGTGGGTCATGATGAGGAAGAGGTCGTCGCCGCAGTGGGCGGGATAGCCATCGATGAGGATGCCCTTCCGCTTGGCCTCCTCCAGGTGCTCCCGGCCCGTCTCCACGATGTCCGGGTGTATGGAGGAATGGCCCACATAGCCGCCTACGTCGGCCTTGATGACACTGATGCTGAGCATAGCTGCCTCCTTACAGGCTCATCTCTGCTACGTCGGTCTCGACGGCGCGGTGAACCCAAAACATGAGCATACAACGGGAAGACACGATGAGAGCCCGCTTGATTAAGACTAGCCGCTGCGAAAAGACGCCTGCCGAGGGTCCTCCTGGAGGCGTCTTCTACATTCGAGTCCCCAACAAGGCTCTGGGCGATACTAGCAACGCCGCCACACGCTGTCAAGCAAGGTGTACGCCAAGTATCTGGACGAGATCAGCAGGCTGTCTTCCTGCTCTGCCCCGAGGGATGCTATAATCCCGCTCCGGCGGAGCACACCACGCGCCGAGCCCATACCCATGGACTACCAGCAGGCTCTAGGCTACCTTACGTCATTCGCCGACTTCGAGCGGAGCGGCCGGTTCGTCGCCCGCCCAGACCTGGCGCCCACGCAAGACCTCCTCGAAGCCCTGGGGAAGCCTCAGACCGGGCCACTCAGCGTTCACATCGCCGGGAGCAAGGGGAAGGGCAGCACGGCGGCCATGCTGGCCTCGATCCTGCGGGAGGCGGGGCTGCGCACCGGCCTCTACACCAGCCCGCACCTGCATACCTTCTGCGAGCGCATCCGGGTGGACGGGGAGCCCATCAGCCGGGAGGCCTTCGTCCGGCACGTAGAGGCGCTGGTACCGGCGGTGGAGGAGGTACGGGCCCGACATCCGGAACGCCAGCTGGTCACCTTCGACCTGCTCACCGCTCTGGCTTTCCGGGCGTTCCGAGAGGAGGGGGTAGATGTCCAGGTCATCGAGACGGGGCTGGGCGGCCGCCTGGACCCCAGCAACGTGCTGGAGGAGAAGGCCGTCTGCATCATTACCCCCATCAGCCTGGAGCACACCGCCATCCTGGGCGACACCCTCGCCAAGATCGCCAGGGAGAAAGCGGGTATAATTACGCCAGCGGCGGTGGTGGTCATGAGCCTGCAGCGGGAATCGGCCGCCGCGGTGATCCGGCAGACCTGCGCAGAGCGCGGCGCTAGCCTGGTGGAGGTGGCGCAGGCTTGCGCGATGACACGAACAGGCTACAGCTCGGAAGGGCAGGACTTCCGGTTGCGCACGCCCGGTGGCACTTACGGCCTGCACCTCCCCCTGCTGGGCCGCCATCAGCTCGAGAATGCTGCCACCGCCGTGCTGGCAGCGGAGGCGCTGGCCCAGCAGGGCATGGAGCTATCGGCGGTCGCCTTCCGACGAGGGCTGGAGGGGGTGCGGTGGCCGGGCCGGCTGGAGATCGTCAAGCGGCGGCCGCTGGTGGTGGTGGACGGGGCCCATAACGGGGAGTCAGCTCGGCGCCTGCGGGAAACGCTGGAGGAGGATCTGGGCATCGGCGGGGCTATCCTGGTGGTGGGCTACTCCGGGGACAAGGAGGCGACGGCCCTGGCCCGGGAGATGGGGCCGGTGGCGGCGCGGGTGATTGCGACGCGGTCGCGGAGCCCGCGGGCGGCACCGCCCCAGGAGGTGGCGGCAGCCTTCGCTGAGCAGGGCATCGCGGCGAGCTGCGAGGAGAGCGTGGCGGCGGCTATGGACGCGGCGCTGGCCCAGGCAGAGCCCGGCGACGCCGTCTGCGTGTTCGGCTCTCTGTTCGTGGCGGCGGAGGCCCGGGAGCACCTGCTGGGGATCGCGCCAGACCTGTTGCCTGCAGGACAGGGCCCATGAGCAGGCGGAGCAGAGGCAAGGCGGGGGTGATAACAGCATGAGCGAAGCGCGGCCGAATCGCAGAAGGGTAGTCATCACCGGCATGGGTGCGATCAGCCCCCTGGGCCTGACCGTCGATGAGCTCTGGCAGGGGCTGATGGAGGGGCGATCGGGCATCGACTTCGTGGCTAGCGTGGACACCACCAGCTACCCGGTGAAGGTCGACGGCGAGGTCAAGGGCTTCGAGCCCACTAAGTACATGGATCGGAAGGATGCGCGGCGGATGGCCCGCTTCAGCCAGTTTGCCGTGGCCGCCACGCTGGAGGCAGTCGGCGCCGCCGGTCTCGACACGGAACGCGAGGACGGGGCCCGCATCGGCGTCCTGCTGGGCAACGGCAACGGCGGCTTTCCCAACACCGACGAGGCCATGCGCATCATCGCGGAGGGGCGGGGCATGCGCGTCGACCCCTTCTACATGACGAAGGCTCTGCCCAACATGGCTGCCTCCAACGTCAGCATGCAGTTCCAGGCCAAGGGGTATATCAGCACCATCACCACCGCCTGCGCGGCCGCCACCCAGGCCATAGGCGAAGCGCTGGAGGTCATCCGCCGGGACGCTGCCGACGTGATGATTACCGGGGGCACCGAAGCGGGCGTGAGCGAGTTGGGATTGGCGGCCTTCAGCGTCATGCGCGCCCTCTCCACCGAGAGCGAGCACCCGGAGAAGGCCAGCCGCCCCTTCGATGCCAAGCGCGACGGCTTCGTCTCCTCGGAGGGGGCGGCCATCCTGATCATCGAGAGCCTGGAGCATGCCCAGGCCCGGGGCGCCCCCATCCTGGCGGAGCTCATCGGCTTCGCCGCCAGCGCCGACGCCTACCACGTAGTAGCGCCCTGTGCCGACGGCGACGGCGCTGCCCGCTGCATGCGCTGGGCCCTGGAGGATGCCGGCATCGGCCCCGAGGAGGTAGACTACATCAACGCCCACGGCACTTCTACCCCCCTCAACGACGCGGTGGAGACCAAGGCCATCAAGACGGTTCTGGGGGAGCGTGCCTACCACGTCCCCATCAGCTCCACGAAGTCCATGATCGGGCACGGGCTGGGGGCCTCCGGCGCCCTGGAGTCGGTGGCCTGCGTGAAGACCCTCCAGACGGGCATCATCCACCCCACCATCAACTACGAGTTCCCGGACCCGGACTGTGACCTGGACTATGTGCCCAACGTGGCCCGCCAGGCCGAGGTGAGGGTGATCCTGAAGAACAGCTTCGGCTTCGGCGGTCAGAACGCCTGTCTGGTGTTCAAGCGCTTCGAGGGGTAAGTTGCGGGTTCTGGTCACCGGCGGTGCGGGGTTCATTGGCTCTCACGTCAGCAGGGTTCTTCTCCAGCAGGGCCACCAGGTCACCGTCGTCGACAACCTCTGTCGGGGCTATCGCCAGCTCGTCCATCCTGAGGCGCGTTTCGTCCAGGCGGACCTGGCCGATCAGGAGGCGGTGGAGGGGGCCCTGCGCGGCCAGGACGCGGTGGTGCACATGGCGGGCTTCATCGCCGTGGGCGAGTCGGTGGAGCGGCCGGTGCTCTTCGCCGAGAACAACGTAGTCAACTCGCTGCGCCTGCTGGAGGGGATGCGGCGGACGGGTGTCTCCCGGATGGTATTCTCCTCCAGCGCCTGCGTGTACGGGGTGCCTCAGCGCCTGCCCATCCGGGAGGAGGACCCGCTGGGGGTCCAGTCCAGCCCCTATGGGGCCTCGAAGATCGCCGTTGAGAGCTACCTGGGGACCTATCACCAGCTCTACGGCTTCGACTGCGTCATTCTCCGCTACTTCAACTGCTACGGCCCCAACGAGCTTCACGACCCGGAGACCCACGCCATCCCTAATTTCATCCGGGCGGCCCTGGAGCGCCGCCCCATTCCCCTCTACTGGAAGGGAGAGCAGGTCCGCGACTTCATCTACGTGGAGGACCTGGCCCGCGCCCACACCGAGGTCCTGCGTCTCTCCGGGCTCCATTACTTCAACATCGGGTCCGAGGTGGGGAGCAAGGCCATCGACGTGGTCCGGGCCATCTTCGACATCCTGGGCTACGAGGTGCCCATCGAGGACCTGGGGGAGCGACCCGGGGACGTGCCCGCTACGTACGCCTCCTCGCGGAAGATCAGCGAGGCGCTGGGCTGGCGGCCCCAGGTCTCCCTGGAGGAGGGCCTTCGCCGTACGGTGGAGTTCTACCGGCCGCTTGGGGCTGCCGAGCGGGCCTGACAGCGGCGGTGGGGATGCCGCCGGGCGGGGCGATATCGCCAGATACGCAGAGACGGCCCTGGGGCCGTCTCTGCTGATATGACGATGCTCCCTTTGCCCTCAGCGGGTGGAGGCCAGGTGCTGCGAGAGCGCCCCCTTGGGCAACATGTTGTCCAGCACTCGCTCCAGGGCCATGGTATGGGCACAGGTACCCCATCCGGCAAAGAAATCGCAGGTGCAGGACCAGTGCTCGCCCTCCAGGGTGACCCGGTGGTCGTCGTTCTCCCCCCGGAAATCCGCTGTCAGGTTGGTGAAGCGGACGCGATCCCGCTCCTGGGCGTAGCGCCTGGCCTTCTCGATCTTGCCGATGAGGCTGGAGTTCATCGAAGCGCTCCTTTCTCGGCCCGGGCGGGCGGAAGGCCCGAGAGCAAAGGAAGAGGCACCAGCCTATGTTGGGCCGGTGCCTGAGGCCTTCGTGCACGTCACCGCGGGGAGCCCGCCCATGGGCGCGACCTGCCTCCCTCTCTTTGATATTGTACGCGGACGGGCCTGAGGCCGTCAAGCCATGACGCCGCTCAGGCGCCCGCCTGCGGCGGAAAGGCGGCCAGGCGACGGTAGACAGCGCCGCCGGGCTCCAGGGTGCTCTGCATGAGGCTCACCCGCTCCACGATGAACTCAGGCATATCGGGCAGGGGGCAGCCTTCCACGGCCTGGGCGAGGCGGGCGCGCTCGTCCGGGGTGGCGAACTCGCGGACGCGGGCCAGGGTCAGGTGGGCGGCGAATGGCCGCCGCTCCCGCGGGAACCCCAGGCGCTCCAGCGCCTCTTCCACCCGGGAGGCCAGTTCGGCCAGCCGCTGTGTGTCGCCCTCCAGGCCTATCCAGATCACGCGCAGACGCTGCCGCCCCCCGAAGGTGCCCAGCGCTGCGGGGCGCAGCCGCAGGCCCGGGAGCGCCGGCACCGCCGTCGCCAGGGCCTCCTGAATGGCGGCGACCCTGGAACGGGGCACCTCGCCCAGGAACTTGAGGGTGACGTGGATGCCCTGCGAGCGAACGTAGCGGAGCCTCTCGCCGCCCCGGGCCCGCAGCTCGCGCTGGATAGCTTCCAGGGCCGCCCTTACGTCTGCGGGGAGCTCGCACGCCACGAAGAGGCGCAGGGAGGGCTCGCGCTCAGGTCGCGCCATGGGCAAGCCTCAAGAGACGGCGGGCGTTCTCGCCCAGGATGAGGCAGCGGGCCTCCTCATCCAGGGGCGCTTCCTGCATCTCCATCAGGCAGCGGTCCTGGGGCAGCAGGGGGAAGTCGCTGCCGAAGAGGATGCGCTCGGCCCCCACCATCTCTACCGCGTGGCGGTAGACGGCGGGCTCGTAGAGAAGGCTGCTGGAGGCGGTATCGAAGTAGGTGGTGGTGAGGGCTTGGCGCACCTCCGGCATGAGGGCATAGAAGGGGAGACCGCCGCCCCAGTGGGCAGCGACCACGGTGACGCCCTGGAGGCCCTTCACGAACCGGTAGAGCTGGTCCAGGGATAGGCCGAACTTGCCGGGATAGAGGCGTCCTAGCGGCTCGCTGAGGTGGAAGAGGAGGACCAGGTCGTGGGCGCGGGCGGTGCAGGCGAGGAGGTCGGCCTCGTCGCTGCCGGCGAGGCTGTAGCCCTGGTGGTGGGGCCGCAGCTCCCCCAGCCCGCGCGCGCCGCCCGCGGCGCAGCGTTCTATCTCCTCCCGGGCGCCCTCATGGGAGGGCTGAACCGCGCAGAAGGGGACGAGCCGCCCGCCGCTCCGGGCGGCCGCCTCCAGGATGTACTCGTTGGTCTCGCGGCAGATGGCGGCGTCGCGCCAGGCGAGGTTGAGGATGATGCTGAGGTGGATGCCCGCCCGGTCCATGCTGGCCAGGAGGTCCTCGGCGGTGGCGATGCGGGCCTTGGGACTGCTGTACAGATCCCGGAAGGTGGGGTCGCGGCGGAGGTATTCGTCGCGCTGGTCGCGGACCCGGGGCGGGAAGACGTGGGTGTGGAAGTCGACGATCACGGGGCCGATAGTAGCACGCCACCCCCGCATGCCTCAACGGGCACAGGAGGAGGGCAGCCCCCGGCAGCCCTTCGCCAGATCGCCGCTATACCCCGGTGTAGCTGTGCAGGCCGCTCACCCAGAGGTTCACGGCGAAGAAGGTGAAGAGGACGGCCAGGAAGCCTATCACCAGCATCAGCGCGGAGCGCTGGCCCTTCCAGCCCCCCAGGTTGCGGGCGTGCAGGTAGGCGGCATATACAAGCCAGGTCACCAGCGCAGAGGTCTCCTTGGGGTCCCAGCCCCAGTAGCGGCCCCAGGCCGAGTTCGCCCAGTAGGCCCCCAGGCCGATGCCCACCGCCAGCATGGGGAAGCCCACCAGGACCGACTTGTAGCCGATGTCCTCCAGCACCTCGGCCGAGGGAAGCCGCGAGAAGCGCCGCTGCTCGCCCTGAGCTAGATACATGAGGGCAGCACTAAAGGAGATGGCCAGGGCGGCGTAGGCGAGCATCGTAGTGCCCACGTGGGCAGCCAGGAGGCGGTTGGCCTGGAGGGCCGGGATCAGCGGCCGCACCTGCGAGGGGAAGAAGGCGGTGGAGACGGCGAACAGGGCTACGGCCAGGGGCATGACAAAGGCCCCCAGGGTGCGCTGTCGGTAGCGCCACTCGAACAGCACGTAGAAGAGGGCGATGCCCCAGCCGAAGCCCAGGGTGTACTCCCACATGTTGGCGTAGGGGGGGCGACCCGTGGCCGCCCAGCGCGCTCCTAGCGAAGCCGTGAGGAGGGCCACCGCCAGCCAGCTCAAGAGGGTAGCCAGGGGGCCCAGCCAGGCCGGCGATGGCGCCGGGGCCGCTACGGTCACGCTGCCCGCGCTGGTGGCCGCCGCCCGATACGCCACCCTGGGCCAGATGATGCGAAGCACGTAGGCGAGCGAGGCGGCGGCAGTGAAGGCGAATCCCGGGATGAAGAGGTTGTAGGCGGCCTGTTCCATGCTAGGCTTTCAGCGGCGGGCGGCCCCTCGCATGGGAGCGCCCATGCGTATCCAGCGGAAGGACTCAGTGTGGGGAGACCAGGCAGCGCGGCGGGCCTGTCGCGCCCGCTCTCGCCAGCGCTGCATGAGTTCCTCCCTGGTGCGCCCGCCAAGCTGGCTGCGGTGGCAGAAAAGCGCATCGAGCTTCTTATCGAGGTAGGCGCCGATGTCCACGTGGTAGTCGGGCTCGTCGCTGCCGGCAAGCAGGAGGTGGTTCACCGAGTGGGCCTCCGGGCCGTCGCCTGCGTGCTCGGGATAGTACAGGTGGTCGCGAACGGCCGGGTAGAGGGCGTCCCAGGTGGCGATGCCGATGTTCCGATGGTCGCGGTGGTTGAAGCCGCGGCGGAAGCCGTCCCAGGTGATGACTACGTCGGGCTTGTAGCGGCGCAGCAGGCGGACGATCTGGCCGCGGAGCTCAAGGGTGTTCTCCAGGAAGCCGTCGGGGTAGCCCAGGAAGATGCACTCCCTGACCCCGAGCACCTTGCAGGCCTCGCGCTGCTCCTGTTCGCGGATGGCGGCGAGCTGCTGGACGCTCAGGTCGGGGTCATGGGTGCCCTTGTCGCCGCTGGTGGCCAGCAGATAGTAGACCGTCCAGCCCTGGTGGCACCACTTGGCCACGGTGCCGGCGCAGAGGAACTCGGCGTCGTCGGGGTGGGCCATGATGACCATAGCCGTGAGCGGCCCGTCCTTGCCCAGCTCCTCCTGAATGGGTCGGGGCGACCGCCCCCGCCAGCCGAGCAGCCTCTCTGGAAGGCGCAACATGTCCGGCCTCACCCGCTGGGTCGGGGCAGGGCCCCGGTGAGGCTGCCGGAGGGGGCCGCCGCGGTGGCCTCCAGCAGATCGCGGTAGACCTTGATGACGCCTTCGGCCACGCTGGCCCAGCGGAAGCGATGCATCTGCTCGCGGGCGGTCCGGCCGAGGGCGCGCCGCAACTCCCTGTTGCCCAGAAGCAGTTCCAGGCGCTCGGCGAAGGGTTCGGCGCACTGCCAGGGGACCAGGTAGCCGGTCTCGCCATCGCGGACCGTGACGGTGAGTCCTCCCACCCGCGAGGCCACCACCGGGGTGCCGCAGGCCATGGCCTCGACCGCGACCAGGCCGAAGCTCTCGTAGAAGGAAGGGACCACGCATACGTCCGCGGCGTTGTAGAAGAGGGGGAGCCTCTCGTGGTCCACCGGGCCTATGAAGGAGACGTGGTGATCGATGCCCAGGCCGCTGGCCAGCCTCTGGAGATGGGTCATCTCGCTGCGGGCGTGGCCGTCGCCACCCACGATGAGCAGGTAGAAGTCCTCCTGGCCGTGAAGCTGGGCGGCCGCTCCGATGAGGATGTCAACGCCCTTGAGGGGCTCGATGCGCCCCACGAAGAGGATGATGCGCTCATGGTCGCGCAGGCCCAGGCGGCGGCGGGCCTCTTCCTTGTCCATGGGCTGGAACAGGTCCAGGTCGACGCCGCAGGGGACCACGGCGATGCAGTGGGGGCAGGCGCCGTAGAGCTCTACCAGCAGTTGCTTTTCGTGCTCGCTGGCGCAGACGATGCGGTTGGCCCCCCGGGCCACCGCCCGCTCCGCCTCGATGCGGAAGGGGGGCTCGCGCTCGGTGATGCGAGCCCGGTTCTTCACTTCGCCGAGGGTATGGAACATGGCCACGTGGGGCACTCGCCAGCGGAGCTTGAGCCTTTCGGCCACCCAGCCGGAGAGCCAGTAGTGGCTGTGTAGGAGGTCGTAGTTGAGATTCTGCGCTTGCTGGAAGCGCAGCAGGCTCTCCTCGAAGGCTTCCAGGTAATGGGGCAGATCCTCCTTCGGCAGGGGCTGGGCTGGCCCTGCCGCCAGGTGCACGACCCGCAGGCCCTCGGCGAGAACGATGGTCTCGGGGGAGTCCCGGTCGGTGCGGCGGGTGAAGATGTCCACGCAGAAGCCGCGCCGCGCCAGCTCCTCGCTCAGCTTGCGGACGTAGACGTTCATGCCCCCGGCCTCGCGGCTACCCAGTCTGGCCAGAGGGGAGGTGTGAGCGCTGATGAAGGCGATGCGGTAGATGGCGTTCATGAGGCGAAGGAGGGGGTCAGGGCCTGCGGATGAGGCAGCGATAGACGGGTTGATCCCTGCCTCCCAGGTCGTACTTGTAGGGCTCATTGCCCCGCAGGAAGTCCAGGCAGCGCCGCCCCTGCTCGATGGCTTCCCGCAGGCACAGGGCCTTACAGAGGAGTCCTACGGAGAGGTGGGAGTAGGTGGGGTCGTAGCCGCTGTTGTACATGTAGAGCTGGCCGCCCAGGTCGAAGCAGAGCACGGAGGCGACCGCGCGGCCGTCCAGCTCCAGCATGTACAGCCGCACCAGCCCTGCCTCCGAGAGGTCCGCCACCATGTGGTGGAAGAACTGCTCCATTTTCTGTGTCATGAACTGAGCCTTGTCATGGCGGCTCTCCGTCATGAAGCGGAGGAATTGATCCATTCCCGGGCCGGTCTCCTGGGGCGAGGTGAGCACGCGGAGCTCTACATCGCCCTGCTGAAACAGGCGGCGCAGCTTGCGCCGCAGCTCGTGGCGCTCCTTGCCGGGGAGGCTCGCCAGGTAGTCGCTCCAGGTGGGGGGCAGCTCCACCCGGGGGGAGACCGCCTCCAGGTCCCGGCTGACCTGGAAGCCCAGGCCCTGCGCCAGCGCGAGCAGGGCGGAGAGGGTGGGCGAGCCCTCTCGCAGCCCCCGCAGGTCCAGCTCCTGCCAGTCGTGGTGACGCAGGGAGTCCAGGAGCGCCACGAAGAACTCCCTGTCCAGCCCGGGTATCACCACGAAGTCCATGTAATCGCAGATGGAGTGGTGGCCGACCAGGGAGAGGCGGCCGTTCTCCTGCAACAGCGGAGCCACACCGATGAGCCGCTCGGCGTCACGGACGGTCAGCAGCAGGAGCTCGCGGCCTTCCTGAAACTCCTCCAGCCAGACCCGCTGCCAGAGGGGATGGAGGAAGGGCAGCGGCTCCGGGCTGAGGTTCAGGATGCCTTCCCACTCAGCCTGCAGCCGAGGCAGCTCTTCCCGTTGGACCGCGTAGGCCATGCGCTACTTGCCGTGCACTCTCGAATACGAGGGGCGGCCTACGGGCTGTTGAATCGGCCGCCCACCCTGAAGGGGCACTGGAAAAATTCTAGCAGGCCGCCAGGGGAGGGGCAAGGCGAAGGACCGGAAGGGCGGCTGACCGCGAGTCTGCGGCTAGCTCACGATCTTCTCGACCACGGACAGCTCGGCGGGCCCCCGATGCATCTCCAGGGGCAGGCTCATGGCCGTCTCCGGGTCCTTGAGGCCGCTGCCGGTGACCACGCACACTACCGTTTTTCCCGCCAGGTCAAGCCCCTGCGAGGCCAGCTTCAGGAGCCCCGCCAGGGCCGCCCCTGAGGCCGGCTCACCGAAGATCCCTTCCTCCTGGGCTAGGCGTCGGTAGGCGGAGAGGATCTCCTCGTCGCTGACCGCCCGGATGGTGCCCCCGGACTCGTCGCGGGCGGCCACCGCGCTCTTCCAACTGGCGGGGTTGCCGATGCGGATGGCCGAGGCCACGGTTCGGGGCTCCTCGACGGGGTGTCCCAGCACGATGGGCGCCGCCCCCTCCGCTTGCACCCCCATCATGCGGGGCCGCTGGCCCGCCAGCTCCAGCCGATGATACTCCACGAAGCCCCGCCAGTAGGCGGTGATGTTCCCCGCATTACCAACCGGGATGAACAGGTAGTCCGGGGCATCGCCCAGGGCGTCGACGATCTCGAAGGCGGCGGTCTTCTGTCCCTCGATGCGGTGAGGGTTGAGGGAGTTGACCAGGATGATGGGGTGGCGCTGGGTGACCTCGAGGGCCAGGCGCAGGGCGTCGTCGAAGCTGCCGTCAATGGCGATGATCTGGGCGCCGTGAGCGACGCTCTGGGCCAGCTTCCCCTGAGCGATGCGCCCGTGGGGCACCACGACGAAGGCCCGGAGGCCGCAGTGGGCCGCGTAGGCGGCCGCGGAGGCGCTGGTGTTGCCGGTGGATGCGCAGAGGACGGCGGTGCTGCCCGCCTCCATGGCCTTAGCCACCGCCACCACCATGCCCCGATCCTTGAAGGAGCCGGTGGGGTTGCAGCTTTCGAGCTTGAAGTAGAGTTCTCCGCAGCCTACCTCCGACTCCAGCCGGCGCGAGCGGACCAGGGGGGTATCTCCCTCGCCCAGGGTGATGAGGGGGGTATCCGAGGTCAGGGGCAGGTGCTCGCGGTAGCGACGGAGTACGCCCAGCCCTCTCGGCGCGCCGGGGGGGAGGGCGTCATTCCTCGGTGAGGCCGGCGGCATGCTGTTTCAGCTCTTTGATCTCGCGCTCCAGCTCTTCGATCTGACGGCGCTTCACCCGCTCCTGGGTGCTGCTCATCTTCGAGAACTGGTCCACCAGGGTCTCGCGGTACTCCAGGATCTGGCGCTCGAGGCCCTCCAGCCGAGCCGCATGGCCTTGCTGCTGGGCCTGGAGCAGGCCCGTCTGCTGCTGGTCCTGCTCGAGGCGGCCCCGGGCCTGCTCCAGAGCCTCCTCCAGGCGGGCGGTTCTCTCTTCCAGCCGCTGCCGTTCGGCGCGATAGAGCTCTATGCGCTCGGCGAGCAGATCCAGGCGGCGGTAGTCTTCCCGATGCCGATCCTGGGTCGCTTCCAGACGGCGGGCCACCTCGCTGGCCAGGCGCGCCCGCTCTGTCAGGACCTCGCCCTCGTGCCGCAGGGCTTCCAGGGCCGAATCCACGCGGGACAGGTCGTGCTCCACCCGACCCGATGCTTCGAGGCTGCGGGAGGCCTTGCCTTCCACGCCCTCCAGACGCCGGGTGAGCTCCTGGAGCTGGGCGCCCAGCCTGGCCAGGCCCTCCTGATAGCGACGGCCGGTCTCCTCCAGGCCAGCCTGGCGCTCCTGCCATCCCTCCACCTGGTGTGAAAGCTCTTGGAGCTGTCGAACCACCTCGTCGCGCTCCTGGCGCAGGTGTTCCGTCTCGTCCCGCCGCTGCCGGCTCATCTCCTCCTCATGGGCCGAGACGTCCGCCTGCTGCTCCTGAAGCTTGACGATGAGCGCCAGGGCCTGATGTAAGCCCTCCTGAAGCTGGTCGACCGGGGCAGCCTGGGCGGCGGTCTGGCGGAGCGAGTTGTCCAGGGAGCGGACCTTCTCCGCCAGGTCCAGCACCAGCGCCTGCACCTGCTCCGCCTGCTGCTGGAGACGTCCCACCTGGGCCTTGACCTGGTGCACCTCGTTCTGCACCCAGTCCAGGGCCTCTTTGTGAGTGACCTCAGGCCGTTGCCGCGGCATGGGCGTTTCTATCCCTCCACGCGCACGAAGTTGCCGATCTCGGTTACTACGGGGAGCTCTGCCAGTTGGGCCAGGGCGAGGCGCATGGCCTCCTCCCGGGCCTGGTGCGTCATGATAACGAGCTCCGCGGTCTGGGCATCCTGGTAGGCCTCCTTCTGGATGACGGAGGCGATGCTGATCTGGCCGTCGCCCAGGACGCGTGCGATCTGGGCGAGCACGCCGGGTCTGTCGGCCACGGTGATGCGGAGGTAGTAGCGGGTGCGCAGCTCGCCCATGGGCACGATGACCGAGGCGGCTTCCTGCCGCCAGGCAGCGCGCTCCTGGCCACCGGTGATGATGCTGTGGGCGGCGTCCAGCACGTCTGCGATGACAGCGCTGGTGGTGGGCTGGGGACCTGCGCCCGACCCCTCGAAGAGGGCCCGACCCAGCAGGTCGCCCTCCACCTGCACGGCGTTAAGGACGCCATCGACCTTGGCCAGGGGCTCCCCTTCCGGGAGGAGGACCGGGTGCACCCGCACCTGTACGGAGGCGTCCTGCTTCTTCGCCAGGGCCAGCAGTTTGATGGCGTATCCCAGCTCCTGGGCATAGCGGAAGTCCCGAGAGGTGAGGCGGGTGATGCCCTCGTAGTAGACGTCCTCCAGCCGGACGTTGAGGTGAAAGGCCAGGCTGGCGAGGATAGCCAGCTTGTAGGCGGCGTCGATGCCCTCGATATCGTTGGTGGGGTCTGGTTCGGCATAGCCGAGCGCCTGGGCCTGGGCGAGGGCCTCGGCGAAGTCGCGGCCCTCCCAGCTCATGGATGTCAGGATGTAGTTGGTGGTGCCGTTGATGATGGCGGAGATGGCCACGATGTCGTTGGCCAGGAGGTCGCGCTTGAGGGGGGCGATGATGGGGATGCCACCGCCCACGCTGGCCTCGTACAGGATGTCCACGCCGTGCTCCCAGGCCAGGTTTCGGAGCGCCAGGCCGTGTTTGGCCATGACCTCCTTGTTGGCGGTGACCACGTACTTGCCTCGGGCGAGGGCTTCCCGGATGAAGTCGTTGGCGGGGTGCTCTCCGCCCAGCACCTCGATGACGATGTCGATGGCGGGGTCGTCCTGAATCAGGGAGAAGTCGGTGGTCACGATGCGGGGGTCGATGCCCACGCGTGGGGGCCTCTCGGGGTCACGCTCCAGCACCCTGACCAGCCGGAGGGGACAGCCGGCGGTGCGGGCGTAGGTCTCGGCCTTCTGCAGGAGGGCGCTGGCCACGCCGCTGCCTATGGTCCCCACCCCCATGAGGGCGATGCCGATCTCGGAGCGCTTACTGGCCACTACTGCCACCCGGCACCGATGCCGGGCCTCCTATGTCCCCCAGGGCATCGCTGAGGATGTCCTGCTCGTCTTCCGGATCCAGGCTGCGCACGACCTGGAGGGTAGGCTTCGTCTCGTCCAGCCACTCCCTGTACTCACGATTGGCGACGGAGTCCTTCTGGGTATCGGAGAGATCCCTCTCCTCCTGCTCCAAGAGATCGAGCACGACGTAGAGGCCGGATACGTCCAGGGGCCCGCTAAGGGTGCCCGGCTCTGCCGAGAAGAGGAAGTCATCGATGATGGCGAGCATGGTGCCCTGCACGAGCCAGTCGACCTCGCCGCCCCGCTCCTTGCTGGCCGGGTCCAGGGAGAGCTCCTGAACCAGGGCGGCGAAGTCCTCCCCGGCTTCCAGCCGCTGGATCACCTCCTGGGCTTGTTCTTCCGTCTCCACCAGAATGAGGCGCGCCCTGGCCTGAGGCTCGCGGGCGGGCGCCTCGTCGCGGAACTTCGCCTGCACTCCCTGCTCCAGGAGGTCGGCGCGGAGCATGCGCCGATACTCGTCGGCGTGCAGGCCGCTGTCGCGCACGTCCTGGCGATAGGCGGAGGCGAAGAGGCGCTCATCGCCTCCCGGCGAGACCCCGGTGCGCCGCCCGATCTCGGCGTCAATATCGTCCTCGGTGACCTCAATGCCCAGCCTCGGTGCTGCCTCCAGGAGCACGCCCTCATTCTCGAGCTGCGAAAGGACGAAGTCGGGCAGATCACTGGCTATCTGCTGAAGGGCTGGGTTAGTCTCCAGCTCCAGGCGCAGGCGGCGCTCGAAGTGGCTCAGGCTGAATCTGGTTTCACCCACCTGAAGGACGGTCTTGTGCTTGGGGGCGATCTGCGTTTGGTAGTAGCCGAAGGCGGCGATAGCGATTGCCGCCACGATGACCAGCCCCACCGCGCCCACCAGCAGGAGCTGCCTGAACCGCTCCCGCTCGTCCCTGGTGGTCCGCCGGTCCTCCTTATCGGCGCGGGCACGGCGGGGCGGGCGCCCGCCGCGCTGGCGTTGCGGCGGCCGCCGGGGAGGCTCGTCCCTTCGTCCTCGCGGGCCGCCTACAGG
>JBAUEL010000082.1:0-9125 GCA_049678585.1 Dehalococcoidia bacterium
TCTCCGAGATTATGGTCAATGCTCCGGACGTCGTGTTCTACGAGAAAGAGGGCCGCCTCTACCTCAGCTCGCTGCGCTTCCGCGACGAGGCCCACATCATGCGCATCGTGGAGCGCATCGTGGCCCCCCTGGGCCGCCGGGTGGACGAGTCCTCCCCCATGGTCGATGCCCGCCTGGCCGATGGCTCCCGTGTCAACGTGATCATCCCTCCGGTCGCCCCCAAGAGCCCCACCATCACCATCCGCAAGTTCCGCGCGGACAAGATGACCGTGGAGGACCTCATCGCCACCGGCACCCTCACCCGGGAGCTGGCGGAGTTCTTCCGGGCCTGCGTGCAGGTTCGTCTCAACATGCTCGTCTCCGGCGGTACCGGCACCGGCAAGACCACGCTACTTAATGCCCTCTCGTCCTTCATTCCGGATACGGAGCGCATCGTCACCATCGAGGACCCCACGGAGCTGCGGTTCCAGCAGGGGCACGTGGTGAGCCTTGAGTCTCGGCCGCCCAGCCTGGAGGGGAAGGGAGAGGTCACCCAGCGAGACCTGGTGCGCAACGCCCTGCGTATGCGCCCCGACCGCATCATCGTGGGCGAGGTGCGCGGCTCCGAGGCCTTCGACATGATGCAGGCCATGAACACCGGCCACGAGGGCTCCCTGAGCACGGTACACGCCAACTCCCCCCGGGACTGCCTGGCCCGCGTGGAGAACATGATCCTGATGGCTGGCCTCGACCTGCCTGTGCGGGCCATCCGCGAGCAGATGGCCTCGGCCATCCACGTGGTGCTTCAGATCGCCCGCTTCCCCGACGGCACCAGGAAGATCACCCACGTCTCTGAGGTCTCGGGCATGGAGGGGCAGATAGTAACCATGCAGGACGTGTTCCGCTTCGAGCAGACCGGCATCGACCCGGAGGGACGGGTGCTGGGGGAGTTGCGCACGACAGGCATCCGCCCCCGTTTCACCGAAAAGTTCGAGGTCGCGGGCATCCGCGTGCCTATGGACCTGTTCACCGCTGTAGGGGTCCAAGAATGAACCTGCTGGCGCTGCTGGCCTCGGTCTCGGTGATGGGGACGGTGCTGGCCCTGGCGCTGAGCCTGTATTCGTCTCGCTTCTCCGTGAGCAATCAGATCCGCAACCGGCTGGAGGGTGTCCTCAGCGGCACCTCCGTGGTGGAGGGCAGTGCTGTCGGGCCGGTGCTGCGGGAGCGTAGAGGGGTTATCGCCGGCCCTCTGGCGTCGCTATTGTCCGGAGAGTGGCTGGAGAAGCTGGCGTCGGACCTGGAGCGCGCCGACACCACCCTGCGCCCGGTGGAGTACATTACCATCCGCCTGACGCTGGCTGGGCTGGGCTTCGCGATGCCCTACCTGCTGCTGGGGGCCGGCGTCATGGGCATGCTGGGCGCGGTGGCAGGGGCCCTGGTGGGCTTCTTCCTGCCTCGCATGTATATCAGCCGTCGGAGGCAGGGCCGCGTGGACAAGCTGAGCGCTCAGCTCCCCGAGGCCCTCACTCAGGTCTCCAACTCGCTGAAGGCGGGGTTCGGCCTGCTCCAGAGCCTGGACCTGACCGCTCAGCAGATGCAACACCCCGTCTCCACTGAGTTCAAGCGCACCATCTACGAGATGAACATGGGCTCCACCCCGGAGAAAGCCTTGCAGGACCTCGCCGAGCGGTCCGGCAGCTACGACCTGGACATTGTGGTCACTGCCATCCTGGTGCAGCGTACCGTGGGCGGCAATCTCTCGGAGATCCTGGACAAGGTGGCGGAGACCATGCGGGAGCGCACCACCATCCGCGGCGAGATCAAGACCCTCACCGCTCAGCAGAAGATGACCGGGCTTGTCATCGGCTTGCTGCCCCTGGGGGTGGTCGGCCTCCTCATGGTGATGAGCCCCGACTACATGACCGTGCTGTTTACCGCCACTCTGGGCAAGGTCATGCTCGGCATAGGGGTGGTGTTGGAGGCGATAGGCATCGTGATCATTCGGCGCATCCTCTCCATCGAGGTGTAGGGAGGGACTCATGCTGAGCCTGGCCGTTGCCTTGTCCGTCTTTGCAGCCGTGTTTCTGTTCGTTCTGGGGCTGACGGGGCGCTCGGTGGACCCGGCGCGGGCCAGGCTGGAGGCGGTGCGTCGGTCCCCTGAGCCGCAGCCCCAGGAAGTGGCGCCGCCTATCTCGGAGCGCCTCATCGCGCCTCTCACCGGCTGGCTGGTCCAGCGCTTCAGCAAGCTGCTGCCGGCCTCCTTCGTGAGCGGGCTCGAGCGCCGCCTCATCACGGCGGGCGAGCCTACCACGGTCAGCGGCTTTCTGACGATGACGCTCATCAGCACCGTGGCCATGGCGGCGCTGGCCCTGACCGTCGTGAGCATCTCCGCCTCTAGAGTAGGGCCTATGCAGTTGGTGGCGGTGGCGCTGGCGGCGGCAGTCGGGTTCTTCCTGCCTCAGCTCTGGCTCCGCCAGCGAGTGGGGGCGCGCCAGGCGCACATCATCAAGACCCTGCCTGACTCCTTCGACCTGATCACCGTCTGTGTGGAGGCAGGGCTGGGCCTGGACGCCGCCCTGGCGCGGGTGGCTGAGAAGGTGGAAGGGCCCTTCTCTGATGAGCTGTCCCGGGCCCTGCAGGAGGTGGCCCTGGGTAAGATGCGCCGCGATGCCCTACGGGAACTCGGCGAGCGTACCGGCGTGCAGGACCTCATCAGCTTCGTGAACGCGGTCATTCAAGCCGAACAGATGGGGTCCAGCATCGGCAACGTGCTGCGGGTGCAGTCGGACCAGCTCCGAGTGCGTCGCCGCCAGCGGGCCCAGGAGCAGGCCGCCAAAGCGCCGGTTAAGATGATCTTCCCCCTGGTGCTCTGTATCTTCCCCACGCTGTTCCTGGTTATTCTCGGCCCCGCCGTCATCACCATCATGGAATCCTTCCCCGGCTAGGGCTCGCTCCAGATCGTGAAGATCCTGAACATCACCCGCGGCACCGAGCTCGCCAGCCGCGCCCGGCTTGCCAACCGGCCCTGGTCGCGAGGTTGGGGCCTGTTAGGGCGGGCCAGGCTTGAGGATGGCGAGGGGCTGATCCTGGAGCCCTGCTCGTCCATTCACACGGCCTTCATGCGCTTCACCATGGACGTGCTGTTCGCTGACCGGACGGGAATGGTAGTGAAGGCCGTCCCCTCGCTGAAGCCCTTCCGCCTCAGCGGCGCCCTGAGGGCGCGCTACACGCTGGAGCTGCCTCCCGGCACCATCGCCCGCACCGGCACCCTGGCGGGCGACCTGCTGAGCTTCGAGGAACCGTAGCAGGTAGGGCAAGAACCCCTGTCTCCGGCTCGGCCAGGTCGTATACCTCCTACGGCAGGGGGACACCCCTGACCGCGGAGGTTTTCCCAGTGCCCTGCTAGTGCGACCCCAGGGGAAACAGCGCGAGCCAGGCCCTGGCGTGGGCCATGTCGTCGGTGCCGAAAGTGTCGGGGTTGACGCCGCGGCGCACCCCCAGGTAGTAGCCCAGGAGCTGGAAGGCCACCGTCGCCAGGGGCGGCATCATGACCTCGTCCAGAGGGCCGCCTACGCGGAGCACGTCGTCGACCACCGCCGCGATGTTCCCGTCGTCCTCCAGGACCAGGGCGACGGTGGGGGAGCGGGCCGCAGCAGCCGCTCGTACCACGTCACGCAGCCGCCCATAGCTCCTGCCGGGCGGGGCCACGACCGCTGTCACTGTTGATGCCCTCAGCAGGGGGAGAGCCTCATGCGCGTAGTCGGCGGGGCTGTAGGCCTTGCAGAGCACGCAGCTCTCCTCTTCGATCTTCAGGGCCCCCTCCAGCGCGCTGAAGTAATTGGCGCCCCCTCCCACGAGCAGGAAGGCCATGCGCTCGGCGTGGCGTCCGGCCAGGGCCTCGGCGGCGTGCTCCTCCCTCGCCAGGAAGCGTTCCAGCTTCTCCGGGAGGGCCTCGAGCTGGCCGCGCAGCTCCCGCAGCCATCCCTGCCTCCGTCTGCGACGCAGGCCCAGGTTCAGCGCCAGAAGGTAGAGCATGATGAGTCGCGTGGTCACCACCGAGATGTCCGGCCCGCACTGCTGGCCGGTGGGAAAGGCTACAGTGCGGTCGGCGAGACCCTCCAGGGGGCTGGAGGGCGTATTGACAAGGGCCAGGGTCTCCATGCCCCTGCCGCGGGCGCTCCGCACCGCCTCAAGGGTCTCGGCGCTGGCCCCCGTGGCGGACTGCGCCAGGAGCAGGCTATTCCGCGGCCATGGCCCAGGATAGTTAACGAACTCCAGCGATTCCACGGCGCGGGTCCGCATGCCCGCGAGCTGCTCGAATAGGAAGGCGCCCAGGATCGAGCCGAACAGGGCCGAACCGGATCCCACCAGCACGATGGAGCGAACGCGCTGCTCCACCAGACGGTCGGCGCACCCCTCTAGCTCCCCCTTCAGCTCCGTGAGAACCTGTCGCCAGAGCAGGGGCTGGCGGCGGATATCGTCGATGAGGTGGTAGGGGTGCTCATGTCTGGGCGTAGAGGTTCCTCGTAGCTGGTAGGCTAGAGGCACGTCGCGCAACTCCGCCTCCAGCCAGGGGGGCAGAGGATTTTCGGGGGTGGGTGCGGGCTCCCCGGGGTGCCGTTCGAGCAGTCGCTGGGCCCATCTCGGCAGCATACACGACCTCACAGGCTAGAGAGGTTTCTGTTAGCCTGTAGAATAGCACAGGAGGGCTTCCATGGCTGTGACAGCCTTGACCAACGCCCGGCTCGTCCTGCCCGACGCGGTGATGGAAGGCAGCGTGGTGTTCGAGGACGGAACCATCGTGGCTGCGGGTCCCTCGGTGGTTGCTCCGGTCGGCGCCGAGACCATCGATGCGGGTGGCCTTTACGTCGCGCCCGGGTTCATCGACATCCACGTGCACGGTGGCGGCGGCCATTCCCTGGTCACCGACGACCCCGAACGGATCCGGGCCTACGCCCGCTGGGTGGCCTCGCGAGGGGTGACCTCGTTTCTCATCAGCACGTTCGGGGCTGATCACGAGGGCACCCTCCGCAACCTGCGGGGCAGCGTCGCTGCGCTGCGCGGACCCACTGGAGGCGCCCGGCCGCTGGGCTTTCACCTGGAGGGCCCCTTCCTCAACCCCAAGCGCAAAGGGGCCTTTCCTGAGAGCGCGCTGCGCCCTCCGGATGCCCAGGAGTTCCGCGCCTACGCCGAGGCCGCCGGGGGAGCTATCCGCCAGGTCACCCTGGCGCCGGAGATGTCCGGTGCCCACGACCTGGTGCGGGCGGTGCTGGATGCGGGAGCCGTCCCCGCCATGGGCCACACCGATGCCACTTACGAAGAAGCCCGCCGCGCCTTCGATCTCGGAGTCCGTCATGTAACCCACTGCTATAACGCCATGCGGCCGCTGGTCCATCGCGACCCCGGCTGTCTGGGCGCAGCCCTCACCTCTGACCGGGTGACCTGCGAGCTCATCTGCGACGGTGCCCACGTGCATCCCGCTGCCGCCGACCTGCTGGTGCGGGCCAAGGGGGTGGACAGGACCGTCCTGGTGACCGACGGCATGGTGCTCGCCGGTACGGGTGAGGGCATCCTCGAGTGGGACAGGGGCCGGATCGAAGTGAAGGGCCGGGCGGCAGTCCGGGAGGACGGGACCATCGTGGGGAGCGTCGCCACCCTGGATGACCTGGTCAGGAACGCCGCCCGCTGGCTGCCGGTCAGTCTCCCGCAGGCGGTGCGGATGGCTACCCTGAACCCGGCACGGGTTATCGGCGCAGAGGGCAGGGGCATCATCGAGCTCGGCGCCGCCGCCGACCTGGTGCTCCTGGACGATGACCTGCGCGTCGTGAGCACCCTGGTAGCAGGGACGGTGGTCTACCGGCGAAGCCTAACAGCCTGAACGCCGCCGTGCGCGACGTCGTGAACCCCTCTGCCCGCGGCCTCTAAGACTACTCTGGTCCTGTGGTACAGGTTAACTTCGCAGAAGCTCAATCGATTCTTTCCACGCTCTGATGTGCTCTTCCTCATCGGCCATGTTCTTTTCCATAAGAGCCCGCGACTCGTCATCGAAGTCAACCCTGTTCAGGAAATCTTGGTAGTCCCTCACGGCCCGCTCTTCTACCCAAATGTCCAGCTTTAGGGTCGGCACCTTGCCTGCTAGGGTCGGGAGGAATCCGATGATCCATCCGGCGACTGCGAAGAGAGGGCTGAGCCTGGAAGGGGTACCGCCCAGGTCCCGCACCCGGGAGGTCAGATCATCGAAGTGTCTCCGTTCAGTGGCCGTGGCGTCGATAAGCCTCCGAGCTATCTCCTGCCTTCCTCGGAATCTCCACATCTGGGCACGGTATATCTGCACTGCCATGGCTTCCACCTTAACCACGGCGTTGAGTGCACGGATGATCTCCTTATCGTCCATTTCTGACCCCTTGCGATTCCATGGGCTCTGTTTCCGTCGGCACGTGAACTCCGACCGAACGTGCTCGCCAGTTGCCGCGGCAGCGGAGGGTCATCGTTGGCCTGCGGGCTAGGTCCCTTTCTTCCCTGCCGTGTTAGTAGCGCTCGTTCTGGCCTTGAAGCCGACCTTGACATGGGTCCCGTCGCAGAACGGCTTGTTGGCCGAGCTGCCGCACCGGCACAGGGCAACCGTCCGGGCCTTGACGTGAAACTCGTTCCCCTCGGGGTCGACTATCTTGACTGCGCCCCTAACCAAGTAAGGGCCGTCATGGAGGGGCGTGATGGTTGGCTCCGCCATAGACCTCCTCCTCGGCGACGTGGCGTGTTAGCGCCGGCCGCCTCCGCGCTGCATGGCCTACTTCAGGCGCGCCTCGACTGCTTCCCGCTTGATGTTCCTGAAGAATGCCTCGATGTAGTCCGCACGCTTCAAGCCGTAGTCGAGCATGAAGGCGTGCTCGAACACGTCCATCACCAGGATGGGAATGCACCCTGCCAGGTGGCCGGTCTCATGCTCGTTGATCCACTGGTTGAGTAGGGTGCCGGTCACGTTGTCCTGGTACAGGATGGCCCAGCCGATGCCGCGCATGGCGCCGGTGCCCTTGAAGTCCGCCTCCCAGGCCTCGTAGCTGCCGAAGTCCGCCGCCACCTTGTCCCGGAGCTTGGACGACTGGGCGAGGTCGCCCCTCCCGCCGAGGTTCTCGAAGTAGTACTCGTGGAGCCGCATGCCATCGAACTCGAACCCCATTCTCCGCTTCAGCTCCGCATATTCCGGCGTCCCGATCTTGCCGTCTTTGGCCATCTGGCTGAGGAGTTCGATCAGCTTGTTGGTATTGGTGACGTAGCCCTGGTAGAGGGTGAAGTGGTTGCGGAGCAGGGTCTCGCTGAACCCCTCCATTCCTATCAGGTTGCTGTAGTCCTTTGCAGCGTATGCCATGGCGAAGGCCTCCCTTCACTTTGCTTACTAGCCTGCAATAGCTTCCGCCTAGAATAGCCGAACTGGCAACGCCCTTTCCACTCACAGGCTCTTGCCTGCCGAGGAGGGTGCTTCCACCACGGCCTGCTAGGCTCCTTCCGCGGTCGACTTGGCCCGTTCCTCGTGAGACATCTCGGCCAGCCGCTCGACCTCCTTGATCTCCAGACCGAGCCCTTCGGCCACGCGGCGGCCGTACTCGGGGTCGGCCTTGTAGAAGAGGGCTGTCTGGCGCAACTGGATGCGCTTCTGTGCGTTGCCCAGGTGGGCCACGATGTTACCGATCAGGTGATCCCGGTCCTCGTCGGTCATTACCTTCCGGTAAAGGTCCCCAGGCTGCACGAAATCGTCGTTAGGGTGAGTGTATCGCTGGCGCGCAGCCTTCCCGGAGACCTCGAAGGCTGGCTCGGCCGCCTCCGGCTCGGGCGCGGGGCCGCCAAAGCTGTTGGGGTAGTAGTTCGGGCTGCCGCCGCCGTTGGCGTCGAAGCGCATGAAGCCGTCGCGCTGGTAGTTGTTCACCGGCACGGCCTTGGCCGAGTTCACCGGCAGCAGATGGTAGTTGGGTCCCAGGCGGTGACGATGGGTGTCGTGATAGCTGAAGAGCCGCCCCTGGAGCATCTTGTCCGGTGAGGCAGCGATCCCGGGCACGAAGTTGCCGGGGGAGAAAGCGGCCTGTTCGACCTCAGCGAAGTAGTTCTCCGGGTTGCGGTCGAGGACCATGCGGCCCACCGGGTTCAGCGGTGCGTCGCCGTGAGGCCAGACCTTGGTGATGTCGAAGGAGTCGAAGCGGTAATTCTCGACCTGTTCGGGGGTCATGATCTGCGCATAGACCCTCCAGGCCGGGTACTCGCCGCGCTCGATCGCTTCATGCAAATCGCGGGTGGCGTGGTCGGGGTCCAGGCCTTTCATGTGCTCGGCCTCGTCGCGGGTCAGGTTCTGGATGCCCTGTTCGGTCTTGAAGTGGATCTTCACCCAGAAGTACTCGCCCTTGTCGTTGTACCACTTGAAGGTGTGTCCGCTAAAACCGTTCATATGGCGGTAGGTCCTGGGTGTACCACGGTCGGAGAAAAGGATGGTGACCTGATGGATGGACTCCGGCGTAAGCGATAGGAAGTCCCAGAACATATCCGGATCCTTGAGGTTGGTAGCTGGCTGCCGCTTCTGGGTGTGGATGAAGTCGGGGAACTTCAGTGGGTCCCGGATGAAGAAGACCGGGGTGTTGTTCCCCACGAAATCGTAGTTTCCCTCTTCCGTGTAGAACTTCACCGCAAAGCCGCGAGGGTCGCGCTCGGCGTCGGCCGAGCCCTTCTCGCCGCCCACCGTGGAGAAGCGCACGAAGACCTCGGTGCGCTTACCGACCTCGGAGAGGAACTTGGCCTTGGTGTACCGGGTCACGTCGTGGGTGACCTCGAAGTAGCCATGGGCGCCCGCCCCCTTGGCGTGCACCACACGCTCGGGGATGCGTTCGCGGTCGAAGTGGGCCAACTTGTCGACCAGGTGAACGTCCTGCAGCAAGGCCGGTCCGGGGCTGCCTGCGGTCATCGTGTTCTGGTCGTCGTCGACCGGCGTGCCAAAGCTGGTAGTCAGAACCTTCTTGTCTTCCGCCATCGTTCTCCTACCTCCTTCGGTTTTCTTCTTCTGCTATTCGCTGTTTCCGTGGCTTATTCCTTCGGCAGTAAGGGAGATGCTCATTCCGTACCTCCTTCCGCTGTCGCAGCCGGTGCAGCGAACACCCGCCAGCCCA
>JBAUEL010000083.1:0-15684 GCA_049678585.1 Dehalococcoidia bacterium
TCCCCGAGTTCTTCTTCAACGGCCTCGTCCTTAAGGGCGTCCGTGGCACCATCCAGGTAACCGCCCTGGCCATGCTCATCGGGACCCTGCTTGGCATCGCCCTGGCCGTTATGCGGGTGTCCAATAACCGGTGGCTCGCGGGGTTCTCGTCGTTCTACGTGTGGTTCGTCCGGGGCACGCCTGTCCTCATCCAACTCCTCGTGATACACAACGGCCTCCCTGGCATGGTGGATTGGGACCCGTTTACCGACTTCCTGACGCCCTTCCGTAGCGCCCTCTTCACCTTCAGCCTCAACGAAGCTGCCTACATGGCGGAGATCGTGCGAGCAGGCATCCAGGCCATCGAGTCAGGCCAGATGGATGCCGCCAAGTCCCTGGGCATGACCAACCTTCAGGCCATGCGACGGATCATCCTGCCCCAGGCGCTGCGGGTAATCGTCCCTCCCACCGGCAACGAGTTCATCGCCATGCTCAAGAACACCTCCATCGCCTTCGTTATCAGCTACGTGGAGCTGACCGCCGCTGCACGGCTCATCTACGCCCGCAACTTCGATGTCATGGAGCTGCTGGTCGTCGCCTCCATCTGGTACCTGATCATGACCAGCGCCTTCAGCGTGTTGCAGGCCGAACTGGAGGCGCGCCTGACCATCGCCGAGAGAGAGCGGGCGATTCCCCTGAGCACGCGCGTCTGGCGCGCCGTGAGCGGCAGCCGCGAACGCTGACCCGTTGTCTCCGTTCTGGTATGCTATGCTCGCATCAGGCAACGGCGGGGGTTCAGACAAGGTGAGTGGTAGTCTAGGTCTCATGCTCCAAGCGCAGGAGGTGCACAAGAGCTTCGGGCCGCTCAAGGTACTGTGCGGACTCAACCTCAACGTCGCCAAGGGGGAGGTGCTGGTCCTCATCGGGCCCAGCGGCTCGGGCAAGAGCACCCTCTTGCGCTGCATCAACCACCTGGAGAAGATCGACGCCGGCCACATCTACATCGACGGGCAGCTCCTGGGCTATCGGGAAGTCAACGGCCGGCTCATTGAGGAGTCCGAGGCGCGCGTAGCCCGCGTCCGTGCCAGCATCGGCATAGTTTTCCAGCGGTTCAACCTCTTCCCCCACCTGACGGCCCTGGGCAACGTCATTGAGGCGCCCATCCACGTGCGGAGGCTCCCCCGCCAGCGCGCCCTCGAGGAAGGCGTCCGCGTGTTGGAGAAGGTGGGCCTGGCCGACAAGCTGAACGTTTACCCGTCGCAGCTATCGGGCGGACAGCAGCAGCGGGTGGCCATCGCCCGCGTCCTGGCCATGCAACCGAAGCTGATGCTCTTCGATGAGCCCACCTCAGCCCTGGACCCGGAGCTGGTGGGCGAGGTCCTGGAGGTCATGCGGGAGCTCGCCGCCGAAGGGATGACCATGGTGGTGGTCAGCCACGAGATGGGCTTCGCCCGCGAGGTGGCAGACCGCATGGCGCTGATGGACGACGGCCAGCTCGTGGAAGAAGGACCCCCGCGCCAGTTCTTCGAAGCACCTCAGCACGAACGAACGCGCACCTTCCTGAGCAAGATCCTGTAGCTCGTCGCCTGTGCGGTGCCAAAACTCCGTCCGTATCTGGAGCGTTCACACGCTGAGCTGCCCGCGCCAGCCTTGAAGCACCGCGTCCTCACGGAGAGCAAGCGCTACGAGCTTGCCTGGGGAGTTGCTTAGCCTGCGAAAAGACGGACGCGGTATTGGCACTCCGCAGGCTCTGGGCGGGCAGGCGACGACGCCCTCGACCCGGCATATCAGCTATCTGTAGCCCGCCTGAGCCCATGCGGAGGCGCGAGAGGCGCCCAAGTACCCCGTCCAAAGGTGAGAATGCAGTCCGCGGTGGCCTGCATCGCCAGTATCAGTGGGTAGCTGCTTGACCCGCGAAGAGACGGATGCAATATTGGCATCCCACCGGCAAATCCCGGATCATAGTCGCAGGCTGTGAGTACCATCATTCGATCTCCCCGCATGGAATAGTGAGGCGGACCAGTGCATAGGCTCACGCGACGGGATTTCCTGAGACTGGGAGCGGGCGCGGCTGTCGCTCTTGGCGTATCGCCGGTTCTAACGGGCTGCGAGGGCGAGGAAGCGACGCCGAAACCATCCGCGACGCCGGAGCCGTCCGCCCGGGTCGCGGCGATTCGCGGCAATGACCTGTACACCATGGCCCGCGAGGCCCTGGAGGCTGTGGGTGGAGCCCAGAAGATCGTCAACCCAGGCGAGACGGTCTTCATCAAACCGAACATGGTCACCCTCCCATTCGTACCTTTCATTGGCAACCGGTTCGTTGTGGGCGAGTGCACCAAGCCGGAGATCGTCATCGCTGTCGCCGAGGAGTGCCTGGGGGCGGGCGCCGCCGAGGTTATCATCGGCGACGGCTCCCAGATGCCGAGCTTCGACTGGGAACTTGCAACGACCCTGGACGGCTCGACGAATCTGGCTGAAGAGGCGGAGCGCCTCAGCTCGAAGTACGAGGGGAAGGTCACGCTGGCCTGCCTCGACGTTGACTCTCCCGAGTGGGTAGAGGTCCCCACTAGCATTTCTCTCGGCAAGGTCGCCATCTCCAGCCTCGTCACCCGCGCCGACCGCATCATCTCCATCCCCGTCGTGAAGACGCACAAATGGGCGCAGCTTACGCTCTCGCTGAAGAACTTCATCGGTATCACGCCCCTGGAGCGCTATGGCTGGAAGGGTGAGGAAAGCATGTGGGCGCGCGTCCTCCTCCACAAGAACGACTTCACTCCGGAGGCGATTGCGCAGCTCTATCTCGATATCGTCGACGCCGTGAAGCCGGACCTCGCCATCATCGACGCCTCCATCGGCGTCGAGGGTGACGGCCCGGAAGCCATTGAGGGAATGGGCACCACTGTGGATATGAAGGATCGGCTCGGCTCCTGGCTCCTCCTCGCCAGCACTGACCTGGTAGCGGCCGACGCCACGGCAGCGCGCATCGTCAACCACGATGTTGCCTACGTGGACCGGATCCTCGCCATGGGCTACGAGCAGGGGCTGGGTGAGGTGCGTGAGGACTCCATCGAGATCATCGGCGAAAGGCTCGACAACCTGCGCGTCGACTGGAAGCCCGCCAAGCTTGCCATCTCCGATTTCCTGGAAGGGCAGCGATATAATCCGGCTGGGGCTCCGGCTCACGTAGCCGGGCATCGGATGGCCCACTGATCTCTGCGGGGAGCAGAGAGGGCCTTCGCCAGCAACCGCCACAGGAGAGCCTCTATTAGCCCCGGTCTCGACGGCGGCACTGCGGCTCCAAGGAGGGTACGATGAACGACCGCGGCCTTGGACGGCGGATCTCGCGTCGGCGCGTGCTACAGGCGGCGGGCATGGCCGTCGTTGGCGGCGCGCTCGTGGCGGCATGCAAGGGCGAGGAGGGAGAGGAAGAAGAACAGGAGATCACCCAGTTCGGCCACCTCTTCACCCCGCTCACAATCGGCACCTTCACCGTCCGAAACCGTATCCTGAGCACCGCCCACTTCACCGGATACGCCGAGAACGGCGTCCCCTCGCAGCGACACGCCGACTACTGGTCCTCCAAGTCCAGCGGCGGCATCGGCCTCATCATCACCGAGGTGCAGCCCGTCCATCCCAGCGCGGGCGTCCTCAACAACATGATCCGTTGCTACGAGGACGCCTGCATCGAGCCCTTCCAGCGCGTCGTGGCCGCCGTCCACGAGGGTGGGGCGAAGATCATCGCTCAGCTGTGGCATCCGGGAAGCTCGACGAGCAGCCTGGCGCTCGGAGGCAAGGAGCCCTGGGCACCCTCACCTGTCCCCAATCCCACCTACGGCGTGACGCCGCACGAGATGACGGTGGACGAGATTCGGGAAGTAGTCCGCGCCTACGGGGAGGCCGCAGGCCGCATGCACGAGGCGGGCCCGGACGGCGTCGAGATCCACAGCGCCCACAGCTACCTGCCGGATCAGTTCCTCTCGCCCGTTTTCAACCAGCGGACCGACGAGTACGGCGGCAGCGAGGACAACCGCATCCGCTTCGTGCTTGAGGTCATCGATTCCGTTCGCGCCGCTGTAGGCCCCGACTTCACGGTCGGCATCCGTCTTACCGGCCAGCACTTCCAGGCCGGTGGCCTGGAGCTGGACGACATGCAGCGCATCGTGCCCAAGCTCACCGCGTCGGGCAAGCTGGACTACCTCAACATCAGCCTCATGGGCGTCGGCACCATCGCCCCGATGTACATCAAGCCCGGCTCCTTCGTCTACCTGGCGGAGGGCATCAAGGAAGTGTCGGGTCTGCCGGTGTTCTGCATCGGCCGCATCAGCAACCCCGAGATGGCGGAGGACATCGTGGCCGCGGGGCAGGCCGACATGGTGGGCATGACCAGGGCCAACATCGCCGACCCGGAGCTGGCGAACAAGGCCCGAACCGGCCGCGTGGACGAGATCCGTCGCTGCATCGCCTGCAGCGACGGCTGCTGGGGCCGGGTAGCCCACCCCGAGGGCATCACCTGCTCGATCAACCCCAGCGTCGGCCGCGAGAAGGAGATGGAGATCATCCCGGCCGCGGTCAAGAGGCAGGTGATGGTCATCGGCGCCGGTCTGGCCGGCATGGAGGCGGCGCGCGTGGCGGCGCTGCGCGGCCATTCCGTGACCATCTTCGACAGGGGCGAGCGCATCGGCGGGCAGTTGCTTATCGCTGCCCGAGCGCCGGGGCGCGGGGAGATGGCGGAGCCGGTGCGATACTTCGAGCGCCAGTTCGAGCTGCTGGGGGTGGATGTGCGCCTGGGCGCCGCCGTGACCCCCGAACTGGTCGCCGATGAGAAGCCCGACGCCATCATCGTGGCCGCAGGGGGAATACCGGGTACACTCTCTGTTCCGGGAGCCGACGGCCCGAACGTCGTGCAGGCCCGCGATGTCCTCATGGGGCTCAAGGAGACGGGCCAGAAGGTCGTCCTGGTCACCGCCGATCGGGGAATGGAGGGGCTGACCACCGCCGACTTCCTCGGGCAGCAGGGCAAGGAGGTTGAAGCGCTGGTCCCGGACGCTACCGCCGGCGCTAACGTGGAAGGCATAACGAAGATCGTCCTGCTGGGCAGGCTCTCAGGCAATGATGTCGTGATAACCACGCGAACCAGCGTGCGCTCCATCGAGGGGGACACGGTGGTCGCGTTCGACGACGCCAGTGGCAATGAGCGGCGCATCACGGGAGTGGACACGGTCGTGCTCGCCCTCGGCAGCGTCGCCGACGACGGCCTGCTCAAGGCTTTGGACAGCCAGGGGTGGGAGGTCCACGCCATCGGCCAGTGCCGGGGGCCGGGCAGGATGCTGGAGTCCGCCCTCGACGGCCTGCGCGTGGGCCGCCTCGTCTAGCCTGTCGCTAGCTAGCGATTGCGGAGGCGCAAGAGATACGAAGAGAAGCAATGACTCGTGTCCGCAGGTAATGGACCTGGCCCACCCGGCCACCGGACACAGAGGAGCCTGGAAGGAGTAGACGTTGTGCAACCCTGGAAGTCTATCCACCACATCACCCATCGACGTGTAGCGCTCTGCCTGGTGGCCGTCGCCCTCGCGGTCGGCGCCAGCCTCTTCCTTGCCGGCTGCGGCGGCGAAGAGGAGGCAAGCCAGGCGGCTGCGGAGCCGACAGCGACCACAGCACCACAGCCGGAGCCGACGGTCGAGCCGACGGCCACGCCGGAGGAGGAGCGGCGACCGTGGAGTTTTCAAGGGCAGCGCGGCATCACCGCTGTCTTCCCGCCGGCGGACGTTGAGCTGTACCGCTCCCTCCTCCCCGAGGCCTTCGATATGCCCGACCGGCCCCTCGTCGCAATGACTGTCGTCGACTACCACGACGTCACGTTGCCCCTGGTACCCTACGGCGAGGGCTTCGTGGCAATCCAGTGCCAGCACCAGGGCCAAACCGGCTGGCACGTGTTGACGATGCCCGTCGACGATGAAACCTCCAGCGCGGGCGGCCGCTCAATCGGCTTCCCCAAATACGTGGCCGACCAGATCACCCTGGAGGAGCAAGAGGAAGGCTGGCTGGGCCGCGTCGTCTACGAGGGGCGAACCGTGATGGAGATGACGTTCACGGCTGAGGGCGAGCCCGTGGCGGAGAGCAGCGGCGCAGGAGGCACGGCCGCCTTCCAGCTTGTGCCACCGGGCGAGGGACCTGCGATCAACGAGGTGGACACCGTTCCATCCGGCGAGCGAACCACGGTGACGACTTCGGGCTCGGCGACCGTCAAGGCGGACGCGGGGGAGCCGTGGGCGGGCCTCTTGGACCCAGAGGGCGCTACCATCTGGGCGTCCTTCGAGGAGGTCACGGGCTACTGGTGGCTGGAGCCGACGCGGCTGGAATAAGGACGAAGGCACACTACCCCGGCAGGCCTCCGGAGAGGTCGGCTGAAGAAGGCCTCGGCTGCGGGCTGCCAGGATCTCATCACCACCCGGAGGGCTGACGCGCTGAGGCCAACGGGGTATCCTTCACTCCCTTCACTAGGCCAGCGTGGCCGGTTCCTCCACCGGCAGGTCGATCAGTTTCTCGTCGATGGTTCCTTCTACGACGCGAGTTCCCGGGCACCTGCGGCTCCGGGGCGCAGACGCGGGGTGACCTCTTCCCCGTTCAGGAGGAGACGCGTCTCCGGTCGCGCCCACAGCCGAAGACCCGCTGGCAGCGGAGCAGCTTCCACCTCCACGCGCCCGTCGTTGTCCCTCCAGACTACTTTCCCCAGGGCGAAGGCGTCGGCCTCCAGGGCACCCGTCGGGACCTCTAGTCGCAGCGCCGCCGCCTTTTCGCCGGTGACGGCCGCTACCCAGACTCGGCGGGCCTCGTCCGCCAGGAGCCAGGCGGGGGCACCGGCCGCCCGCAGGGTAACGCCGCCCACGCCTAGGCGCTGGGAGCGGCCCTGCACCACGCCGGGCGCCTGGAGCATCGGCGGGCGGTAGCGCCTGCCGTTGATGCGGCGTTCCAGCACCCGCAGGTCACGCAGGTCATAGCGGAGGGCCAGCGCCTGGCCGCCGCTCTCATACTCGATCTCGCGCACCCCCTCTGCCGACACGGAATCGGCCAGGCGGGCACTGGCGACATGCTCGTGGAAGGCAGTAGGCGAAGAAAAGTCGTCCTGCGACGCTACCTCCAGCACCAGCCCGTTGCGCACGTTGCCCTTGAAGAAAGGACCGGACAGCGTGCGGTACTCCCAGAAGTTCTTGCTCGGCCCGCTGTAGTTGTAGATGGAGAGGACCAGCTCGCCGCCCCGCTCCTCGAGCACGATGGGCGCCTCCTGGCCCATGTTCGTCGGCTCCAGAGGGATGAGGCCGATGTACACGCTTCCGTCAGCCAGCACCACCGGCTCCAGCGGCTGCACCGGCTGAGGCAGCGACGACAGCGGCCGCCCGTCGACCAGGATCTCCGTCGCCCGGTCCCTGCCGATGAGCAGGGTGTCCAGCCGCAGCGTGTGGACGGCGGTCGTGATGGGCATGGGTGTCAGCCCGTAGGCGACGATGGCCAGGTTGCGATGCTGGAGACAGCGGGGCGCTCCCAGGTCCCAGAGGTCACGCTTGGTGTGGCCGGTCTCGTCGGCCAGCTTGCCGATCTCGTACTCGTTCACGATGTAGCGCGTGTAGAGGACGCCGTAGCCCGGTGCTCCCTCTTTGCGGTAGTAGAGGATGGCGGCGTTGAACTGAGGCCAGGCCTCGGCAGGCTCCCCGACCTGATAGGAACGGGAGGCTGTCCCCAGACAGTAGTCCGCCGCCAGGTAGGAGGTCAGGTCAGCGCCGGAAGCGGCGTCGGCTGTCTCGCGCACCTGCCATTGGGGCGGTTTCTCCTCGAAAAGGGCGCGCACGTAGTCCGGCAGGTGGTATCGGCCGAGGGCCACGCCCACGTGTCCCTCCTCGCCCTGCCAGGGGTAGTAGGCCGTCGGCCGCCGCAGCTCCGGGTAGCCCAGCTCCTTATAGAGAACGACCTTGAGGAAGCCCCCCGCGCCGATGGTGTCGCGTCGATAGGCGCGGCAGTGCGGCCCGGCGAGCTGACAGGTGGGCCGGTGGAAGCGGCTGGCCGCGTGCAGCCACAGCCGCTCCTCCATCAGGCGGGCCATCAGGCTGGTGTCCGGATCACGGGCGTGCTCGGCCAGGCTGGCCAGGGCGCCCAGGTCGACGCCCAGGTAGGTGGGGCTGTTGTACTCGTGGGGTGCGCCGGAGCGGGCGGTGAAGGCGATCCAGGCGTCGAGCTTCCGGTGGCCCCGCTCCTCATAATGCCTGTCGCCCAGGATCTGCCCGCAGAGGATGCTGTTGTGGATGTCCAGGAGGGCGATATTGGTGTAGGAGAGGTGGACGTCCAGCCGCTCGATCTCCTGGAGCCCCAGGCGCATGGCTTCCCGAATGCGCTCCTGCAGCCGGCGGGAGAGGCGGTCGCCGTAGCGGAGCACGATCTGAGCCAGGGCCTCCAGCATGAACTCGACGGCGTTGAGATCGATTACGACCTCCTCCTCCAGGTACCAGCGGAAGTTGCCGAAGTGGGCGTTGCCCGGACGCGCCTCCTGCATGGACAGCACCCTGTCGATGACCTTCTCGGCCAGAGCGAGATTCTCGGTCCCCCCTTCGCGAAGGAGGCAGGTGGCGTAGGCCAGGCTGCCCCGCGGGTCGTGGTACTCGCCGAGGCCGGTGTCGATGCGGATCATGTCGGCATCCGGATCGAAGCACTGCCTCAGCTCCCGGTAGCCATCGGCATAAAGCTGTTGCGAGCGCCTGTCCAGCGTCTCGTTCGCGGGCACGGGGCACCTCCGGTGAACAGGAAGAAAGCGTGGGAGCCGCCTCATCATTGGCCGGCCCCTTCCCCTTGTCAAGCGGATGACTGAGGTGGTGAAACGGCGGCGTGACTTTTTCTCTGGGCGATATGCCCGGCCTCGCAGGGCCGTCTGCCGTGAGCCAGATGTTGCCCGGCTTGACGTCGCGGTGGATGATGCCCCGCTCGTGGGCATGGCGCAGGGCCTGGCAGACCTCGGAGGCTCCTGGTGAGGTTGGTGAGAACGTGGAGAGCAGAAGCCGCTCCGCCCAGGCACGATGCGGCATCAATGTGCGGCTCTACTCCCCAACTGCGAAAGGGCGGCGGACCCAGCACTGGGATTAGAATTCCCTTGGGGTAGTGAACAATTTGAGGGGCCAGGACGGGCGGCTCAGCTTCGGGCCGCTCCGAGTTCCCGATATAGGCAGCCTGGGATAGCCGAGTATTCAGACGTTTTGGGGCCGTTTGGTGCCCCCAAGGGATCCTATTTATAATGTCCCGTCCAAAGGTGAGAATGCAGTCCGCGGTGGCCTGCATCGCTAGTATCAGTGAGTGGCTGCTTGACCCGCAAAGAGGCGGATGGAATACTGGCACCCCGCACCGTAGCTATTCGCGGCTTTCTCGGCCGCTAGAGAAATTGAGAGTTCTGGTCAAGGAGGACAGGTGACGAATGATCCTACGAACGCCCGACGAGCGCTTTGCCAATCTCCCCGGCTTCAACTTCGCGCCCCACTATGTGGAGATCCAGGGTCTGCGTATGCACTACGTCGATGAAGGACCGCGCGACGCCGACCCGGTGCTGCTCCTGCACGGCGAGCCTTCTTGGTGCTACCTCTACCGGAAGATGCTCCCGGTGATTACCAGGGCCGGACATCGGGCCGTGGCGCCAGACTTCATCGGCTTCGGCCGTTCCGACAAGCTGGCCAGGAAAGACGACTACTCCTACCAGATGTACGTTGACACACTCGCGGCGCTTGTTGACAAGCTTGACCTCCGCAAGATCACCCTGTTCGGTCAGGACTGGGGCGGCCTCATCGGCTTGCGGATCGCGGCCGAGCATCCCGAGCGCTTCGCCCGAATTGTTGCCGGGAACACCGGCCTGCCGACCGGCGACCAACAGCTCCCGGAGGCGTTCCTGCGCTGGCAGGAGTTCTCCCAGACATCGCCGGTCTTCGATATCGGGGGCATCGTCCAAGGTGGCACGGTCACGACCCTCAGTGACGACGTAGTGGCCGCCTACAACGCGCCGTTCCCCGATGACTCGTACAAGGCCGGTGCCCGTGTGTTCCCGTCGCTCGTGCCCACAGCTCCAGACGACCCGGCGGCGCCCGCGAACCGCAACGCGTGGGAGGTCCTGCGCCGATGGGAGAAGCCGTTCCTCACAGCGTTCAGCGACTCGGACCCCGTTACCAGAGGAGGCGATCGCGTTTTCCAGGTGCAGGTCCCGGGGGCGAAGAATCAGCCACACGCAACGATTAAGGGTGGCGGTCACTTCCTCCAGGAAGACAAAGGCGAAGAACTCGCCGCTATTGTGGTCGACTTCATCGCCCGCACCCAGGAGGTCAGCGCATGAGCGCAGTCAGCCCGAACGAGAGCCAGCTTGCCGAACTGGCCACCAGCAAACAGGTGCCCAGTAATCATGAACACATAGTGACAACTAGCTTGAGGGGGTGAGGCATGAAGGCAGCCGTTTTCTATGGGCCCCGGGATGTCAGGGTAGAGGAGGTCGAAACGCCGACGCTACTGGCCGGTGACGTCCTCATCAGGATTCGGGCCTGCGGGATATGTGGCTCAGATCTGCATACGTATAAGCACGGGCTGTTTCTTGACCTGGGCGCGCCCGTCAACTCGGGCCGAATACTTGGACACGAGTTTAGCGGGGATGTTGCCGAGATCAGCGGAGAGGTCGAAGGGCTGAAAGTGGGGGATCGAGTCACCTGCGTCAGTTTCGGAGCCAATGCAGAGTACCTAAGGATTCCTGCTCCGATAACTCCCGCCATCTTCCATGTTCCACCTGAAGTCAGCTATGAGGAAGCCGCCACCAATGAGCCTCTGGCAAACTCCATTCACGCCGTTGGTCTGGCCGGCCCAGTAGATGGGGAGACTGTGGTAATCATTGGGGCAGGCATTATCGGCCTGGGTGTTATCCAGGTGCTGAAGGCTGTAGCTTCGACCAAGATCATAGTGGTAGATTTGTCGGACAAACGTCTGGCCATGGCCAAGCAACTCGGCGCCGACGTAGTGATCAGCGCTGCAAGCGAAGACCCTTACCAGAGGGTGCTTGAGATCACTGGATCGACGCCGATATCGTTCGCGCAGGATCTGCCCGCAGGCGGTGTGGACATCGTCTTCGATTGCGCTGGCGTAAGTCGCGAGCACGCAGGCCCCCCAACTCTGTGGCAAGCCCTCATGATGGTCAAGGAGAACGGCAGGGTGGTGTTGGTGGCGGTCTCTGAGAGGCCGTTTGAAATCGACTCCAACGTCATCATGCGAAAGGGCCTCAAAGTGTTTGGCTCCTGGGCTTGGACGCTCGATGAGTTCGCCCAAGCCTTGGACCTCATGCGAACGGGCAAGGTGGACAGGAAGCAGCTCGTATCCCACGAGTTCCCCCTGGACCAAGCCAGGGAGGCCTACGAGACTCAACTCAAGGCTGAAGAGGCCATCAAGGTCTTGATCAAACCGTAGACAGCAGGCTGAAGCGAGAGGAGGCCGAGGATGTGCAACAGGCTCGAGGGAAAGGTGGCCATCGTCACCGGGGCCGGCAGCGGTATCGGCCGGGGGATCGCTCTAGCCTTCGCCAGGGAGGGGGCCAAGGTCGTCGTCAACGATGAGCATGGCGACGAGGCCACCGCTGTAGCCGACGAGATCAGAGCTCAGGGCAAGGAGGCCCTGGCTGTGGAGGCAGATGTCAGCCGAAACGACCAGGTCGAGGAGATGGTAAGGAAGACGCTGGAGGCCTTTGGCAGGATAGACGTGCTGGTAAACAACGCCGGGGTCGGCGGCGAGCACGTCGGCCCGCCGTTAAGCGACCTCACGGAGGAGGACTGGGACAGGACCTACGAGGTCAACCTCAAGGCCCATTTCCTCACCTGCAGGGCTATCATGCCTCACATGATCGAGCAGAAGAGCGGCAAGATCATCAATATCTCTTCCATAGCGGGGAAGACGGGCTCGCCCATCATCCCTCACTATTCGGCCACCAAGGCGGGGGTGGTAAATTTCACCCAGGCCCTGGCCAGGGAGATGGCTCCCCACCGTGTCAACGTCAATGCCATCTGTCCCGGACTCATCTGGACGCCTCTGTGGGAGAGAATGGCTACGCTCCTAGCGGAGAAGGCTTCACTCCCCTCAGGAGTGCACCCCAGGGCCGTTTTCGATGGCGCTGTCCAGCAGATGATGCCGATGAAAATGGAGCAGACCGCTGAGGATATCGCCATGACAGCGGTGTTTCTCGCATCTAGCGAGTCCGATCAGATCACCGGCCAGGCGATCAATGTCGATGGCGGCGCGGAGCTGCACTAGGAATTGCCTCAGGCCTCCTATGGCCATGGCTGAGCCGAGCATGTCCACAGAGATGGCTGGCGCTGGTCGGCAACCCAGTGCAGTAGTGTCAGGCAATAGCGGATCAAAGGGGGAAAGATGACACTCGAAAAGGAGCAGCTGATAAGGCTCTACACCAATCTGGTGCGCGCCCGGAAGCTTGATGAGACCGTGGTTAGAGGGATCGCTGAAGGCAAGACGGTGGCGTTCTTCCACAGCGGCCAGGGTGAGGAGGCCGTTGGGGTTGGCGGATGCACCTTCCTGAGGGAGGGCGATTACATCTATCCCCACCACCGCGGACATGGCGTCGCCCACGCTTTATCCAAGGGGATGTCGCCAAAGGGCTTTCTTGCTGAACACTTCGGCAAGGCGACGGGCAGCGCGGGTGGCATCGCCGGCTTTCATGCCGCTGAGCCGGAGATCGGGATTATGGGAGCCGCAGGCACCATAGGCTCGCAGTTCCCCGTCTCCCTGGGATGGGGTCTCGCAGCGAAGAAGAGAGGCAAGGGGCAGGTGACAGTCTGCTTCTTTGGCGATGGCAGCTCCAACCGAGGGACCCTTCACGAGGCCATGAACCTGGCGGCGGTTTGGAAGCTCCCCATCGTATGGGTCTGTCACAACAACCTCTACGCCCAGTTCATGCCCATAAAAGACGCCTACCCCAAGGAGGACATAGCCGACCTCGCAGCGGGCTATGGCATGCCTGGTGTGGTGGTGGACGGCCAGGACGTCGTTGCTGTCCACGAGGCAGTTCAGGCTGCCGTCGCTAGGGCAAGGGCCGGGGACGGCCCCTCGTTCGTGGAGTGCAAGACCTATCGCTACCGGGCCCACGTCGAGGGCGTCCCCGATGTCTCCCACGCCCAGCCACGTCCGGCGGAGGAGGTGGAGGCCTGGAAAAAGAGAGACCCTATCAATCTGTTCCGGGAGAGGCTGCTGGAGCAAGGTGTTCTATCCCAGGACGATACCGAAAGGATCGACCGGGAGGTTGCTGCCGAGATTGACGAGGCCGAGCGGTTCGCCATGGACAGCCCGGTGCCTGATCCCACAATCCTGGAGAAAGTCCTCTACGCAGACTAAGAAGGCGGTCACAAGATGAGAGAGATCCCGTACCTGACGGCGATAAACGAAGCCCTGGCGGAGGAGATGGCGAAGGACGAGACCGTCTTCGTCATCGGCGAGGATGTTCAGGCCGGCACCTTCATGGTCACTACCGGGCTGGTACAGAAGTTCGGCCCGGATCGGGTGATGGACACCCCGCTGAGCGAGACTGCAGTGGCCGGCGCCTGTGTTGGAGCAGCAATGGCCGGCTATCGTCCCATCGCTGACTTCATGTTTGCTGATTTCATGTGGTGCTGCGCCGACGAGGTCTTCCTCAAGGCAGCCAAGTGGCGCTTCATCCACGGCGGAAAGGTGAACCTGCCCCTCGTCTTCCTCGCCGCTATGGGCGGCGGTGCCAGGACCGGCCCTGAGCACTCGCAGTGCCCGGAGTCCGTAGTCTTGCACAACCCGGGGCTGAAGCTCGCGCTCCCTTCCACTCCCTATGATGCTAAGGGCCTCCTGAAGACGGCCATCAGAGACAACAGCCCTGTCGTCTTCTTCTATCACAAGCAGCTCTTGGGAGCCCGAGGAGAGGTACCGGAGGAGGAATACACCATCCCTCTGGGCGTGGCCGACGTCAAGAGGGAAGGAAAGGATGTCACAGTGGTCGCCACCTCGCTTATGGCGCAGCTCGCCCTGAATGTGGCCAGCGAGCTTGAAGGCAGGGTCAGCGTCGAGGTGATCGATCCGAGAACCCTGGAGCCTCTCGATATCGACACCATCGTCAACTCGGTGAAGAAGACGGGGCGCGTTGTCATAGTCGATGAGGACACGAAGCGGTGCGGTGTCGGTGCTGAGATCGGGATGCAGATCATGGAGAACGTCTTCGATTCCCTGGACGCGCCAATTCAAAGGGTTGCCGCCGCAAACCTGCCCATCGCCGGCGGATACATGGAGCAATATGTCCTTCCCCAGCCGAAGGACATAGTCGCCGCGATCCAGGCGGTCATGGCCTGACACGCCACTGCCATCACCTAAACCAGCGAAAGGCCGCTCAGTGGGCAAGGTAGGAATCATAGCCAACTCCGCGAACTTGTAGCAAGGGGCCGAAATGGCTGCATACATCGCAATACCCAAACTTGGCATGGCCATGACCGAGGCCATCCTGGTTGAGTGGAAGGTCAAGGAGGGCGATCGAATCGAAAAGGGCGACGTCGTCTTGGTCATACAGACTGAGAAGATCATGTGGGACGTGGAGGCCTCCGCCTCGGGCTATGTTCGTGTCTTGGTTGAGAAAGATGTCAAGGCGCCCGTGGGCAGGGTGGTCGGTCTTATTGCCGAGACCAAAGAAGAGCTCGAAGCCTTGCAGAGAGAGCCCGCGAGGGAGATATTCACCACTGCTGCGGGGCCTGCAAAAGCCCCCCCGGTTGCACCTGCGCCACTCCCTGCAGCCGGGGCCGAAAAGCAGGAGCGTGTCCCAGTCTCCCCCCTTGCCCGCAAACTGGCCGAGGAGCACGAGATAGACCTAGCCACGATACGCGGCACCGGCCCTGGGGGTAGGATCGTAAGGGAAGATATCGAGAGGGCCGTAGAGGCGAGGGGCAGGGAAGTGCCCCCGGTGGAGGTGGACGAGGGCAAGAGGGTGAAGACCACCATACCCCTCAGGGGCATTAGAGGGGCGATCGCTGAGCATATGCAGCGCAGTCTGTCGCTGTCCGCCCAGCTTACCCAGATGGGTGAGATAGACATGACTGAGGTGATAAAGCTCCGAAACGCCCTCATCGACCAGGAGGAGACTATCGGTGCCCGCATCACCTACACCGACATCTTGGTGCTGGCGATCGCCAAAGCCCTCAAGGACAATCCGATCATCAACTCCAGCGTGGTAGGGGATGAGATCAAGATATGGGAGGACATAAACATCGGTGTAGCCGTTGCCCTCGAGGAAGGGCTTGAGGGCGGGTTGATAGTCCCTGTGGTGAGAAATGCCGATCAAAAGTCCCTGATCGAGATAAATCGAGAGATAGGATCACTGGTGGAGAAGGCAAGGACACGCAGGCTCATGCCCGACGATGTCAGCGGGGGCACCTTTACCCTGACCAATCTGGGGGCCTTTGGCGGAGGATGGGGTTTTGGAACCCCGATCATAAGCCAGCCCCAGTCAGCAATACTGGGCACCGGCTCAATCAGTGATAGGCCTGTGGTGAGGGACGGGCAGATCGTGGTCCGGCCAATAATGACCTATAGCCTGACCTTCGACCACAGAGTGATCGACGGTGCTCCGGCGGCGAAATTCGCGGCTCGGATTACGCAACTGCTGGAGAACCCCAGCCTTTTCGTGCCTCC
>JBAUEL010000084.1:0-12427 GCA_049678585.1 Dehalococcoidia bacterium
CTACAACATAGAGGCCGCGAGCCGCCGCCTTAGGCGGCGTGCGACGTGGCCGGCTCGCCGGCAGGCTTTTTGAGAAGCCTATGGCTGCCCCAGGACGGACGAGGGCTACTCTTCCTCTTCTTCTTCCGCTGCCTGTGGCGCCATCGATGGCAGCAGGGACTCCCAATGCTCCTCCCGGCGGCGCCGATGAGCCGGCAGCCCCTCGATACCCTGCCGCAGCGCAGGCAGCGCCTCAACACCGCCCGGCAGGCCCAGGTCCACAGCCACCCCGGCCACGCCCACGTCCCGCAGGCACTGGAGCTCGGCAGGCCCGGTCGAGGGCGGCACCGTCACGATCAGCGAGGTACGGGCCAGCCCGGCGACGCGCTGGAGCTCCATCTGAGCCCGCACGGTGAGAGAGCCCTCCGGAGAGGGCAGGAGGATGGCGTCCAGGGGCAGGGGCTCCAGGGTGCGGAGGTAGACATCGGACATCTCCTCGCGGAGGTGGAGGACGTAGCCCAGGGTCTCACCCAGAAGAGACGCAGCGGTGGTCCGCTCCGCTTCGAAAACGACAAAATCGACGCCCGCCTCGCGGAGGCGCTCGATCACCTCAGGGTCGGCCTGGCCAAGCTGGACACCGCAGGGCATGTCGCCCGCAGCTTTGACAGCGTCCTGAAGCTCGCCCTTCTTGAGCGCGCCGTCACCAAAGGCGAGGATGAGGGCATCGACGCCCCCGGAGGCAGCCTGTGAGGCTCGCTCCGCCCAGCGGTCGGCCGCCAGGCCCAGCAGCAGCATGGTGGCGGTTCGGGCGCGGCCCGCCGCGCCGAAGCCTATAGGCGTCGGCTCCCCCATGGTCACGCGGCGGATCTTCTCGGCCAGCTTGCTCATAGCTCCCCCGGTGGGCACGGTGCGGACTGTCAGAGCGATGATAGGAGGGGCGCAGCGGAGTGTCAACGAAACCGGGACTCCCGGAAGGCGAGGCGGATGTGCTGGCGTGGGAGTCGTACACTATGACAGCGCCGCTCTCCGTCAGGGAGAGCGGCGCCATCACAGCAAGAAAGGCTCACAGCTTCCCAACGTGGACGAACCGCAAGCGTTCGCCCCTGGCATCCCCTCTGCTAGCCGAGCTTCTTGATGGCCTCCAGCAGAGCGGGCATCACCTTCTTGTAGTCCTCCACGATGCCAAAGCGCGACAACTTGAAGATATTCGCCTCCGAGTCCTTGTTGACGGCGATGATGTTCTTGGCGCCGGAGCAGCCCGCCATGTGCTGGCTGGCCCCGGAGAGCGCCACCGCGATGTAGAGCGTCGGGCTCACTACCTTTCCGGTCAGACCTATCTGATCCGCCACGGGCCGCCAGCCCATGTCGCAGGCGGCGCGCGTGGCGCCTACCGCTCCGGCAAGCTGGCCGGCCAGGTCCTCCAGCACCTTGAAGCCCTCCTCGGAGCCGATACCACGACCGCCCCCGACGATCACCTCCGCGTCCTCCAGGCGGACACCCTCGGCACTCACTTCCTTGCGCTCCAGCAGCTTCGTGCGGATGCTGGAGGGATCGATACCGGCATCTACCTTCACCACCTCGCCCTTCCGGGACTCGTCACGCTCCAGGGGCTCCTGGGACTTGACCCGCACCGTGGCGATCTGGGGCATGGTGTTGAAGGAGTGGACAGACCGGGCGTTGCCGCCCCAACTGCCGCGGGTAGCCGAGAGCTTACCATCGCTGACCGACAGCTCCAGGCAGTCCATGCAGGCGGTGGTGTTGAGGCGAAAGGCCAGCCGTGGCGCCACGTCACGACCGATGTTGCTCTGCCCAATGATGATGATCGCGGGGTTGGCCTCGCCTACGACCTTCTGCATAGCCTGCACCCAGCCGTCGGTGCTGTAGTCGGCCAGCGCCGGGTCCTCCACCACGTAGACCTTGTCGGCACCGAAGGCGATGGCGTCCTGAGCAGCGCTTTCCACAGCCGAGCCCAGGAGAGCGCAGGAAACGGCGCCCCCTGCCCCCTCCAGGCGGCGGGCCGCCCCGAGCAGCTCGGTAGAGAAGGTGGTGAGCTTGCCCTCAGCCACCTCCCCCAGGACCAGGATTCCGGTTTCGTTTGCCATGGATGTTTCTCCTTGCAACGCCTAGGTCGAAGAGAGCGCGTTAGCGCCGCTAGACAAGCTTAGCCTCACGCAGCTTCTCGGCCAGCTTCTGGGCAGCCTCCTCGGGAGTCTCCCCCTCGACGAACTCACACTCGATCTCGCTCACAGGGACGTACAAACGGTCCAGGCTAAGCCGGACCCCGCTGGCCCCCAACTGAGAGGGGTCCAGCCCCAGGTCGGCCGCGGACCACTTGGTGACCTGCTTGCGGGCGGCCTGCATGATCTGCTGAAGCTTGGGGTAGCGGGGCTCGCCCAGCTCGTTGCTGATGGTGACCAGTGCGGGCAGAGCGGCCTCCACCGTCTCGAACGAATCCGGAAACACCCTCTCTACCACCACACTGCCGTCGCGCACCTGCACATCCTTGGCGAAGGTAATGCTGGGGATGCCCAGGACCTCGGCCAGGGCGGAACCGGTGACGCCCATGTCCCAGTCGACCGCCTGGCGGCCGCACAGGATGAGATCGTAGTCTCCCAGCTTCTGAATGGCGGCGGCCAGGGTCTGGGCGGTGGTGTAGGCGTCGCCGTCCTCGAAGGCGTCGTCCAGCAGGTGGACACCCTCGTCGCTGCCCATGGCCAGGCCCTTCTTGATCGCGTCGTAGGCGCTGGCGGGACCCATGCTGAGGACGGTGACCTTGGTGTCGGACTGGGCGTCCTTGATGCGCATGGCCGCCTCGACAGCGATCTCATCGAACTGGCTGACCACCGCAGCGACGCCCGGGGGTGGCACCACCTTCTTGGCCGCCTCGTCTACCTTGAAGCTGGAAGGCGGTATCTCCGGGTCAGGCACCTGCTTCACGCACACAATGACATGCATGACGCGTTCCTCCTTCTCATAACCATGGCATGAGTTACTGCCGCTGATTCGGACTGTTTGCTGATAATGAGACCTGCCGCCAGGCTCGTATTACCCTACACGAGCACGCCGCCCGTGTCTAGAGAAAACCGGACAGTGCCGATTGGCAAGGGCCAGCTAGGAGGAGCCCCCCTCCTGCTCCTGCGAGGGCGGCGAGGCGGGCTCGGCCGCTGCCGCCCGGGTAGGCTCCGCCGCCACCGACGCCTGCAAGAGTTCGGCAATGTCCATGGTCTTCATCCGCTTCTCTTCGTCCGGCTCCACCGCAGGGATGCCATCCTCGAACATCTGCACGCAGAAGGGGCAGGCGGTGGCGATGATCTGGGCGCCGGCCTCCTGAGCCTCCTGGGTGCGCGCGTTGTTGATGCGTTGCCCCGGCGTCTCCTCCACCCACATGTGGCCGCCCCCCGCCCCGCAGCAGAAGCCGTTGGCCCGGTTGCGCGGAAACTCGATGAACTGGGCCTTGGGAAGCGCAGCGATGACCTCGCGGGGCGCCTGGTAGATGTTGTTGTGCCGGCCCAGGTAGCAGGAGTCGTGGTAGGCGATCCTGCCCGCCAGGCCGTTCTTGGCCCGGAGCTTCCCCTCCTTCAGGAGCTGCGCCAGCAGCTCGGCGTGATGGATGACCTCGAAGTGTCCATCGAACTGGGGATACTCATGCTTAAAGGTGTTGAAACAGTGGGGGCAGTTGGTGATGACCTTCTTTACCCCCTTGGCCTTCCAGACCTCGATGGTCTGCTGGGCCTGGAGTTGGAAGAGATACTCGTTGCCCATGCGACGCGCGGGGTCGCCGGAGCAGGTCTCCTCCTCACCCAGGCAACCGAAGCTGATCCCCGCCTCTGTGAGCAGCCGAGCCAGCGCCTGAGTGATGGGGATGTTGCGATCGACCAGGGCCCCGGTGCAGCCCACCCAGTACAGGTACTCCTGAGAGCCGTCGAACGTGGGGATATCCATCCCCTCCATCCAGTCGGTGCGGGTGAACTGGGTGCCCCGCCAGGGGTGCCCCCGCTGCTCCAGTTGCATGAGGGTGGCGGCAGCAGTCTCGGGCATGTTGGCCTCGTCCATCACCAGGTAGCGGCGCAGGTCCTGGAGGGCAGGGACATGCTCGTTGAACACCGGGCACTGGTACTGGCAGGCCCCGCAGGTGACACAGTCCCAGATGACCTCGAAGCCCACCGACTCGATGAGGCTCTTCGGCTCGCGCTTCGTCTCCGACCTGCTCCCCAGGGGCGTGAGGGAGCGCACTTCCTGCTCCACCACGTAGCGCATATCGTGCATGATCCTCTTGGGGGAGAGGGCCTTGTCGGTGAGGAAGGCGGGGCAGTTGATCTCGCAGCGGCCGCACTCGGTGCAGGTGTAGAAGTCCAGGATCTGCTTCCAGGTGAAGTTGCTGACCTGCCCGACGCCGAAGACCTCCTGCTCCTCGATGTTGGGGATGGGCTGAAGGACGCCGCTGGGCCGGGTGGTGCGGAAGAAGACGTTGAACAGCACGGTCAGGATGTGGGAGTGCTTGGAGAAGGGCAGATAGCACAGGAACCCCAGCAGGAAGATCACATGGGAGTACCAGAGAGCTGAGTGCATCAGCTCCAGGCCCAGCCCCTCGAAGCCGAGGCGGTCCCAGAGGTTGGCCAGCCCGAAGGCCCAGAAGGACACGTAGTCCGCGCCCCCGCGCTCCATGGAGATCTCCGCGCTGTTGCCGAGCACGTCGCTCACCATCAGGAAGAAGATAAGTCCCAGGATGAACCAGGCGTCTATGTTCAGGGTGAGGCGCGCGGGGCGGATGAAGACCCGATTAATGCCGGCCATGATCACACCCACGATAACCACGACGTTGAACAGATCCATCACCGGCCGGTAGACGGTGTAGACATCCCTCAGCAGGCTCTGGAGGCTGGCATCCTCGTGGAAGCCGCCCAGCAGAAGGTTGATGCTGCGGATCAGCAGGACGACGAAGCCCCAGAAGATGAGGGCGTGCAGGATCCCTGAATACATGTAGCCGTGCCGCAACAAACGCAACTGACCCAGAACGAACAAAACAACACCCCAGACTCGCTGGGGCATGCTGTCCAGCCGGTTGACCCGCTTCGCCTCTAGGAAGGGCACTATCCGCACCGCCACAGCGGCGATGAAGAAGCCAACGAAACCGACCAGAATGAGATAGTAGAAGATATTGCCGGGAAACGCCGTGGACGGAGCCACTGATTCCTCCTCTCAGTGAGCGAAAGAACAAAGAGACCTAGGCGCGGCGACCATATAATAACTTTCCGCCAAAACTACCGTCAACGGCCTGGCACGCGGTCAGCGGCCGCGTTCGCTTCACCACCCATCCCTATTCAGGCAGCTCTGGGGGCTATAGGGCTGGCCTCGCGCTGCCGATAGCACTTCAGGAGACCCTTCGCCGTGGCTGGCTTCGCCGGCCGCTCCACGGGAGGTACATGAAGTGTACAGGCGCATGCTGGTAACGGTCGATGGCACTCGACGCTCCGAGGCAGTCATTCCCCCCGCGGTCGAGCTCGCCAGGCATACAGGTTGCGGCATCAAGCTGCTCACAGTGGTGATCCCCGAGGAGCACCGCCAGGGGGCCCTGTGGAGCGAGGACGGCAGCCTGAGGGTGGGTGCGAGCGAGGTGGACAGCCAGGTAGCCGAGGGAGACGCCTACGTGAACCACCTGGCCCGCATCATGCGCGAGCAGCGCGTCAGCGTCGAACCTGTGGTCCGCAAGGGTCGGCCGGGCCCGCAGATCATCGAAACCATCTCGGAACTAGGCATCGACCTCATCGCCATGGCCACGCGCTCGCGCAAGGGGCTGGATCGCCTCGTCTTCGGTAGCGTCGCCGAATACGTGTTGCGAGAGGCTCACATCCCCGTACTGTTGATCACGGCGAAGTAGGGCCCTCTGCCGCTACTGGGAGCCGCCGGGCCGCCCATAGGCCTTGCGCAGGTCAGTCTTCAGCACCTTCCCCAGGTGGCTTCGCGGCAACTCTTGGATGAATTCCACATAGGCGGGCGCCTTGTAGCTGGCCAGGTGGCCCTTGCAGTACTGGATGATCTCCTCCGCCGTGGCTTGTTGCCCCTCGCGGAGGACGACGATGGCCTTCACCACCTCTCCCCACTCCGGGTCGGGCACGCCTATCACCGCGGCCTCCGCCACCTTGGGATTGTCCTCTAGACACGACTCGATCTCACCGGGAGAGACGTTCTCGCCGCCCCGGATGATGAAGTCCTTGGTGCGGCCGGTGATGAACAGGTAGCCATCCTCGTCTAGGTAGCCCACATCGCCGGTATGGAGCCAGCCGTCGATGATCGCCTGGGCGGTCTCATCGGCCTGCTTGTAGTACTCGCGCATGATGCGCGCGCCGGAGACGCAGATCTCGCCCTCCTGGCTAGCGGAAAGCATCTCGTTATTCTGGTTCATGATGGCGATCTCCACGTCGTCCATGGCCCGCCCCACCGAGCGCAGACGGCGCTCCTTCCTGGCGATCTCCTCGGGGGTGCCCTCCAGGCGGTGGTCCTCCGGCCCCAGGTAGGTCATGGTGGAGGTGCTTTCGGTCTGGCCATAGGCGTTCATGAGGTCGCACTTGAAGACGTCCACGGCCCTGCGCACCACCTCGTAGGGCATGGGGGCAGCGCCGTAGGTGATGAGCTTGAGGGAGCTGATGTCGTACTTCTCGAAGTCCGGGTGGTCCATGATCCGCTTGAGCATGGTGGGCACCACGAAGCTGTGAGTGACCCGCTCGCCCTGTACCGCCTGCAGCCAGGCCTCCGGCTCGAACTGGGGGAGGATCACCAGGGTGCGCCCGCCCCAGATGGAAGAGAGGGTGGCGGTGGCTCCGGCCACGTGATAGATGGGGACGGAGAGGAGGGTGACCTCGTGCTCGGCGGTGGGGTCGGCCGGGTTCATGGTGTTCATGACGTAGACGGACAGGGTGAGGTAGGTGAGGACGACCCCCTTGGGGAAGGCGGTGGTGCCGCTGGTGTACATGAGCATGGTGGAATCATTCTCGTCGATCTCTACGAAGAGCTCGTCCTCGCTGCCGCTGGCCAGCAGGTCTTCGTAGTTGATCATGCCCTCAGCGCGCCCATCGTAGGAGACGAACTGGCGCACGCCGACGAGGTCGGGCCGGATGGAGGCGGTGAGCTCCTGGTAGCGCTCGCTCACGCAAAGAAGCTGAGCCTCGGAGGCGTTGATCATATAGCTCAGCTCCTCGCGCTTAGCCCGATAGTTCAGCGGGACCAGGGCAGCACCCAGCTTGGCGCATGCGTAGTAGGTCTCGATGTACTCCGGATTGTTGACGGACATGACAGCCACGGCGCGCCCTCGCTGCACACCCAATTCCTGGAGTGCATTGGCCAGCCGGGTAACGCGGGAGCTCATCTCCGCGTAGGTGATGCGCCGGTCGCCGCAGACCAGAGCATCGCGGTCCGGCACGACGGCGGCGCTGATGGTCAGGAACTCGGCTGTGTTCATACTGTAACCTCACAAAGAACGTTACCGGGGTGCTTTCAACTCAGACAATACAAACCCAACGATAGCATTATCAATGACCTTGGTCTCGCTCGTATGAAAATCGCGGCCTATGGACGAAAGAATCTGAGAGCGGCTTAGAGAGGCGACACGCCAGAAGAGCGGGTAGAGTTCACGAAAGATTTGTTCATCACGCCCGCTGATGGTCTTATTCCCGTAGAAGAAGCGTAGAGTATACTCGCGGTCAATAGGTGGCATGAGCTGGGGCAGGATATGGTGAAGCGCCTTGCTGTTCGCAACCAACCTGGTCTGACTTTCGCTCACCTGAATGCTTCCCAAGACTTGCCAGAGCAAATCGGTCACGTGATCCACATTATCCTCGCGAAGCTCGGTAATCTTGCGACCCTCGAGCTTTGCTATCGTAGCTTGCTCATTGCGGATACTTTGCGTGAGCCGCGGGAAATCAACGAGCTTTGCTGCCGCTCGACCCATTCTGTGCAGCCCCCAGGAAGTCAGCGTCGCGTAGAGGTATTCAAAGAACAGATCGTCCTCCAAAGCCGACGAGGCTGTGTCATGCTGTTGCAGCCTCTCAAGGGTTCTGAAATGAAAGTGGAGGCTTGGGCCAGTGAAGAGCTGGGCCCGTTCGAAGGCAGCGACATACTCACCGAAGCGGCAGCATAGCCTATCCACACGGCTGCTCATCCTCCGTAGAGTACTATCTCTGCGCATAGCCACCAATCGTCTTGGCCGAGTCAGACCTGGGGCAGTCCGCGCACGCTCAAGTGGCTGCTCTGCCCTGTCGCTCCGCCACGGCCAGCGCCGCCAGCCTTCCCTCCAGGGCCAGCCCCTCGGCCAGGGGGAGTTCGAGGCCCCGCAGCACCGCCTCCTTGGCGTAGCGCAAGGCCTGCTGCGGCCTAGCGAGAAGTTGGCGGGCCAGCGCCTCCGCCTCGGAATAAAGGCGGTCCCGGGGCACCACCCGGTTCACCAGGCCCAGGCGCAGGGCCTCCCGAGCGTCGATGTCATCGGCGGAGAGGATGAGGCTCATGGCCACCCCCGGCGGGATGGTGCGCGGAAGGAGCTGGGTGCCGCCGGCCGAAGGGATGTAGCCCAGGTTCACCTCGGGGAGGCCGAAGCGGGCGTCCTCCGAGGCGATGCGCAGGTCGCAGCACATGCTCATCTCGCAGCCGGCGCCCAGGGCGTGGCCGTGGATGGCGGCGATGAGCGGCTTCTCCAGGGCCAGCATGAGGCCCCAAAGGTCGCGCTCCCGGCGGGCGCGGCGCGACTCCACGTAGGAGGGAGCAGTGCCGAACTCGCTGATGTCGGCGCCAGCGGAGAAGGCCCGCTCCCCTGCGCCCTTGATGATGAGGACCAGGGCATCGGGGTCGTCGCGGAAGGCCTCCATGATCGTCCACAGATCATCGCGCATCTGGAGATTGACGGCGTTGAGCACCTCGGGCCGGTCCAGGGTCACCCAAGCGATGCTGCCTTCCTTCTCGTAGAGGAGGGTCTCGAACTGGCGGGCGGGCTGCTCCTCGGCCACCGGCCTACACCCAGTCGGGCTTGCGGATGTGGCTGCGACGCTTGACCTCGAGGGCGTGGGCCACGTCCTCGTTCATCTTGCGGGCGAGGGTTTTCATGACCTCTTCGGTGGGACGCATGCGCTCGCTGCGCCAGCGACGGATGCGCGCGCGGTCTTCGTCGGGCAGCTCCGTCTCCTCCAGGAGCTGGGCGACCACGAAGGACATGAGCGTCCAGGCCTCGTCGACGTCGAATTCGACCTTCATGGCATCGCGTCCAGTCGCCTCACCGGCGGGCCCGGGTCGACACGTAGCGCCCCCTGCGTCGGATGAGCTTGGCGGTGCGCTCGTCGACCAGCGTGCCCAGGGCCTCGTTCATGCCCACGGCCAGGTCCCCCATCAGGGCAGTGCCCTCGGCGCGCTCGCTGCGCCAGCGACGCACCGCCGCCCGGCCGTCGGCCGAAAGCTCCACCCCGTCCAGCGCCTGGGAGACCACCAGACTCATGATGGACCAGGCCTCGTCCGCCTCCAGGATGACATGCATGTCTATCTCCCCCTGAACTGAGGTGTACGCTTCTCCAGGAACGCGCGCACGCCCTCCTCCCGATCCTCGGTGGTCTGGAGGAGGATGGTGAGGTCCGTCTCGAAGCGCAGGGCCTGATCCAGGGGCATCTCCAGCCCTCGCCACACCGCCTCCTTGGCGTAGCGCAGAGCGATAGGCCCTCGGGCAGCGATCCTCCCCGCCAGCGCCTCGGCCTCCGCCAGCAGGCGCTCCCCCGGAACCACCGCGCTCACCAGACCGATGCGCAGCGCCTCCCCTGCGTCGATGGGCTCTCCGGTCATGATGAGCTCCAGGGCCCTGCCCCGCCCCACCAGGCGAGCCAGGCGCTGGGTGCCCCCGGCCATGGGGATGAGCCCCTGGCCCGTTTCCGGCAGGCCGAAGCGGGCGCCCTCGGCGGCGACGCGAACGTCGCAGGCCAGGGCCATCTCCAGGCCGGCGCTGAGGGCGTCGCCGTTGACCGCGGCGATGACCGGCTGCCCCATCTCCACCAGCGGCGCGAAGGGCTCTCGAAAGCCCCGCTCCCCGCGAAAAGCGGCCAGGAGAGGCCCCTCCGGGCCCAGCTCCGCCGGCTCCCAGCCGCTGGAGAAGACCTTCCCCTGGGCGGTGAGGATGGCCACCCGCACCTCGCGGTCGTCGTTGATGGCGGCGCAGGCGGCGTCCAGCTCCTGAAGGAACTCCTGGTCGATCGGGTTGCCCCGCTCCGGCCGGGTGAGCCGGATGTAGGCGAGGGGAGCCCGCGTCTCCACGCTGAGGGTGCGATAGGCCATCCTTGCCTCCGTTCCCGATGCTGGCACGAAGGCGCCAGGCCGGGCCCGCCTGCCGACGGGCAGGCCCATCCTAGCAACGCGCCGTTCAGGGTGTCAAGGAAGCGACCGACCGCCGTTGCGCACGCCGAGCGGCACATGTAGTATCAGGCCGAAGATACGCACCGTTCCCCGAGTCGGTCTGATTGTGTGCCAGGAGACACCATGCCTGAGGGCGCCCTTTCCGACATCCGCGTCATCGACCTCTCCCAGGGGATCGCTGGACCCTACTGCACCAAGCTGCTGGCCGACTACGGGGCCGAGGTCATCAAGGTGGAGCCGCCCGGCGAGGGAGACCCTGCCCGCCGCCTGGGCCCCTTCCCCAATGACCTGCCCCACTCCGAGCGCAGCGGCCTCTTCCTCCACCTCAACACTAACAAGAAGAGCGTCACCCTCGACGTGAGCACAACGTCGGGCGCCGTCATCCTCAAGAAACTGCTGGCCCGCGCCGATGTGCTGGTGGAGAGCCACCCCGTAGGCCAGATGGCCGAGTGGGGCCTGGGCTACGACGACCTGAAGGGAGACTTCCCCAACCTCGTCTACGTCTCCATCACTCCCTTCGGCCAGACCGGCCCCTACCGCGAATACCAGGCGAATAGCCTGGTTGCCATGGCCATGAGCGCGGTGATGTACGCCACCGGCGACCCCGACAAGGAGCCCCTGACCACCGGCGGCACCCCCGCCGACTACCTGGCCGGCGAGCAGTGCTGGCTGGGGGTGCTGGCGGCGCTCATCCACCGGGACCGCGAGGGGCAGGGCCAGCACGTGGACGTCTCCATGGCCGAGGCCGCCGCCAGCATCGACGAGTACAACGCTGCCATGTACGCCTTCGGGGGCGCCATCCGCCGCCGCTACTACTCCCACCACGTCTATAGCTACCCCATGGACATCCTGCCCTGCAAGGACGGCTACGTAGTGGTCATCGCCGGCGCCGGGGGCTTCCCCTCCCCGGCCACCATCGGGAGCGCCTCGCCCATGGCCCTGCTCCTGGAAAACCTGGAACTGGACCAGCACCCGCTCTTCTCGAGCGTGCAGGACCGCATGGTGCGCTGGCAGGAAGTGGACGAGATCCTGCGCCCCTACCTGGAGTCGCATACGGCGAGGGAGATCGTAGAGACGGCCCAGGCCCTGCGCATGCCCTTCGCCTACGTGCCCACGGTGGCTGACCTGCTCGCCGACGAGCACCTGCAGGCGAGGGGCTTCTTCGTAGAGACGGGGCACCCGGAGGCGGGCAAGCTCACCTACCCCGGCCCCCCCTTCCGCATGAGCGAGACCCCCTTCCGGGTCGGTCGCGCCCCCCTCCTGGGCGAGCACAATGAGGAGACCCTGGTGGACGAGCTGGGCTACGAGAAGGAGGACCTCACCATCCTCCGGGACCGGGACGTCATCTAGGAGCCTGTCTATGACATCGCTGCCTCTCGAGGGCATCCGGGTCTTGGACCTGACCCAGGTCTACGCCGGCCCCGCCTGCACCCGCATCCTGGCCGAGCTGGGAGCGGAGGTCATCAAGGTGGAGGGCCCGCTGCGGCTGGACATCACGAGAGTCCTCATCTTCACCGACAACGAGGGGCTGGACATGCCCCATGAGCGCGCCTGTTACTTCTCCGTGCGCAACGCCGGCAAGAAGAGCATCACACTTGAGCTGAACCATCCCAAGGGCGTGGAGATGGCGCGCGGCCTCATCGCTCAGAGCGACGTGCTCGCCGAAGCCTTTAGCCCCCGCGTCATGAAGAACTTCGGCCTGGACTACGAGAGCGTCCGCCAGGTCAAGCCCGACATCATCATGCTCTCCATGTCCGGCTACGGGCAGGACGGACCGTACGCCGACTACGGCGCCTACGGCATGGGGCTGGAGCCGGCCTCCGGGATCTCCGAGGTCACCGGCTACCGGGGCGGCCCGCCCATCCGCAGCGGCCTCTCCTTCACCGACCCGGTGACCGCCTTCCTGGGAGCCGGCGCGGTGCTCATGGCCCTGCGCCATCGACAGCGCACCGGCCAGGGCCAGTACATCGACCTCTCATAGCACGAAGGGGCCATCCCCCTCATCGCCGCCCACCTTATGGACTACGTCATGAACGGCCGCATCGCCGGGCGCCTGGGCAACCGCAGCCCC
>JBAUEL010000085.1:0-12178 GCA_049678585.1 Dehalococcoidia bacterium
CCGCAACACCGACGGAGACGCCGCTGCCAACGCCCACACCTACGGAGACTCCGCTGCCCACCGCAACACCGACGGAGACGCCGCTGCCAACGCCCACACCTACGGAGACTCCGCTGCCCACCGCAACACCTACGGAGACGCCGTTGCCCACGGCAACACCTACGGAGACGCCGCTGCCCACCGCAACACCGACGGAGACGCCGACTCAGACGCCTACGCCTACAGACACGCCGACACCCACTGCTACGGCAACCGCCACCGCCACCAACACGCCTACGCCGACTGACACGGCGACGCCCACACCCACGCCGACGCCAGTGATGGCTACCCAGACCATCGTCGTCCTGCCCGGTCAGAGCGTTACGCCGGGGGTGGGAGTGACGGGAACGCCTCTAGATCAGGCCCTGGGCCTCCCCTTCGACCTGGACGTGCTGGCTGTGGACGACTTCTTCAACCTCGCGACTACAGCGACCGGTACCATCACCATCACCACCAGCGACCCGAACGACGTGGAGCCGCCGAGTGAGGACCTAGTGGACGGTCGGGCCACCTTCACGGTGGTCCCGGCGACCTTCGGCTCCTGGGTCGTCTCCCCCAGCGGCGGGCCGGGCACCAACCAGGCTTCCGATGAGTATGCGGTCGTGGCGGTGATCAGCACCGCGGCCGGTACCGGCTCGACGGGCTCCGGCGGTGACGGCGGGCCGGCAACCGAGGCCAGCTTGACCATTCCGTACGGCGTGGCCGCGGATGCCGCCGGCAACTTCTACATCGCCGACACGGGCACCGGTCGCGTTCGCAATGTGGACACGTCCGGCATCATTACCACCATCGCCAGCGGCCTGGAAGCGCCCACCGGGCTCGCGGTCGACTTCATGGGCAACGTCTTCGTGGCCGAGCAGCACGGCCATCGTGTGCTGAAGATCGATGCGGAGGGCGGCGTTTCGGTGGTCGCTGGGACGGGTGCACCGGGCTTCTCCGGCGACGGGGGGCCGGCCACCGCCGCCGACCTCAACTTCCCCACCGGCGTGGCCGTGTACGACGGCGACCTCTACATAGCCGACGAGAACAACCACCGGGTCCGCATGGTGGACAGCTCGGGGATCATCACCACGGTGGCGGGCAACGGGACCGCCGGGTCCTCAGGGGACGGGGGCCCGGCCACCGCCGCCAGCCTGAACCTGCCCACGGGGGTAGCTCTAGATGGCGCCGGCAACCTCTACATCGTCGAGCAGGGCGGCAACCGCGTGCGGAGGGTGGGTTCCGACGGCATTATCACCACGCTCGCTGGCAGCGGTGAGTTCGGCTTCGCCGGGGACGGAGGTCCGGCCTCTGCCGCGAAGCTGGCCAGCCCGTTCGGCATCGCTGTGGATGGCGCTGGCAACGTGTTTATCGCCGACTCAAGCAATCAGCGCATCCGCCGCGTGGACGGAGGTTCGCAGGTCATCGAAACGGTGGCCGGTACGGGGGCACAGGGCTTCTCGGGTGATGGCGGCCCGGCTACCCGGGCTCAGCTCAGTCAGCCCCTGGGCGCGGCCATCGCGGCCGACGGCGACGTGCTGATAGCAGACGCGTACAACCACCGTGTGCGCAGCCTGGGGAGCAGAGCAACGCCGCCGCCGCCGCCGCCCACTCCCACTCCTACGGCGACAGCGACCCCCACGGTGACACCGACACCCACGGTTACTCCAACGGCTACGGCGACGCCCACTATCACCGCCACGCCCACGGCGACCTCAACTGCCACCGTGACACCTACGTCGACTGCCACGCCCACAGCCACGGCGACGCCTCCGGCCACGCCCACACCCAAGGCCACGCCGACCCCCTGTGGACCCGACAGCGACGGTGACGGCATGCCCGACTGCTACGAGGAGCTGCATGCCTGCCTGGACGCCACCGTGGACGACGCCTCTCTGGATGCGGACGGCGACGGCCTCACCAACCTCCAGGAGTATCTCATCGGCACCGAGCCGTGCGTCCTGGACACCGACAGCGACGGCTGCAGCGACAGCGAAGAGCTTGGGCCTGACTCTGCCCTGGGCGGCACGCGCGACCCCATTGACCCCTACGACTTCTACGATGTCCCTGCGCCCACCCTCCACGACGGCGGCACCATGGCTAACAGGGACAAGGCCATCAGTCTCATCAACGACGTGCTGGCAGTCCTCAGCTACTCGGGCACCTCCGAAGGCGGCCCCCCCAACAGCGCGGGCATCGACTACGCCGAGGACGTGGACGGTGACACAGCGGCCGACGGGCGGGCCTACGACCGCTCTCTCGGAGCGGTGTGGTCGGCTGCGCCGGACGGAGCCATCACCATCATCGGGGACGTGCTCCTGGTCCTCGCCCAGTCCGGGCACTCCTGCCAGGCGCCGCCCCCTTGACGGCTGGTGTATAATGTGCTCACTGGTGGCACGCTCTGCATTCCGGAGAAGCGGACGGGCTGTTGCTGTTTGCTTCTCCCAAAGCTATCCCCGCCCTTTGACAGGACAGCGACCGGTAGTGGAACTCTGGCTCTGACAGCCCGAAGGAAGCTGCATTGGGCAGCGGAAAGGCGGTGGGGGTCGTGAAGAGGCCGTTTCTTCCCGGCTTCCATCCCGCCTTCTACTCTGGGAGACTAACGCGAAAGAGTAGCCCGGCCAGGTCCGGGCAGCCGATGAGAAACTGTACCCCGCGGCTGTAAGCTCTTGCGACAGCCGCAGTGAGCTTAGTTTTTCTTTTGGGGCGTGGCTGGTCCATTCCCCGCCGGTAGCGAAGGGAGAAAGCCATGAAGAGGAGGAATCTACCCCTGGTTGGTATTATTCTCGCGCTCTCTGTGGCCTTAGGGCTGGTCGCGTTCAGGGGGACGGCCGAGACCCAGCCGGACCCGCACTACGCCTGCTACACGGCCCCTGGCCCGATCTTGGCCGAGCCGCCGATCACTCTGAATACGCAGTTCGGCCTGGAGGAGGGCGTGGAGGTTGTGGTCGGCGAGCTGCTCTGCAACCCCGCCGGCAAGCACGGCGAGCCCTTCCCGCCGGAGGCGCCCCATCTCAGGTGGTTCAACATAAGTGCGCCTGAGCTTATGCCCACGCGCTACGTCAACGTGAGCGACCAGTTCGGCTCGTGGGAGAACGTACCGGTTGGGGACCCCATCGGCCTGCTGTCGCCGGCGCTCAAGACGATCGGCGAGCCGCTTCCGCCGGAAGACCCGCCGGAGGACCCGCACTACAAGTGCTACCAGCTGCCCTACCTCGGACCAGGGGAAGAGCTGGTGCTGGTGAGTGACCAGTTCTACCCTCAGGGCTTCGACTGGTGGGTCTCTACTACGCCGAACAGGCTCTGCCTGCCCGCGGGCAAGAACGGCGGGCTCATCCCGGAGGCGTCGCACCTCCTGTGCCACGCGGCGAGCGGACCCATGGCGATGGAGGAGGTCAACCTGAAGACGCAGTTCGGCGAGGAGACCAACGTATGGGTCGACATGGGTATGGAGCTCTGCGCGCCCGCCAGCAAGGTGGAGGTGGCGCCGCCCCAGTACCCCAGCTTCTCCATCGACCTGAACAGCATCAGCGCGGTCGTGTTCGACGCCGCGGACATCCTCTTCAACCCTGGCTTCCCGGCCGTGGGCATCCCCTGCGCCAACCTCGGCCTGGCCGGCTGCGGCGGCTTCGATGACCTCGACGCCCTCAGCTACGGCGCCGACTTCGGCGACTACTCCAGCCAGGAGGGCTACATCGGCTTCTCCGTGGACACCGGCGCCCAGGGCCTCGCCAACACAGCTGTCAACGTGGAGGCGAACTGCCAGCCCGGTGAGCCGGAGGCTGACGAGTTCATCACCGACCTCGCCCTTGACACCTACGGCTACGGCACCAACACCCAGCGCTTCGACGGCGACGGCATCGACTGCGCTGCCGGCGGCCCCTCGGCCGCGCCTGCCATGGGCCTCCAGGAGCCCAGCGGGGACGACCTGGACGCCCTGGACGACCACGACCCCAGCTTCGTCGACGACGGCACTGGGGGCGAGCCCGCTGGCGACGGCATCCCCGACAGGTGGGTGTACTTCTCGCTCCAGCCCGGCTCGACGACCCTGGCCGGCATGGCGGTGCCCCCCACGGGCCGCGTCGGCAGCCCCGCCGACATCCTGGTGACGGCGGGCGGCATGGCCCCCAACATCTACGCCGACTTCGCCCAGCTAGGCCTGGTGGCCGGCGACGATGTGGACGGCATGTGCCTGGCCGAAACGGCCATGGACGACATCTTCGACCCGGATGGAGGCATCACCGGCCTTCAGGACTACCTCTTCTACACCATCACCCCGGCCTCGCCCAGCGCTGGCGCTGTGGCCGACCCCGGCGACATCGTCTACGTCAGCCCGACCGGGCCGGTCATCGTGGACGAGGCTGCCGCCCTCGGTCTGCTCGACAGCGACGACCTGAACGCCATCAAGTGCGTGAAGGGGCTCGTCGACATCGACATCGAGGACTTCGTGGTCGAGCTCCCCGACGGCACCCCGGTGCGCGAGGGCGACGACGTCACGCTCGACCTGACCGTGAGCCAGTGGGTCACGCTGAACGTCTGGGAGGACAAGCACTACACCGGCGTCAGCGAGGAGCTGAGCCCGCAGTCGGTCACCTCCCAGGTGGCCTGGTGGGTCACAAGCCTGCCCACCTGGCTCAACGTGGTCTGGCAGGCCGCCGGGCCCGGCGACGTCTGCACCCTCGACCAAGACGTCGTCAACTGCGATCCAGACGTGCCGACGCCGCACGACATCAATGACATCCACTTCGACTTCGATCTGAACTGGTGCCAGCAGCCAGACCCGCTGCCCGCCAGGGAGGTCCAGCTCCACTGCAAGGAGCCGGGCGACGCGACCATCACGTTCGTGAACTGGGAGATGCCCCTGGGCGCGGACGACATCGACCAGGATAACAACCTGTCGTATGTCAACCTCAACATCCACTGCGAGGAGGCGCCGGAGGAGGCGCACTACAAGTGCTACGACATCTTCCCGCAGCTCGCCCCACCCGTGCCGTTCGTGGAGCTAGAGACCCAGTTCGGCCACGAGCTGGTGGAGGTTGGCCCCAATACAGAGCTGTGCGCGCCCGCCATCAAGAACGGCGAGGGAGACCTGACTGATCCTCACCTCAAGTGCTACGACATTTGGGGAGGGGACCCGGACGTCGTGGTGAACCTGGAGACCCAGTTCGGCGTGGAGGAGAACGTGGAGGTCGGCCCGGCCCGGCTGCTCTGCATGGGCGCCTCCAAGGAGGTCGTCTTCCCGGACCCCACGTATTGCTGCGACGCGTGCCCGGGGTACCCCATGTGCTTCGATGCGCCCACTCTCGACGTGTGCCTCCAGTACGGCTGCATGCCGCTAGCCGACGCCACGTGCCTGAACCCGGAGGGCATGTGCGAGCCGCTTGCTGCGCCACAGCCGCCGGCGGACCTCCACTATGAGTGCTTCGACATCTCGGCAACGGGGCATGACCCGCCGGACGTGGTGAGCATCCTGCAGGATCAGTTCGGCCTGAAGTTCGACGTGGACGTTGGACCGGCCGAGCTGCTCTGCGCGCCAGCCCTGAAGGAGGGCATCGGAACGCTGGATGCGCCCCACCTCAAGTGCTACCAGATACCCCCGCACTTCCCCGGAGAGTACTGGGTGCACCTGAATACCCAGTGGGGCTTTGAGGAAGTGATGGTTGGGGAGGCCAGGTGGCTGTGCGCGGAGGCCACTAAGGAGGTCGTTATAGAGGACCCCACCTTCTCGATAGCGCGCGGCGGTCCCTCGACGCCGGCTCCTGTAGACCCGGCTGACCTGGTGATCCGGACCCTGCCGGGTGGCGTGTGGCCGCCGACGGTCGTATATGCCTGCGCGGCCTTCACACTGAGCTTCTGTGGCGGCGCGGACGACGTGAACGCGCTGTCCCTGGGCCAGGACTTCACGCTGCCGCCGCCCGACCCGGCGAACCCCAACGCCGACCTCTTCTTCTCCGTGGATCCGGCGTCGGTCGGCCTGGCCGGCAGCGGCGTGAACAACGAGACCCTGGGCTGCCTGCCGGAGCCGGAGGCGGACGAGTTCGGGACTGGCGGAGGCGCCACCAACTACCAGTACTTCGACGGCGACGGCATCGCCTCCTGCGCCAACCCGGGCGCCCCATCCCTCGGGCTGACTGAGCCGCCTCCTGTGGGAGGCCCTAGCGACGACCTGGACGCCCTGGACCCGCTGAACCTCGCCCTTTCGGGGCCGCCCATCTTCGGCTCGCTGGACGCCGCTTCCCCGTCGATCGGCATGTACCCGCATCTGCCGCAGTCGGCGGCCGACATCTTCGTCGATTTTGGCGCTGGCATTGCGGGCTTGTACGCGCCCGCCGGCATGCTTGGCCTCGACATGATGGGCATGAACAGCGACGACATCGATGCCCTCTGCATCGACGATGCCAACGGCGACACGACGTACAGCCCGGGTGTTGACAGGGTGTGGTTCTCCCTGACCAGGGGCTCGGCCACGCTGCCCCTCATCGGGCTAGCCGGGGCAAGCGCGGCCGACGTACTGGCGCCCGATCCGGCGGGTGGTCCGCCCGTGGTCGTGCTGCCGGCCATGCTGCTGGGCCTGACGGCGGACGACGAGCTGAACGCCCTCAAGTGCTATCAGCAGTCGCCGTGCGTGTTCGGAGGGGACGACGACTGCGACGCCTGCTGGGACGTCAGCGAGCCGGGGCTGCCCCCGCCGGCCAACCCCACGGACCCCTGGGACTGGTACGACGTGCCCGTGCCCACCCTGGGCAGCGGCGGCAACATCAGCGGCGACCCCAGCGGCTTGGACGACAGGGACCACGCCATCAGCATCATCAACGACGTGCTGGCGGTCCTGGAGTACTCCGGTACGTCCCTGAACGGCCCGCCCAACGCTGCGGGCAGGGACTACGACGATGACATCAACGGCGACGGCGTGCCGGACGGCGTGGCCTACGACCGCTCGGTGGGCGCCCTGCGGACGGGTGTGCCCGACGGCGCTGTGACCATCATCGTGGACGTGTTGTCGGTGCTGGCCCAGTCCGGCCAGAGCTGCTAGTCGCCGTAGCGGTGACGCATCTCGGAAGCAAAGCAAGGGGCTCCCCCGCCGACGAGCCGGGGAGCCCCTGTCACGGAAGGCAGGCTAGTGGGCTGCTCCCGCGCCGCCGCTGGGCATGGTCAGGGCAAGGAGCAAGGTTACCGGCTCAGCGTTGAGGCAGCAGCGTGTAGCATGTTAATGTGAAGTCGCGTTGTATAATGGGGGGCTAGCGGACTCTGTCCAGGTGAGCGAGGGGTAAGCTAATGCGTACACGTCGGTCCTTTCGGGCAGCGATCTTGGTAGTAGCGGTGTCAGGAGGGGTGCTTGCCATCGTGGCCATGGCGGCAATCATGCTGCTGTCCCCTCGCGTCCCGACGACCACGGCTGCTGGCACCAATACGATAGCAGTTGACGCCATCTCCGGGGGAAGCGTCGACGATAGCAGGACGGTCACAGGCACCGACCCCTTCAACGCCGACATTGTGATCACGGTGGTTGGCGAGGCCTACCAGGCCTACCAGCAGTACACACAGTGGGACCCGGCGGTGCTGGCTATCGATGATGCCGTGTTCCTCTATCCGTCCGGCGGTCTGCCGATCTGCGGCCAGAGAGTCATTACTGCAAACAGCGTTCAGGGTGGCTGCGCCGGCATGGGCACCACCACCTACGTGGGCGCGGTGGAGACTCTCACGCTTCATTGTGTGGCCAACGGCACGACCACGCTCCATCTGGTAACGCTGGTGGAAGACTTCCAGTTCGGCACGACCACCGCGCGGTCGCCGGGCAGCATCATCCCTACCGACCTCCAGGACGCTGAGGTGACCTGTGAGGGGATAGAGCCTGCCGAGACACCCACGCCCACAGCCACGCCTACGCCGATAGTTACGCCTACACCCACACCCACAGCGACGGCGACGCCGACACCGACGCTCACTGCGACCGCTACGCTCACACCTACCCCTACGGCGACACCGACGCCGGGCACGCCCACCGCTACACCGACCCCGGGGGTCTGTCCAGACACCGACGGCGACGGCCTGACCGACTGTGACGAGCTAGATATCTATGGCACCGATCCCTACAATCCCGACAGCGACGAAGACGGGCTTAGCGACGGCGATGAGGTTCTCGTACACCTTACCCACCCCTTGAACCCTGACAGCGACAGCGATGACCTCTCTGACGGGGATGAGGTCAACACTTACGGCAGCCACCCTCTCTTGCCTGATACCGACGGCGACGGTTGCGCTGACGGCGAGGAGGTGGGGCCCGACCCCGACCTGGGCGGCCGCCGGGACCCCGTGAACCCCTACGACTTCTACGACGTTCCGGTACCTACCCTGCACGATGGTGGCACCCTGGCCGACAGAGACCAGGCCGTCAGCATCCTCAACGATGTGCTGGCCGTTGAGGATTACTTGGGCACCTATGACGGCGGCCCTCCCAATGCCCTAGGCATCGACTACGACGAGGACATGGATGGGGACACGGTCAAGGATGGGCGGGTATACGATCGCTCACTGGGTGTGGACCTCGACGGCGATACGGTGGCGGATCTCTCAGACGCACCCAACGGGGCCATAAAGGTCATCGAGGACCTGCTGCTGGTGCTGGCCCAGTCGGGTGACAGTTGCCAGGCACCACCGCCCACGCCCTGCGAGGATAGCGACGGTGATGGTCTCACCGACTGCGTGGAGAGCGATGTCTTGGGCACTGACCCCTTCAACCCCGACACCGATGGGGACGGCCTCGGTGACGGCACTGAGGTCACCGTCTACCAGACCAACCCCCTGAACCCCGATACGGACGGCGATGGAGTCTCCGACGGGGAAGAGGTCAAGACTCACGGCACCGACCCCCTTCTGGCCGACACGGATGGCGATAGCTGCTCCGACGGGGAAGAGCTGGGACCGAACCCCGACTTGGGCGGTACGCGCGACCCCCTCAACCCCTATGACTTCTACGACGTGCCCGTGCCCACGCTGCACATGGGGGGCACCATGGGCGACAGGGATAGGGCTGTCAGCGTCCTCAATGATGCCCTGGCTGTCCTGGAGTACTTGGGCACGTACGAAAATGGGCCTCCCAACGAGATCGGACGGGACTACGATTTCGACATAGATGGCGACACGGTGAAGGATGGGCTGGCCTACGACCGCTCGGCCGGTCCGGTGTGGTCGGACGCTCCTGACGGAGCCATAAACATCCTCGGGGACGCGCTACTGGTGCTGGCCCAAACCGGCGACAATTGCCAGGCGCCCCCCTAGGAGCCTACTCATCATACTCTCGCAAGATTGGCAGGGTTTGCAGTGATGCGCTACTGGCTGGCTTCCATTCTCGGACTTTGTTTGCTCACCGTCGCCTGCCAGGGGGAGGACGGTGAGCCCGCGAACGGGGGCGCTGTCACGCCACTGCCTACTTCCCTAGCGCTGCCCACAGCCGCGGGTACCCCTATCATCACCGACAGCCAGTTCGACTTCCCAGACAAAGGGTATAGCGTGCGCATTCCGGACGGGTGGAGTCCGCGGCCGAACCTCGTTGGCACTGCCGCGTTAACTGTGGACGGATTCTTCAGTCCGTCGGAGGAAGCGGGTATTCAACCGAACATCTCGGTAGTCTGCGAAGCGATTCTGGAAGGGACGACCCTTGAGGCCTACTTCGAAAGCAAGAGGGACTTGGTGAAAAGGGTTACAGGAGCGGAACCCGAGGTGATCCGTACCGAGGTAAGCGGTCAACAGGCCTTTGCCATGGAGTATACCCCTACCAAGCGCGAGCCACTGGCGGATAGAAGGGATGTGGTATTCGTCAACGAGAGGTGCGGCTGGACCATTAGCCTGGTAGTCCCTCAGGGGCAGCGCTCCACCTATGAAGCGACTCTGAACGAGTTTATTGCTTCCTTTCGTCTGCTCCCCTAGGGCGTCAACGGTATCGAGGACCTATTGGTGACGCTGGCGCAGGCTAGGCATAATGCGAGGCACGGGCATAGCGATACCAAGCGGTGCCGGTGATGGTCTGTCCTGTGTTCTTCCCCGCAGCGACTCTAAATGCTATAGTCAGCGCAAGGCGAAATAAGTGATGTAAGCTCGTTGTAATATTGGATTTGGCCTTGCGCGCTCTTCGAGGTTGGTGACAAAGCATGGAAACCCGTGTCTGTCTCTTGGTAGTGGTCATTCTGGCAACGGTCGCCCTGGTGGGCTGCAAGGGAGAAGAGGAAGAGACTAGCCCCGCAGCGACTGTTCCAGCGGCTGGGGCGACAACGCCTCCCAGGACGACCTCCCCTACAGTGACGCCCCCAGCCGCTCCAGCGACGCCTACGACCAGCAACGGCATGGCTGTGGACGCCCTCCCGGGAGGGCCTGTTGATGTCACTAGGACGGTCTCGAAGGGTACACCTTTCGAAGTCGACGTCGTTGTCACGGTGGCTCCTAACGCTTACAAAGCCTTCCAGTACACGCTTCAGTGGGACCCGGCGGTGCTGGCATACCGTGACCTGACGTACCCAAAGGCTGGTGGTCTCGACGTCTGCCCGCCACCCACTACCGCTGCCAGCACTGTCTATGGAGGCTGCGCCGGGTTTAGTCCTACCGATTTTGTGGGTACTGTTAGCACCATAACCCTCGAGTGCATCGGCGCCGGCACCAGCCTCCTACATCTACAGACCCTCAGCGAGGACCCTAGCTTCGGAACGGCCACGACCTTCGCGCCTGGCCGACCATCCCCCACCATGCTGACTGACGCCTCGGTAAGCTGTGAGTAGGTACGAGGAATTAGCACAGAGCCGAAAGCAGCCCACCGCCACGCTTGTGACCAAGACACTCGACGACGATACGCTGGTCTCGTCGATACTCTCGACAAGCGCGGTATCAGCATAGTCATTTACTGCACAAGTAAGCCAAATCTTAGGGGGCGACGGGCCGAGGCGGGGCGGTAGTCGTCGCCAGAAAGGACGGGCGGGCGTACGACCGTTCCCCTGGGGCGGTGTGGTCGGACGCGCCCGACGGGGCCATCACCATCGTCGAAGATGTGCTGCTGGTGCTGGCCCAGGCCCTCGCGGTGGACTGCAGCCAGTAGGGCGCGAACGGCCCGATAGAAGCGAAGGCCAGGGACTCCAGCATCGGGCGCTCCCGCCGACTATGTTGTTGGGATAGTCCCGCTTCGACGTTCGCGCCGGAGGTACGGGAGAGCGGGACGCTTCTGGCGGCGGGCCTGTCGCCGGGTGCGGCGGCCGCGGCAGGGGAGGAGCCAGCAGAGAGACCGACCGGGAACGGGCGGCTTTGGTGTTGGCTCCCGAACCAGGCCGAGATTGGGCTGGTAGTTTCCTGTGGAGGGCATCAACATGCGAGGCCGGTTTGTCATTCTGGTTGGACTAATCACTGTCTTCGCGGCTGCGGGAGCGGGCATATTCGGGCTCGGCGGCGGGGCCGGTCCGACGGTAGACGTCTCCCGCGCGCAAGCGCCCGATGAGAAAGTCCATCGGGAGGTCCTTGAGGCGCTTGAGATGCAGCCGTGGGTAGACGTCATCGTAGCTGTGCGTGAACCGTCGGCCGCTAGACGCGCCCCCCTGGACCTGTCGGCCCTCTGGCAGGAGGTGGCGGCGGAACAGGAAGATGTGCTGTCGGGGCTGAGCGGCGCCGACTTTCAGCTGCTCCGCCGGTACGACTCGATCCCGGCGCTCTTCGGCAGGATGTCCGCGGCCGGGCTGGAGAAGCTGATGGTTCACCGCGACGTGATCAGTGTGCACCCGAATCTGGAGCTTCACGCCACCCTGTCCGAGAGCGTGCCCATGATCAACGCCGATGACGTGCATACCATGGGCTACACAGGCGACGGCGTGACGGTGGCGGTGCTCGACACCGGTATTGACACTGACCATCTCGACCTGCAAGACGACCTGCTGGCCGAGCACTGCTATCTTACTTCCCCCGATACCTGTCCATGCGGAGGGACCACGGCGCACGGCTCCGGCTGCGCCGAGGACGGCGCCGGTCACGGCAGCCACGTCTCGGGCATCATCACCAGCGGGGGCCTGGTGGCGCCGGGGGGCGTGGCACCGGACGCTGGCATCATCGCCTTCAAGGTGCTCGATGACTCCGGATATGGGCATCTGGGCGACACGCTGGACGCGCTCAACTACATCATCGCGAACCC
>JBAUEL010000086.1:0-2170 GCA_049678585.1 Dehalococcoidia bacterium
ACCATCTCGCCCTCGCTCAAGTGGGCGCGGGCCTGCCCGAAGACGTCGTCCGCCACGGCCACGTCCCGCGCGACGGACTCGACATAACGCAGCGCACTGCGGGCCCGCTCGTCGAAGTGAGGCGACGTCGACCAGTCCTCCAGCTCGTCGATCTGCTCGCGGCTGACCCCGGCCTGCAGCGCCAGCGGCACGTGGTGCGCCCACTCGTAGTCAGCGCCGCTCATCTGCGCGATGCGCAGGACGGCCAGCTCGCGCAGCGCGGCAGGAAGCAGCCCGTGCAGCAGCAGCGAGTTGCCCAGGCGCATGAAGTTGCGCAGCATGTTGGGGCTGTTGGCGACGGCTCGGTGCAGGTTGAGCACCGCGTTCCCTCGCCCCTCCATCTTCGCGAACACCTCCCCGGCATCTCCAATCGCCTCCGACGTCGTCACATAGCCCACGCGCGCCATCGCACCCTCCTCGGATCCAACAGTGGAATCAGCTTCTCCTGGGCAGGGTAGCGATTGCTGGGCTTTCGGTCGAGCGCAGCCACCTACCCCCGGCTCATCCTGTTGCCGACCGTGAACACCACCAGGGCCAGCACGCCTATCCCCAGGATCGCCTCAAGCGACGAGAAGATCTCCACGCCCCGCCCCTCCGGGTTCAGCCCCGGCCGGCCCAGGTTGAACGTGGCGAAGGTGGCCAGACTGTAGATGAGGGCGTCCCAGAAGTTAGCGATGGTCCCTGTGGCGCAGAAGCCGCCGGCGAAGAAGACCACGATGAGGCCGCCTCCTATGACAGGATTCCACGGCCGCTCTCCGTAGCCTGTGCTCAGCTCATAGAACCAGTTGCGGAACCACCGCCACCGGCTGATCGCAGCGGGGAAGATGTGCGCCTCCGATGGTGTAAGCCCGAGGAATACCTGGACGTGCAGGCACGCGAAGAGTACGGGTTTCAGCACCATGCCCAGCAGCCCATTCGAAAGCAGAGCGAGGCGTCTCGCGATCCACCACTTTCCCTGCGTCGTAGGAAAGTACGTGGCCTTCTCCATCTGCTGCTCCTTCACGTAGGCCCAGCTCGCGTCCTCGTACCGGCCCTGGTCCCGGAAGTTGGCCTTCAGGGTCAGATACGTCTCGCGAGCGTATCGGTAGTCTGCCCAGACGGTGACGTCTCCCACTGTCGGATCATCACCTATGCCCCTGCCGAGACACTCCCTCGCGACCCGCGTGTCTGCTAGCTTCGCGCTATACAAGCAGGCGCCCTCTACGTACGCACCCCGCAAGTCGGCTTCCTGCAGGCAGGCCGACCGAAGGTTCGCTCCCTCGAAGTGGGCTTCACGAAGGTCTCCCCGCTCCAGATTGGCGTGCTCCAGCCGTGCTCCCTCCAAATGCGCGTGCTGCACCCACACTCCCTCCAGGTTGGCCTCCGTCAGATCTGCTCCCTCCAAGTGGGCCTCATCTAGGTATGCTCCCTTGAGCTGCCCCGCGCCAAGGACTGCTCCCTCCAGATGGGCCTGGTTCAGGCATGCTCCCTCCAGGTGGGTCCCGAATAGCTGCGCTCCCTCCAACTGGGCCTCGCGGAGGTCGGCTTTCTCCAGGTGGCCCCAGCTCAGGTCCGCGTCCTCCAGTCTGATTAGCCCCAGGTGCAGCGTCTCCCACTGCCACCACGGCGGGTCCTCACCCTCGTGCTCCTTCCGGTACTTCTCCAGCTCCTGCCGTACCGCCTCCGGGCTCAAATCAATGGGGTTATCGGCGGGGTTCTCGGTCGGCTCCCCACCTACGAAGATGGCCCCTCGCAGGTCCAGGCCCCAGGGCGTGCCCCTCTCCTCTATCAGCCGCAGCAGTTCCGCGCGCCGTATGACCTTCCCGTTGCGCGGCCACGTGGACCGGTCTTCCGCGTCAGTGGTCATCGTTCTCGCTCGTGGCGCTCATTCCACCCGTAGGGGCGGTCGGCTGACCGCCCCCTGCGGCTCCCGCCGCCGCCCGTCACGGCCATTCCCTCTGAGGGCCATCCGTAGGGGCGGTTCGCGAACCGCCCCTACACACCTGCCCCCTTGTCCCCTCGCCGCCGTTCATTGTACCGTCATCCTACCACCTTCGATCGCATGTTCCCACGCCCGCAGCCGCCTGCCAGGGCCATCCCCCCCTGCCGGCCACCCGTAGGGGCGGTCGGCCGACCGCCCCTACGGGTGGCC
>JBAUEL010000087.1:0-1783 GCA_049678585.1 Dehalococcoidia bacterium
GACAAAACTCGCGATGATCTTTGCGATGTATTTGTGCACTGTGCCGAAAAATCCGGAATGAATCTTGCACTATACAATAATCAGTATGATCTAAGGAAAACTTGGTCTGAATTTTGGCCTTTTCAAATTGTGATTCCACAAGTTCTTTTCTTGGCAGGATTGATATGGCCAGTCTTCTTAATCTTGTTTTCAGCGTATGACAGCCGGTGAAATGAAAATCTTAAAACAGAGCTGATAAATGTTTTTAAGGCGGTTGTTGCCTCAACTTTGGTTTCAGCTGGAATACTCTATTTTACCTAATGAAAATTGGGACAGAGATCGAAGGTATACCAGTTCTGGGTAATTTGAATCAAGCTCAAGATGTGGTACTTGAGAATAATATACATCATGTAATAGTGGCATTGCCATTGGAAAAACATCAAGAATTTATTCCGGTTTCCAAAAAATTGCGGAAAGCAGGTGTTCGTGTGCACGTCATTCCGGATTTGTTCACGCTTTCTTTCCCCGGTGTAAATGTGGACGGTCTTGGTGGCATCCCTTTTATCGATCTGGGGATATCAGGCTCTATTCGGAGTCATCATATTATCAAACGAATATTTGATATTTTATCAGTGACTTTGATATTGGTACTACTCTCTCCCTTCCTGATTCTCATAGCCTTTCTGATCATGTTTGATTCTAAGGGTCCAATTCTATATAAACAGAAGCGGATTGGTAAGGGTGGTCAGGTTTTTACTATGTATAAATTCAGGACAATGAAATTGGGGTCTTCTAGTACCCAGCACCAGGAATATGTCGTAAGATTGATCAGTGAGAATATCAGTCCTGAAGAAATTAATGGTGCGCATGGTTCCTCATTCAAGATGGAGAACGATCCACGCATCACACGAGTGGGAAAACTTATTCGAAAAACCAGTATCGATGAAATTCCTCAGCTATTGAATGTTTTACAAGGAGACATGAGTCTGGTGGGACCTCGGCCTCCTTTACCGTATGAAGTTGAAGTATATCAAGAATGGCACAAACGACGTTTCGAAGTCCTTCCTGGGATTACAGGATTCTGGCAGGTGAAAGCCCGCAATCGAGTCAGTTTTAATGAAATGATAAGACTGGATCTGGAATATATCGAAAGACAATCATTTTGGCTTGACCTTTTAATCATCCTTCAAACTCCATGGGCGCTAATTTCTGGAAGGGGAGCAGGCTAAATAAGGCAGGACACAAGCTTTGAATTCATTCATAACAGATCCAACTATAAAAATAGCACCTGATGTGCAACTTGGAAAAGATGTAAAAATCTATTCATTTGTGAATCTATATGGCTGCAAAATTGGGGATAAATCAAAGATAGGAACTTTTGTAGAAATCCAACGAGGTGCTAACATCGGAAAGCGAGTGAAAGTGTCCAGTCATTCCTTTATATGTGATGGCGTTACAATAGAAGATGATGTATTTATAGGCCATGGAGTAAAATTCATTAATGACAAATATCCACGTTCAACAAATCCTGATGGGAGCCTGCGAACCCCAAAGGATTGGAAGATGGAAGCAACTATGGTCAAAAGAAAAGCTTCAATTGGCAGCAATGCGACCATTATGTGTGGTGTAATAATAGGTGAAGAGGCAATTATTGGGGCTGGTAGCGTTGTTACAAAAGATGTACCCTCATTGACGATCGTTGCTGGTAATCCGGCAAAAATTATTAGAAAACTAAGTAAGGCTGAGTGAGTAGAACGGTAAAATAGATCAGCATTTTTAGCTCTATTTGCATACACCAAAGAAT
>JBAUEL010000088.1:0-19058 GCA_049678585.1 Dehalococcoidia bacterium
GGCCGGGAGGCCATGCAGCGGCCCTTCGCGCCGCCGAGCTGGGGGCCCGCGTCGCGGTGGTTGAAGCGGACTCGCCGGGCGGCAACTGCGTCAGCTTCACCTGCCTCCCCAACGTCGTCATGCTGGAGACGGTGCGGGCTGGCCTCGAGCTTCAGGACCTCTCCCTGTCGGGCGTCATGGTCGCGGGCGACGGGCTCAGCTTCCCGAGAGCAGTGGCACGCCGGAACAGGCTGGTCGCAGGCCTGATAGAGGGCATCCGCAATCAACTGCGGGCGCTGAAGATCGAACCCATCCACGGCCTGGCGCGTCTCACCTCGCCGCAGACCGCCACAGTCAGCCTGAGCGACGGCGGCTCCACCGAGCTCTCCGCTGCCGCCTTCGTCATCGCCACCGGCGCCCGTCCCGAGCCCCCTTCTCTGCCCGGCTACTCTGAAGAGATACTGACCATGGATCAGGCCCTCCGGCTCCCGGAGGCACCGCCGTCGGCGCTGGCCCTGGGGGGCGGACCGGTCGGGCTGGGCTTCGTGCTGGAACAGGCCTTCGTTCTGGCCTCCTTCGGTACGAGGGTGACGGTGGCCGAGCCCGGCGGAGAGGTCCTCCCGGGTGCGGATGAGGAGATGGTCAGCTACCTCATGCAGGTGCTCGAGGCCGCAGGCGTTCGCGTGCTGACGAACACTCGCGTTCGCGAGGTGGCCGCTGAAGGAGGCTCGCGCGACGCCCTCCTGACTGCCCCGGAGGGGGACCTGCCTGTCCCCGCCGAGGTCGTGATGGCCCCTGATTGCCGCCGGCCTCACTTCGAGGGCCTCGGCCTGGAGGAGATCGGCGTCGCGACATCGGCGGCTGGCGTCCGCGTGGACGATCGCTGCGCGACCACCGTCCCGGGCATCTTCGCCGTTGGCGACGTGACAGGCGAGCTCATGCTCTCCCACGCCGCTGCCCACCAGGGACGTGTCGCCGCGGAGAATGTGCTGGGCCGCGATGCTCGCGTCCGCCTTCGCGCCGTGCCTCGCACTCTCCACACGCAGCCCGAGCTGGCCTACGTGGGGCTGAACGAGCAGCAGGCGCGAGAGCGGGGGCATGAAGTACGTGTCGGCCTCGCGGACCTCGGCGGGAATCTTGCCGCCGTGGCCCGTGGGCGTGGCGAGGGCGTGGTGAAGCTGGTAGCCGACGCTCAGCATGGGGAGATCCTGGGCGTGCATGCCCTAGGGGCGGGTGCCTGTGAGCTGATCGGGCAGGCCGCCCTGGCCATTCAGCTGGAGGCCACCGTCCACGACCTGGCTGCAGTCACCCACTGGCACCCCTCGCTGTCGGAAGCCCTGGTGGAGGCCGCCCGCCGGGCACTCTAGGAGACGCCCTGTACTTCATGGCAAACCTGGCCGCTCGCCTAATGCAATACTGTCATCCCACAGGCTCTGGTCGAAGCCCTCAAGGCTGGGGACGAGGCCGACTTAAAGGAGAGCGTGTGAAGGAGGTATTGATTACCGGAGGACTTGGTGGTGTTGGGTATCACGTCACGCGGCGCTTTCTTGAAGCAGACGTGCCGGTTCGTCTTCTCGAGCTTGACGTGCCGAGCGTCCGCAAGCGCCTTCGGTCTCTGCCACGCGAACCCCAGGTCGTCTGGGGCGATGTCACCAACCGAAGCGACGTGGATCGGGCGCTGGAGGGCATGGACATGGTGACGCACCTGGCGGCCATCATCCCACCCCGCGCCGATGCCGAGCCCGAACTGACGCTGAAGGTGAACGTCGGTGGCACCCGCACCGTCGTGGAGGCGCTTCAGGGTGCCGGCCGCCAAATCCCTCTGGTCTTCACGTCCTCCATCGCCGTGTTCGGAGATACACGCGATCAGACTCCTCCGCTGCATCCGGACCGCAATCCCATGGCTCCGAACACGGCTTACGAGAGGAGTAAGGCCGAAGCGGAAATGCTGGTTCGCAACTCCGGGCTCGATTTTCTGGTACTTCGGCTCGGGGCCAACCCTCCCGTCGAGCTGAGCCTGTCAAAGTTCCGAGAAATGTTCATCGTGCCCTACGACACGCGGATCGAATTCACCCACGTGCAGGACACAGCCGTGGCCATTTTTCACGGCGTCCAACGGTTTGAGAAGGTTAAGAACAGGGTCTTCATCGTGAGCGGTGGCCCCGCGAACCAGATGTACTACCACGAGTTCATCGCTCGCTCGATGGCCGTGCTGGGCCTGCCGTGCCCGCCCAAGGAAAAGTTCTCCAAGGGTCCCAGCCACCTGGATTGGTACGACACCATCGACTCGCAGCATGAGCTTGAATTCCAGAGCCGCACGTTCGACGACTACCTCCACGATCTCTACCGGCCCATCCCACGCGTCGTGCGGACTTTGATGCGTTACCTGATCGGCCCTGTTTTCGGCCGGTTGATCGTTCGCTTCATGTAAGGAGTAACCAGCGCAGGGCGCGGCCGCTCTTGATGTTCCCGCCAACCTTTTCGTCAAGGACAATGTGTCCCTGGTATCTTCTGGCCGGATCAAACCTGTGGAGCGCCAAAACCTCATCCGTATCTGGGCGTTGCACACGCTGAGCTGTCGGGCCAGCCCTCGAGCACAACCTGCGGGTGAGACAGCGGGTGTGAGCGACGCCTGGGTCCCTCTGCCGTCCAGGCGACTCGGCCCCGGCGAGATGCGGGCAGGGATGCTTCGAACTAAGACCAACGCCAAGCCCCTCAGAGGGACGGCAGCATCCGCCTGTAGGACGCTCCGTTCAGGATCAATGGCCTGAGCATTGGGGCATGTCTGGTATCCTTGGTGAGGAGAGCCCGAACCAGTGAGAATCGTGATCGATACGAACGTGCTCATCGCAGCGCTGACGAAGCCGAGAGGCAATGGAGCGCGGGTGCTGAGGGCCTGGCGCCGAGGGCGGTTGGAGGTAGTTTCCTCGAACGCAACGCTCCGGGAAGCAGAACTCGTGCTCAATGCTGGATGGCTTTCACGTCTGGCGACGCAACGGGAAGTGGAGGACCTGCTCAGAAAGCTGCGGGAGCGGGCCGTACGGGTGCAGCCGTGGCCAATCTCCGACATGCCGCTGAAGGACGAGGGTGACCTGCGGCTGGTAGAGGCGGCCGTAGCGGGCGGTGCAGCCTATCTGGTGACGGCAGATCAGGAGCTGCTGCTCCAGCGGGGCTATGCAGGGACCGAGTTTGTCACGCCAGCGGAGGTCCTTAGGGCGTTGAGCAGCCGAAGCATCTCCGAGAATGAGAGGGCCTCACGAGGAGACACCGCCACAAGCCCAGCCGAGTAGTGGCGATGCCGGCGACGAAGTAGCGCTAGGCGAACATGTGCAGCGCCACGACGGGTACGACGGCCACCAGCGTCGCCCTCGCCTGTGGCGAGAGAAGCAGGCCTCCCCTGGCACGGAGCCAGCAACTTATTCCTTTCGGCAGCCACTTCTGGCTGTTAGACTACCGTCAGGGCCATACCGGGATGTATCTGCCATGCGACCCATCGTGACCATCGCCGACACGACCAACGGTTTGTCCGCCGCGCTCGACGCCGTCTTTGCGCCATACGGCGGCATCGCCAAGGTCATCCCTGCCGGCAGCAAGGTCTACCTTAAGCCCAACGGCATCCACTTCTCCCCCGGCATGCACACGGACCCAGCCGTCGTTAAGGCTCTGCTAGCTTACCTGGGGGACCACGGCTACCGCCGCCTGGCTCTGATGGAGAATTCCACCCACGGTGTTTCCACTCGTCTTGTTCTCGCGGTGAACGGCTACGCCGATATCGCCCGCCGACACGGCGCCGAGCTAGTCTACCTAGATGAGGGGAGCACAGTGCCCTATACCCTGGAAGGCGAGGAGGCGCCAATCCACATTTCCCGCCGGCTGTATGAGACCTTCATTGACCCCTCGCGGCGCCCAGGCAACTTCTACCTCAGCTTGCCCAAGCTGAAGACCCACTCGATGACGACGATGACCCTGGGCGTGAAGAACCAGCAGGCGTTCCCTATTGATAAGGACCGCATGCACTTTCACAACCATGAGACGTTACACCTGCGTCTTGCTCGGCTCTATCGCATGGTGAGACCCGATTTCTGCATCATCGAGGGGGTGACGGCGATCTTCAATGGGCATGTACCCCCGGCTGCACTGCTAGAGGAGAGCAGCGCGCAGCTCAATGTACTCATTGGCGGCCGAGATACGGTGGCAGTGGACACCGTAGGCGCCAAGGTAATGGGCTATGCCATCGGAGAGGTGGAGCATCTCCGCCTAGCAGCGGAGTGGGGTCTCGGGGAGGGACGACTGGAGCGCATCGAGGTTATCGGCGACCTCAGCCGTTTCCGGAGGCGCTATCCGCACACCTTGCTGCGCCGCTTCCACCCCGACGTGCGCATCATCGAGGGTCGCGAGCGCGCGTGCATCGAGGGCTGTAAGGGTAACACCGAATGCACCCTGGAGATACTGAGCAACGACTATCCCAGCCAGGGCGGCTTTACTATCGTCTTAGGCAAAGGCTTCGATGAGGCGGAGCTGGAGGACTTGCCTGGCGACATCCTGGTGGTAGGGACGTGTGCCATCAACGATCTGGGGGCGTACTTGCGGCGGCGCTACCCCGACCGTCGAATCATCCAAGTGGACGCCCACAATGACCTCCGGGGCATAACCGCCGGGTTGGCCACTCTGATGAAGGTGAGGCCACTGGACTTGGTGCCCTTGAATCCCCTCCGCTCTCTGTGGATTCTCCTGCAGGCAAAGCTGCGCGGCCTCAACTCTCGTCTGCCACCCCTCTTGGGGGGACCAGCACCGAGGTGACTGCGGGTGGGCGAGCGCGGCGCAAGTTCCGCCAGGCCCCTCGCGCAACTCACCCCCTTCCCTCATCCGCGAAAGGCAGGCTCACGGGCGCTGGCCACCACCGAGCACTATAGCTCGTAGTAGCCGCGGGCTACGTCGAGGCGCGCAAGCTGGGCGCCACCCAGCCACAACTGGATCTCCTTGCAGTCGCGCCAGTACTTCTCGATGTCGAACTCCCGCATGTAGCCGTATGAGCCCATTAGCTCCATGGCCTTGTTGGTGACCGTGATGGCCATGTCGCAGGCGTAGACCTTGGCCAGGCTGGCCTTCGAAAGCATGGCGTCGGAGTCGGGCTCGCCGTAGGTCTCGGGGCGGTCCATTGTGTAGGCGGTCTGCAAGTAGCAGGCGCGCGCCGTCTCGATGCCGATGGCCATGTCGGCGAGCATGCCGGCGCACATGGAGTGCTGGCGGATGGGACGCCCCTGGACGACGCGGGAGCTGGTGTATTCGAGGACACGCTCGAAGGCAGCCTGAGCGTTGCCCACGGCCATGGCGGCGCTGGCAACTCGGCCGGCAGTCAGGTTTCGTTTCATGAGTCGGGCGTCGGCACCCGGGCCAGCAGCCCGGTACTGGCGGGGGACGCGCACGTTGTCGAAGTAGATGTCGGCGTTGCGGTCGGCCTGCATGCCGGCCTTGTTCTCGAACCTGCCGAAGGAGAGCCCTTCCCAGGGCGACGGGACGTAGATGAGCGCGATACCCTCCTCGCCCAGGTCAGGTTCCGTCTGGCAGACGACGCAGTAGATATCGGCGACGCCGGCGTTGCTGGGGAAGCGCTTGGCGCCGTTTATGACCCACTCGTCGCCGTCGAGGACGGCCCTGGTCTGGATGGTGCGCCCCTGCATGGCGGCCAGGTTCTCGATATCGCAGCCGGCGGCGGGCTCGGTCATGGCAAAGCAGCCGAGGCGGAGCTCACTACCGCTGAATATCTCGCCCACCAGCTTAAGGACCACCTTGTTGCCGGCGACGACGGCTGGTGCGAGGGCCCAGCCGGTTACGCCAGCGGCCACGGTGATGCCGCTGTCGCCGCGCGATAGCTCCTCCGTCACCAGGCAGGTGGCGACGCTGCCTGCGCGGGTACCGGCGGCGGCCGCGCCTCCGTACTCCTGGGGCAGGCTGGCCCGCATCAGGCCGAGGTTGAACAGCCCCTGGAGTATGCGGCGGATTATCACGTGGTCCTTGTCATCGTCGATCTGCTGCCGTACGGGCATGATCTCCCGCTCTACAAAGTCCCGGATGACGTCTACAACCAGCCGATCCTGCTCCGTCAGGAAGATATCCGGATACCTCATGATCCTCTCCTCTCCTGAAAGCCCACTCCATAGCCAGGGAGTGCCGATACTTCCATCCCAGCTCTTCCCTCTACGCTACCACCCCCTCGTACTCGTAGTGAAGACCATCTACAACGAATCGGGCCACTATCCGGCCCATCCTTGACGGACGAGCAAGAACAGGCCGCCCGGTGGATGTCTTCAAGTCCAGTGTGCAATGTGGCCGCGTGGCGTTGCCTGCGCCATGTAGTCGCCCAGCACCGTTCGCAATGTCTAGGCCTCCCTGAGGACATGGTGCCTCAAGGCCTACCCAGACACCCCAGCGTGTCAACGGCCGAGGTACGGGTGGAGTCTTGGCAGCCCACAAGCTAAAGTGGAGAAGAGACCCAATTCTGGCGCTGACGCAGCGTCCTGGTGCAAACGAAAGGGCAGTGGTAATGAAGGCAGCAGTCTACTACGAAACGGGTCCCCCCAGCGTGTTCCGCTACGAGGAAGTGCCGGACCCAGTGTGTCATCTGGACGGCGTCCTGGTGGACGTCAAGGCGGTAAGCATCGAGGGAGGAGATGTCCTCAATCGTGCCCGAGGAGAGCTAGCTAGCAAGCCGCACATCGTGGGATACCAGTGCGCGGGCACCGTGCGAGAGGTCGGGGCGAATGTCACAGAGTGTGCAACGGGTCAACCCGTGGTGGCCCTCATGGGAAACGGGTCGCACGCCTCGATGGTATCGATACCTGCCAGCTCAACGTGGCTCGTGCCGGAAGGCCTGGATTTGGAGGCGGCTGCGTGCGTGCCGATCCCGTTCGGTACGGCTGACGACTGCCTCTTCGAGTTCGGCGGCCTGAAAGCAGGTGAGACTGTGCTAGTCCAGGCGGGTGGAGGTGGTGTCGGGCTGGCGGCGATCCAGCTCGCGAAGCGTGCGGGCGCGACGGTGCTGGCCACAGCCTCAAGCGACGAGAAGCTGACGCGGCTTATGGAATTCGGTCTGGACCACGGCATCAACTACCGAACGAAGGACTTCGTCGCCGCTACTCGCGAACTCACGGGTGGCCGAGGTGCAGACCTCGTTGTCGACTCGGTAGGCGGCAGGACGCTGCAAGGGAGCCTTGAGTGCCTGGCCTACCGAGGTCGGGCCATTAGCGTGGGAGACGCGGGCCGCGATGATCAATTGCCCGACATTGGCCTCCTGGCGCCTGGCAACCGGTCGTTGACGGGCGTTTCTCTCGCGGTGGAAGCCGCGCTCCAGCCCGACCGCGTGCGCGCTATGGTAGCGGGCCATCTCCAGGATGTCGCCGGTGGATCGCTGAGCGTGGTCATCGACCGCAAGTACGCTTTGTCCGAGGCGGCCGCAGCTCACGCCTATATCGAGAGCCGCCAGGCTTTTGGGCGGGTGCTGTTGATCCCGTAGGTTGCGCCGTACCGTCGCGGTGCTCTAAGGGGCGAGACTGCCCGCGAGTGGACGTGCGCCGAAGGTTGCCCGGGTAGGCCTGCCAGATCCGTGGGGAACATTCTCACGCCGCTGCCTGTGGGGTGCCAAAATCCCATCCGTATCTGAACGGTTGTCACGCGGAGCCGTCGGGTCCAGCGCTTTGAGGCGTGATGCCCTCATGGAGATCCGGCACCTCAGCTTCCGGTGGGTGGCTGCCTAACCCCCACACCCCCGCACGCGGCCATGTGCCTCCCACGCAGGGGGTCGGAGACCACTGCTCGGGGATCGGTGGTCTGCGGTCTTGGCCACGCACAAGGCGGCTCCGGCTATGAGCACCATCGATACGGATGAGGTTCTGGCACCCAACACTTCCCCCTGCTCGACGTAGTCCATGCGGATGCCGTTGGTCTCGGCGAAGAGATGCGTCAGGTTGTCCATGGCCACCCCCTACCCCCGTGCGCTTCTCTCCCCTCTCTGGTCGTCGCGCTTCAGCGCTCGATGTGTCCCGGCAAGATGAAGTCATAGGACCTACGCAAGAGTCTCGTCGCGATGAGACGAGCCAGGCGTCGCGCGCGGAGAGACAACTCCAATGTGGCAGCGTCCTTCGCGTAGTACGCTCGCACAGTGGCCTCCTCGATCTCTCCAAGATCCTCCTTGTCGGGCTGGCGCTGGATCCAGTCGTTCACGAACGCAACCGCAGCCGGGATCTTGTCCGGTGCACCCTCTTTCGAGAAGTTCCCGATGAAGTCGATCACGGTCCGACCGAAGTGGAAGTAGTCGCTCACGTACCGTTCAACGGCGTGCTGCCGGTGAAGCCACCAGCGGAGCGGCGCTGGGTAGGAATAGAGGAAGACGTCCTCGCCGATCTCCAGCCTGCCGTTTAGGCGCATGAACGGCGTTCCGACGTCGATGAGTACAGGCCCATGCTCATGTCCCGGTTCGTCCGGCCAGTACCAGTTGGAGAGCTGCGCGTCTATCGCCACGAGCCGCCCGTCGGTACGATACCGGTTCTGAAGAAGGACGTGCCTTACGTACTCAAGAACGCATTCGACAAGTCGGTTCAGCTGGCTAGTGGTCCCGTGCTTCAAGATGGCATGGCCGAGCCTCTGGGCTTCAAGTCTCGGCTGGATCAGATAGACTACGTGCCGTCCTGGTGAAGGCTCCACCTCAACGAGATCGGTGGAGACGACCGGTATCCCCTGGTCGCGGAGAATCGATATGTAGCGTTCCACGACCTCCGTATAGGCCTGAGCTGCCTCACGGCTAGGGAACCCAGAGGTACGCTTAAGAACATGGTCGGGGAGATCCGCGAGGGCTAGAACAGCCGAAACCTCTCCGTAGCCGATGATGTCGACCCCGAATGACCCTGCGGTGGGGTCTGCAGGGTTCAGCTGCTTCTCGAACGCGGTGAGAAGCTCGCGGCACACGACTAGGTTCCCCGACTCGCAGGACCGTTTCGCGCGACGCAGATGCGGATAGCCTCCTCAAGGCGGGAGAGTAGCTCATCGCAGTCCCGGCGATCTATCAGGATGCCCGGCTTGAACTGCAGCACAGACTGGTCGAAGCCCGCAAAGAAGGCCCAGATGCCCGCCTCATAGCACGCCACTGTCATCATCGGCCCGCCGAGCTTGTGATCGAACTTGAGGCCCATGACCAGGCCGTTGCGCCGGACATCCACCAAGAAGGGATAGCGCCGCTGCAACTCATGGAGACCTTCGCCAAGAACCTCCGACATCGCCCCCACGTTCTCCAGAACACCGGGGCGCTCCAGGATCTCCATGACCTTCAGCGCCACATGACAGCCGATCTCGGAGCCGCCGAAGGTGGAGATGTGCCCCCATCCGTTCTCGCTCAACCAGTCGGACACCCGCGCGCTCAAGACCGCAGCGGAGATGGGATACATCCCACCTGATAACCCTTTGCCGGTCACTAGGATGTCCGGCTCCACCCCGTAGCCGTCGACCGCCCACATGCGGCCTGTCCGGCCCAGACCCGTCTGAACTTCGTCCGCGACATAAAGGCTGTCGAACTCCTCACAGAGCGACTTCACCCCCGCCAGATAGCCCGCTTCGGGCATCGGGAACCCCAGAGTGGCAGGAATGGTCTCCAAGATCACGGCCGCCACATCGCGCCGAGAGAGTGCCCGCCTCATCGCGTCGAGATCGTTGAAGGGCACCTGCGCGAACTCGGCCTCCGGCCCGTCGCTCAGGAAGTACCGGGCATTCTTCACGTCCCCGGCGGCGAGGCAGAGTCCCGTGTGTCCAAGGTAGCTTCCCACGATAGAAAGAATCTTGCGGCGGCCGGTCGCCCTTCGCGCCGTCTTGATCGCGATGTCGCTTGCCTCACTGCCGCTGGCGGCGAAGACCGTGTAATGAAGATCTCCCGGTGTCAGGCGCGCCAACGTCTCAGCCAGCCGGGCTCTCGGCTCGCTCACGAAATGGTGATTCCCCACGTCGTAGAAATCCACCGCCTCGCGCAGCGCGGCAACAATCTCAGGGTTGCGGTGTCCCAGGCTGAAGGTACCGCCGTTGATGTGCACGTCGAAGAGCTGTCGGCCGTCGAGATCGCAGAAGTAGTGGCCCTCACGTTCCCCCATCACGGGCTGGGTGCCCAACAGCTTGAACGCGTTCACCCGCCCTGGGCAGACGTAACGCGCCGCGAGATCCAGGATCGCCTGCTTTTCAGGGCTCGGTCGCTGAAGATCTGAAGCTTCCGCCATTATCACATCCTCACTTCATCGTAAGACTTTCGGACAAGCTCTGCTCGCCGCCATTTGGGACACTACCGGTGTGTGCTGTCATGGTCAAGAGCGGGGCTCGTTGAGCAAGCGCGCAGCGAACCGCAAGCGGCTGTGGAGTGGCAGAACTCCATCGCATAGCCGGGGAAGAGCACCGATCCACCCCGGCTTTAGAATTCCCTTGGGGTGGTAAACATTTAGGGGAGGTAGGAGAGGTGAGTCAGATTCGGGCCGTCCCCAGGTCGCAACACAGGCAGCCCAGGATGGTCGAGTATTCAGACGTTTTGGGACCGTATGGTGCCCCCAGGGGAAATCGAATCCCCGTTTCCACCTTGAAAGGGTGGCGTCCTAGGCCTCTAGACGATGGGGGCCCGTGCCCGCCCGAGGACGACTCCCAGTATAGTCAGCCATCACCCTTCTCGCAATCGGTGCGCCTCCCTCAAGTACAATGGGGAACGTGAGAGGCCGTCTACGTGCTCTTCAACAACGTCTCCATGCTGGAGGATGCGCGCCGCTTCCGCCGCCTCGTGGAAGGCTAGATACCTCCTAGCCTGTGGGCGTTCGAGTGGCCCGCGGCCCTTAACAGGATCCGGGTCCGCATCTGACGCCCTTAGCGACTCTGGGGTCCTCAGGCTCACCCTCAGGTTGCGGGCTCTCGCTCATCGTGGCTTTCGTCGCCACGGGCTATTGATCCTTCGACACGAACCGTTGGAGGGAGCGCGGCTGGCGCAGCTCATGCTACTGCACCTTTCTGCTTGGCGACCTGCGCCCTCATCTGCCGCCAGGCCTCGCGTGCTTCTTCCACGGAGCCCTCGTCCTCGATGGTGGAGATGTCCCCGGGGTCATTGCCTGAGATCACTGCTTTGAGGACCCGCCGCATGATCTTGCCACTCCGGGTCTTCGGAAGCATCTCAACAAAATTCAGATCCCCAATAACCGCCAAGGCGCCAAGCTCCTGTCGCACAGTCTGGAGTAGCTCCTTCCTTAGTTGTTCGGATGGCTCGAGCCCATGTTTCAGCACCGCGAACGCGGCTATCACCTCGCCGCGCACTTCGTCCGGCCGGCTGGTTACTCCAACCTCAGCGACAGCCGGGTGCTGGAGGAAGGCGGTCTCCACCTCGATGCTGCCGATGCGGTGGGCGGCTATCTTGATGACCTCGTCGGCCCGCCCACTGAACCAGACATAGCCGTCCTCATCCATTGACGCGGCGTCGCCGGTTGAGTAGACGTTCGCGTGGGGGATCCGATCCCAGTAGTCAGGACCGTAACGCTCCGGCTCAGCCCAAAGTGTCGGCGTCAGCCCGGGGAACGGTCGCCTGATGACGAACATGCCCCTCTCGCCGCGCCCACACGGCTGCCCTTCGGTCGTCATGATGGCAACCTCGATCCCAGGCAGCGGGATGCCTGCGGAGCCAGGCTTGATAGGCAGGAGCGCAATCCCGTAGGGATTGCCTACCACCGGGCCGCTTGTCTCCGTCGCCCACATGTGGTCGATGACCGGGATCCGATCCTCGAAGACCTGCTTCTGGAACCATTCCCAGGCTGGCGCGTTCAGCACCTCACCCGCGCAGAACGCGCGCTCGACTGAGCTCAGGTCGAAGCGGCGGGCCACCTCTGCGCCGTAGCGCATCAGGAGCCGTACCAGCGTCGGCGAGGTGAAGATACCGCTGACCCGGTTCTCCTCAATGATACGGTAGAAGGTCTCCGGCCCGGGATGGTCAAAGGCCCCTTCGAAGGCGATCGTCGTGCAGCCCGAGAGGAGCGGCGCGTACACAATGTAGCTGTGCCCCACGATCCAGCCGATGTCTGAGGTGGCCCACCAGACATCGCTCGGCTTGAGGCCAAAGAGCCAGTCACTCATGCTCCCGATGTGGACCTGGTAGCCGCCATGGGTGTGCACGGCCAGCTTGGGCTTGGCTGTCGTCCCTGACGTGGGCAGGATGAAGGAAGGCTCGTTGGCCTCCAAAGCTGTGTAGCCACTATCCTGGCCCTCGCCTAGCGCAAGAAAGTCGTCCCACCAGATATCCCGGCCCGCCTGCATGGGCACCTCCGCGCTCGCGCGACGGAGGACGACCACACGCTCCACGGTCTCGCTCGCGCCCTGTCCGAGAGAGGCATCGACAATTTCCTTCAGCTGGATCTCGCGCCCCTTCCGCCACGTGATATCGGCCGCAAAGATCGCCCGCGCTCCCGTACGGACGACCCGGTCGGCGAGTGCGCTGGCCCCAAACCCGGCGAAGATGACCACATGGATGGCCCCGATGCGGGCACACGCAAGCATTATCACGATCGCTTCGGGGCACGTGGGCATGTAGATGGCGACGCGGTCGCCCTTCTTGACACCTAGCCCGCGCAGAGCCGCGGCGGCCTGTTTAACGGCGTGTAGGAGTTGTGCATACGTATAGACCCGTCGCTCACCCCGCTCGTCTTCGGCAATGAGGGCGGTCTGTCCGCTTCGTCCGCGTTCCACGTGGTAGTCGAGGCAGTTGTAGCACAGGTTGGTCTGGGCGCCGATGAACCACCGGAACGTCGGCGGCGTCCATTCAAACACCCGGGCCCAAAACCTCTCTGGGTGCTCGGTAGCCTCACGCGACAATCGACGTACGGCTAGCCTGATCACTTCCGTGCCGTGTAGCCCGGCCACTGCCCCTTGTCTATCAGCACGGTGCTAGCATAACGCGGCAAGAGATGAGTGTGATCTGAGAAAATGCCTATCCTGTTCTAGCCAAATGGCGTAGTCAGCCTCAGGCGCTTCGGGTATATGATCTCTTCCTTAGACGTGGCCCAGGGAATGCCATCAAGATGCGCTAGGCCAAGGCTGGCCGTAACGTGCATGCACGTGGTGGCGAAGGACCTACTCGTGGAGTGAACAACCTGAGGATGAGACGAGCGCAAAGTAGGTACTGGCTGCAAAGGCGCAGCCGACACACCTGGAGTGTCGACCTCGTACCTAGAAAACCATCTTGGTGGGCGATGGAGGACTCGAACCTCCGACCTTCTGTGTGTAAAACAGACGCTCTAGCCAGCTGAGCTAATCGCCCCCGGATGCCCTCTCCGTCAGCACCTCGCGATGCTTGTCCGGTACCGACAGGGCGCCCCTGTATCTTATATCGGGCTCCAGCCGTGATTCAACTAAGCCCCTGCGCCCGTGACACTATCGCCCCGAACCACTACACTGGTGCCGACTTCTTCGAGGAAGCCTGCCATGTCTTCCTACGTCCTGTCTCTCGACCAGGGCACCTCCAGTTCCCGCGCCATCCTCTTCGACCAGGAGGGCGCTCCCGTCGCCGAGGCCGGCCGCGAGTTCCCCCAGCTCTACCCGCAGGCCGGCTGGGTGGAGCACGACCCGGAGGAGATCTGGAGCTCCCAGCTAGAGGCCGCCCGCGACGTCCTCGCCAGGGCGGCCGTCGAACCCTCTCGGGTCGCCGCCATCGGCATCACCAACCAACGCGAGACCACCGTCGTCTGGGAGAGGGCCAGCGGCCGCCCGCTCTGCAACGCCATCGTCTGGCAGTGCCGTCGCACCGCCCCGATGTGCGACGAGATGCGCCGCCGCGGCCTGGAGTCGCTCGTCCGCGAGAGGACCGGCCTGGTCATCGACGCCTACTTCTCGGCCACCAAGCTGCGCTGGATCCTCGACCACGTGCCCGGTGCCAGGCAGCAGGCCGAGCGCGGCGAGCTGGCCTTCGGCACCGTCGATAGCTGGCTTGTCTACCGGCTTACCGGCGGAGCCGTCCACGTCACCGACGCCACAAACGCCTCGCGCACGATGCTCTACAATCTCCACGAGGGCCGCTGGGACCCCGACCTCCTCCGCGAGTTCGATCTGCCCGAGGCCCTCCTGCCCAGGGTCTGCGCCTCCAGCGAAGTCGTAGCGACCACCCAGCCCTCGCTCCTGGGGGCGGAGATACCCATCGCCGGGATGGCCGGAGACCAGCAGGCGGCCCTCTTCGGCCAGGCCTGCTTCGAGCCGGGCATGGCCAAGAACACCTACGGCACCGGCTCCTTCTTGTTGCTCCACACGGGCGGACGGCCCGCCCCTTCGCAGAGCATGCTGGCCACGGTCGCCTCGCAGGTGGGGACTCGCGTGGACTATGCCCTGGAGGGAAGCATCTTCATCACCGGAGCGGCCATCCAGTGGTTGCGCGACGGCCTCGGCATCCTGGAGAGCGCCGGCCAGAGCGAGGCCCTGGCCGCCAGCGTCGACTCCAGCGACGGCGTCTACGTCGTGCCGGCCTTCGTGGGCCTGGGCGCGCCCCACTGGGACCAGTACGCCCGCGGCACTATCGTCGGCATCACCCGCGGAACGACCGCCGCCCACATCGTCCGCGCCACCCTGGAGTCCATCGCCTTCCAGACCCGCGACGTCGTCGAGGCCATGGAGCGCGAGTCCGCCGTAGCCATGCCCGAGCTACGCGCCGACGGCGGCGCCGCCCGCAACGACCTCCTCATGCAGATGCAGGCCGACATCCTCGGACGCCCGGTGCTCCGCGCCGCCATCCCCGAGACCACCGCCCTGGGCGCGGCCTTCCTGGCAGGCCTGGGCGTCGGCCTCTGGCCCAGCCGGCAGGAGCTGGCCCTTCGCTGGCGCTCCGACCGCACCTTCGAGCCCCGGATGAGCGAGGAGCGACGCGAAGATCTCTACAGCGGCTGGAAGCGCGCCCTCGAGCGCGCCAAGGGCTGGGCCCAACCAGCCGTGACGTAAGTGATCCCTGATCAGCAGAAGTCTCGTTGCGTTCTAGTCGGACAGATCCCCCGCCTGCCGCGGTAAGTTCAGGAAGCTGCGGATTTCAGAGCGCGTTGCTAGAGGGGGAGTGCAGAGGGGCTCTGCCCCCAAGGTTTCCGCCCTCAGCCTTCCCCGTCCGAGCATTCCGCCCCCGCGCAGCGGGCCGGGGGTCTGGGGGTGTCCCCCAGATTCTAAATACATTTCGAGGGCGGGCGGGTGGGCAGAACCACCTCACTTCTGCAAGATGCTCTCCAGCCCACAGGGCCGTGTATTCGGCCTAACGGACGGCCCGCCGCGGTCACTCCGGCTTGGGCGCCACGTCCGGGTTGTCGACGATCTCCTCGTCGACGAGAGCCAGCTCGCTGCCGTCCCACTCGTAGTACCTGTTCCTGAGCTCGCTGGGGCAGCAGTTGGGGTCGTCAGGGCCGTACACCGGGTCCACCAGCACCAGCGTCTCGTCCTCGACCCTCGCGACTATCTTGTAGCTGTCCGGCTGCGCGAGCAGCGCCTCGAGGTCCTCGCCCACATAGCCCCACACCCAGAGAGCGATGTTGCCCGCCGTGCCTCCCGAGAACAGCGGCACGATCGCCTCCTCCTGACCGTCTCCCGTCAGATCGACGTACTGGATGTCCTCCTCCACCAGCTCCCCGCCGCTCTCCTCCAGCGCGTCGCCCACCTCCGAGACCTCCGAGAAGTCCACCTCCCGGATGTCAACCGAGGGTTCGGCGGTTGCCGTCGGGCGGGCGATCGTCGGGGTCGGCTCGCCCTCGTCCCCCGCCCCGCAGGCGCTCAGGAACGAGCCAGCGGCCAGGGCGATCGCGGCCAGGAGGATGGTTCGGTTCGCCATCGTCTTGCAATGCTCCTTGAGGCTCAGAACGGCAGGTGTTCCATCACCTGCCGTTCCCGAGATTTCAGGTGGCGCGCTCGGCGGGACTCGAACCCACGGCCTCAGCCTCCGCAGGGCTGCGCTCTATCCAGCTGAGCTACGAGCGCACAAACAAAGGCCCGGGGACCACCGGTCCGGGGACACCACACTAACACCCGAGTCCCTGACCCCTGACCCTTGTCTCTCTTGCTGGTGCCGCAGGTGGGATTTGAACCCACACGCCCTTACGGACACTACGCCCTGAACGTAGCGCGTCTGCCATTCCGCCACTTCGGCGCGTCCTACCTCTGTTGATAAACCCTTCTGTCCTGTCACCCTGAGCGAAGCGAAGGGTCTCCATGAACCAGATTCTTCGCTGCGCTCAGAATGACGAGACCGGCGCAGATGTTGGCCATGGTGGGCGGTGCAGGACTCGAACCTGCGACCTCTTCCGTGTGAAGGAAGCGCTCCTGCCAACTGAGCTAACCGCCCCCACGCTCGTTCTGCTTGTCAAGATTGGTAGCAGCGGGTGGATTCGAACCACCGACCCGTCGATTATGAGCCGACTGCTCTGCCCCTGAGCTACGCTGCCTTCTGCAACCGGAGTATAGCAACGCCCCCAAGAACGTGTCAACGCGCACCGCTTGAGACCCTCTCGCCGCGACCCTTACAATGGAAGTGTAATGGCAACCCGCTTCGCCGACCAGCTCCAGGCCCTCCCCACCAGGCCCGGCGTTTACATCATGCGCAACGCCGACGGCCAGGTCATCTACGTCGGCAAGGCCGCCAACCTCCGCAGCCGCGTCCGCTCCTACTTCGGCTCCCCTCATAGCCTCGAGCCCAAGGTCCGCAACCTCTCCACCGCCGTCGCCGACTTCGACTTCGTCGTCACCGGCAACGAGGCCGAGGCCCTCCACCTCGAGGCCGCCCTAGTCAAGCGCCACCAGCCTATCTTCAACGTCCGCCTCAAGGACGACAAGCACTACCCCTACCTCAAGGTCGACCTGAACGACCCCTGGCCGCGAGTTTACATAACCCGCCGCGTCGAGCCCGACGGCGCCCGCTACTTCGGCCCCTACGCCAGCGCCAGCTCTGTCCGCAAGACCCTCGACATCGTCAAGAAGCTCTTCCCCTGGCGCTCCTGCACCAGGACCATTACCGGCGATGACCCCCGCCCCTGCCTCGACTACTACATCCGCCGCTGCATCGCCCCCTGCACCGGCTACTGCACCAGGGAGGAGTACGACCAGGTCGTTCGCCAGGTCATCCTCTTCCTCGAGGGCCGCACCGACGAGGTCGTCCGCAGCCTCCGCGCCCAGATGGACGAGGCCGCCGACGCCCTCCAGTTCGAGCGCGCCGCCGCCCTCCGCGACCAACTCCGCGCCATCGAGCGCGTCAGCGAGCAGCAGGTCACCGCCGGCACCCGGCCCGCCGACGAGGACGTCTTCGGCCTCGCCCGCGCCGACGGCAACGCCTGCGTCCAGGTCTTCTTCGTCCGCGGCACTAAGATGGTCGGCGCCGATCACTTCAGCCTCGACGGCGCCCGCGACGAAGCCGACCCCGAGGTCATGGCCAGCTTCCTCAAGCAGTTCTACGGCTCCGCCACCTACGTCCCCCACCGCGTCATCGTCCCCCTCGAGGTGACCGAAGCGGGCCTCATCCAGTCGTGGCTCTCAGACAAGCGCGGCGGCCGCGTCGAGCTCCTCGTCCCTCAGCGTGGCGAGAAGCGCCGCCTCGTGCAGATGGCCCAGGAGAACGCCCGCGAGGCCCTCGAGATGTCGCAGGTGAGGTGGCTGGCCGACACCGGCAAGACCCGCGCCGCCCTCGACGAGCTCCAGGAGGAGCTGAACCTGCCCGAGCCCCCCCATCGCATCGAGTGCTACGACGTCTCGAACATCCAGGGCGCCAACGCCGTCGGCAGCATGGTTGTCTTCATCGACGGCCACCCCCGGCCCGCCGACTACCGACGCTTCCGCATCAAGACCGTCCAGGCCGCCGACGACTTCGCCATGCTCGCCGAGGTCCTCCGCCGCCGCTTCAAGCGCGCCGCCGCGCCCGCGCCCGCAGCCGACGACGACGACAAGGCCGAGTCCTGGCGCGCCCTCCCCGACCTCCTCATCGTCGATGGCGGCCGCGGCCAGCTTAACGCCGCCCTCGACGCCATGCGCGACCTCGGCGTCGAGCGCATACCCGCCGCCGGCCTCGCCAAGCAGCACGAGGAGCTGTTCGTCAAGGACATGTCCGAGCCCATCGTCCTGCCGCGCACCTCACAGGCCCTCTACCTCGTCCAGCGCGTCCGCGACGAGGCCCACCGCTTCGCCGTCACCTACCACCGGAAGCTGCGCGGGAAGCGGGGAATGCAGTCCGCCCTCGACTCGATACCCGGCGTCGGCCCCAAGCGGAAGAAGGCGCTACTACGGAAGTTCGGCTCCCTCAAGGCCATCCGCGAAGCCGGCATCGACGACATCGCCGCCACCCTCGGCTTCACCCGCAGCCTGGCCCAGAAGGTGAAAGAGGCGCTGTAGCCGCAGTATTCCACAGTCCCCCGCGTACACGCCGAGGAGCGTCTACTCAGAGCCGCTCTCAGTGAACCCAGCAGGCCAGCCCTAGCGCTACATTATGAGTTCTTCGAACCGCTTCTGAAGGAGTTCGAACTGCCGAGCTGGTGCGTCCGACCGCGCACTCTCCACCAGATATTCGAGATCTCCATCGTCCAGCGCGACGATGAAGCCACGTTCATCTCGCGCAGTGTCCCGACAACGCTCGATGAAGAGTTCCTTGTCCTCGAATCCCCGGCAGATCAGCAGGCCAAGTTTCCCTCGGCTCGGCGAGAACCGCCCTGCCAGTTGGTCCAATTCGGGGTTCGCTGGATCGCCCGAGTAATTCTTGCACTCGACGAACACATACGCCGCCGGGTAGTTGTTTGCCAGCCACCAGAAGAAGCCCTCCCGAGCCCCGTTCACGTACTTGATATCGATCCGTTTTCGTCCCTGATGGATCGGGTATTCCAACTCTGGACTCACCAGCCACGGATAAAACAGCGCGCTCAGCAGCCGCTCCACCGCCCTGTGATAGCTGTCCGCACTCTCAGCTCCCGCCGCCACGCTCTTGACACCATCGAGCAGGCGTGCCCAGTCTGGCATCTCCGTGCCAACAGTCTCAGCCAGTTGGGCGTGATCAAGAGGCGGCGTCATGCCTGTTCTCTTCGCCTCACGGT
>JBAUEL010000089.1:0-24488 GCA_049678585.1 Dehalococcoidia bacterium
AGCCCTTGTCGATCCAGTAGTCGTACTTGTAGAGGCCAAGGCCGTAGGCGGTGGGCGTGTATCCCTTGATGTAGTCGTAGGCGACCCAGTATCCGTAGGGCTGGTACAGGACCAGGGTGGGGCCGTGGCGCTTCAGGATCAGGCGCTGCACATCCTGGGCCAGTTTTATCCTATCGTCATCGTCGATGGTCTCATGGATCTTCTCGAGGGTGGCGTCAACCTCAGGGTCCTCAACGCCAAGGAAGCTCTCCTCGTTGCGGCTAAACCCGTAGGTGTGATGGGATTGCAGCTGGATATCGTCTGAGAGATAAGGCAAGTGTCCGAATGAGGTTGTCTCGAAGTTACCGCCCAACAAGTCGGCCAGCCACGTGCCCAGCTCCCCAGCCTGCAGCTCAACGTTTATGCCCGCCTCGGCCAGGTTCTCCTTGATGATGGCAGCGCGGTCGGGGTTGTCTTGATAACTGGCGAAACTGAGCTTGAAACGGAGGTCCTCGGCGCCGGCGGCAGAGAGCAGTTGCCTTGCTTTCTCCACGTCCCGCTGGTAAGCCGCCTCTATCTCCTCCGGCGGGAGGGTCGAATCCCAGAGCGGCCCGACGGGGCCGGCCAGCTCGGCGTCGCCGAAGTGGAGCTTGTCGATCATGGCCTTGCGGTCAAGCGCCAGGTCTACGGCCTCTCGCACGCGCTCGTCCTTGAACGCCTCCACTCTCGCCCCGTTGAGGACGAAGACACTATATGTGCGTTCAAGGTAGCTCTGAACGCTTGTGCCGCTGACGCCACTTACGGCGTCTGCCTGAAGCCTATTGGGAGCATCGTACACGTCGAGAGTGCCGGCGCGGAAGGCCGCCTGGATAGAAGCCTGATCGGGCAGTACCTTGATGCTGCTGCCGTCGATGTAGGGGAATTCGTGGTAGTAGTTGGGGTTCCGGACCATGTCCACGCCCTCATCACGGCTATGCCTCTTGAGCATGAAGGGCCCGCTGCCGATGGCATGGGACTTCAGGTCGCCGAAGTGCTCCGCCGCCTCAACGGGAATGATGGCCGTCAAGGGGCTGCCCAGCGTCATCAGCAGATAGCCGTAGGGTTTTGAGGTGCGGAAGGTGAAGGTCCGGGCGTCGGGAGCCTCATACTTGTCTGTCCACAGCTCCCACTGCTGGCTGGCGCCGGGCAGAGATCTCAGCCGATCAATGCTGGCAGGGATATCCTGGGCGGTAAGCTCGCGGCCGTTGACGGGGGGGATGTCCTGGAAGCGGACATCGCCGCGTATCTTGAATATCCAGTCCAGCTCGTCCACGATCTCCCATGACTCAGCCAGGTCGCCAACGTTGCCCTGCCAATCGGTCACGTGGACGACGTAGCTATAGAAACCGGCGGCCAGCAAGACACCCTCAGTAGTGTGAGGATCGAGGCTGAGAATGGACGCCGTGGTGGGCGAGCGGATGATACCGCCGCGCTTCGGCTCTCCCTCGACGGTCTCGACAGCTTGAGGAGTTCCCTCCCCCTCCTCCTCGCCGCCACCGCAGGCGGCGAGGGCCAGGCCTGCGGCACCAGCACCGGCCGCCAGCGTGCCTCCCAGGAAGCGGCGCCGGGATAGCCTTGCTCTGTTGAACATCTCTGAGCTTCCTTCTCGCTAACTGCCATTCACTCCTTGCTGGGCAGCCTTTTCCAGCCACCCTGCCTGGCACCCAAAGCATAGGCCGTCAGGACCGTCATAGCAAGGTACTGTACTTGTCCTACTGCCGCATGTCATCCCGCCCTGCTCCGTCCGTTGGGCACTGGCCAGAGGGACGGTGGCGGGGCATAATTAGCTTTAGAGTCCGCAGGGCGGCTGGAGCATTGCCTTTCGGCCAGGGGAGAGTTTCCATGAGTGACGCTGTCGTCCCTGTCACCAGCGAGCCAAGGTATAGAGAGGTCATCGCCCGCTGGGAGGCCTTCTGGTCTCTGGAGGACGTGGGGCGGCCCCTATGGATGATCCCCACCACGCCGGTCCTTGCCGTCGGCGCGACAGGCCGGGTCCCCTGGCGGTCGCTGCTTCAGGACCGAGAGGTGCAGCTCAACGCTCAGCTCGCCCTGCTCAAGTGGCGCGAGTCCGTGGAGTTGGGGGACGATTTCGTGCCCCACATGCAGGCCCAGCAGGGAGTGACGGTCTTCGCCTCCGCCTTCGGCTGCGAGGTCGAGTTCTTCGACCATACGTTGCCCTGGGCCCACCCCGTCATCCGCCCTGAAGACCCGCCGGAGAAGGTGTACGAGCTGCCGGTCCCCGCCATCACCGACGGACAGCTTGGTACGATCCTGGAATGGGGAGATTACTTCGTCGAGCAGGCGGCAGGCCGCTACGCACTGGCGCTGACGGACCTTCAGGGCCCCCTGGACAGCTCCTACCTGGTGTGGGAGCCGAGCGCCTTCATGGTGGCCATGTACACCAACCCCAGGGAAGTGCACCATTTGATGCGCCTGACGACCGACCTGATCATCAGCTTCGTGCGGGAGCAGCGCTCGCGGGTGCCCGAGTTCATGCCCTGCCACTACCCGCCAGTCTGGCTCCCCGATGGCCGCGGGATCGCCGTCAGCGATGACTGCCTGGCCGTCCTCAGCCCCGCTCTCTACGAAGAGTTCGCCCTCCCGTATCTGAACGAGCTCTCCGATGAGTTCGGGGGCGTCTTCGTCCACTCCTGCGGCAACTTCCTGCACCAGTTCGATAACCTGGAGAAGGTGCACAACCTGCGGGGGCTGAACTTCGGGGCATCGGAGACACCCTTCGAAGCCGTGTGGGAGCGCTTCGGCGGCCGGACGGCCATCGTCACCCACCTGGGCCTGAACAAGGATATCCACTTCGAGTCGGAGGCCGACTACGTGCGCCACGTGCTGCAGGTCAAGACTCACGACCGCGGCCTGTGCGTGTTGGTCCTGCCTCCGGGGGAGCGAAGGGACACGGCGCACCGCGGCGCCTCGGCAGAGGCAGAGGGCGGTGGAACGCTGGAGCGGTTCGCCGAGGAGATGAGAGAGCTAGTGACAGGTGCGGGCTGAGGGCTCGCTCTGGCAGGTTGATTCGCCCGTGCGCCTCCACGTGAGCAGACAGACACGGTAACGTGAGACGATGACAGTATCCAGTTCTCCCCTGCAAGAGTACTTGAAGCCTGTCCCCACGCCGTCCGGCTTCACAAGCCGCGAGATCGTGCGTCGCGCCATCGAGTTCGAGGGCCCGCCACGCATTCCGTACAGCTTCATCCAGCCGCTGGAGTCGGACTTCGTGGAGCTTGCGGTTGTCGCCCCGGGGGACGCCGACCTATCCCGCGTTCCGAAGGGGGAGCTGGTGTTCGACGAGTGGGGTGTGGGGCGGCGCAGCTCGGGAACGCTGTGGGGCCACGCCGAGGTGCACCCGCTGCAGGACCTCGGCGCCCTGGACAGCTACCGGTTCCCGGAGGTGACGGCGCGCAAGCGCTTCGCGGCGGCGGCGGCGCTGGCACAGGCGGGCGACGAGGCCGGCAAGTACGTGGTGGGGGCAGATCCCATCAAGGGTATCGAGCGGCTGCGGCTGCTGGTGGGCTACGACGACCTCATGGTGGCGCTGTACACGCAGCGCCCTCGGCTGGAGCGCCTGCTCGACAGGCTGGTGGAGATGACGCTCGACGTGGTGCAGACCTACGCTGATACGGGAGCGGTGCACGGCTTCATGACCTGGGAGGACTGGGGCCTCCAGACCACCCTCCAGATCAGGCCCGAGCAGTGGCGCGAGATCTTCAAGCCGCGCTACGCCCGCATCGTCCAGGCCACGCATGCGGCGGGCATGCACTACCTGTTCCACTGCTGCGGGCAGATCCTGGACATCATCCCGGACCTCATCGACGTCGGAGTGGATGTGCTCCAGCTTGACCAGCCTCGCCTGATGGGAGTGGAGCGGCTGGCGAGCGAGTTCGGAGGGAAGATCTGCTTCTGGAACACAGTGGACATCCAGTGGTCGCCTCATCCTGAGGTCACGCTGGACGAGGTAAGGGCTGAAGTCAAGCGAATGGTGGAGGCGTTCGGCCGTTTCGACGGAGGCTTCATGGCGCGGCAGTATCCCCAGCCGAGGGACATCGGCATGCCTCCCGAGAAGCACCAGGCCATCTACGAAGCGTTTATGGAACACGGGTGCGGCCTGCGCGGGGAGCCCTCCCGCTAAGGGCGGGATCTGCCGTCTCTTCACGGGGCCAGGTGAGAGAGATGAAGCCCAAGCCGGAGATGACCCCGCAGGAGCGGCTGCTGGCCGCCTTTCGCCGCCAGCCCTGCGACCGCGTCCCCTTCACGCCGCTGGTGGAGGGCTACTTCACGGCTTCCCTCCCCGACGGGCGGGAGCGACACATGGCGGACATCCAGTACGATCTGTCCGGGCATGTCCTCCTGCGGCTGGGGACGCTTGGCATCAACACGCCCCTCTGGCTGGGGGCGGTGGCGAAGGACCTCCCTGCCGGCATCGAACAGTGTACCTCCAGGGTTGACGGCGACATCGTCCACACGGTCGAGACCCCCGTAGGCAGCCTCACGTGGCGGCTTCGCTTCGCGCCGGAGAGCCCTTACATCCCCTGGGTCATTGAGAACCGCATCCGCACCGTCGAGGATGTGAAGGTGTTCCAGTATCTCATCGAGCGGACGACCTCCTGGCTCGACGCCCACTACTTCGAGGGGCAGCGGTCTTACGTCGGCGAGCGAGGGGTCGTGGCCATCATCGGACCGACCTCCCCTCTCCAGCAGATGATCAACTTCGAGATGGGGCTGGAGCGGGTCGTCTACATGCTGGCCGACTATCCCGACGAGGTGGAGGAGATGCTGGACACGTACCACGCCAAGCAACTGGAGATGTGGCGCCTCATGGCCGAGGCGCCCGCCGAGGTCGCCTTCATCCACGACAATCTCTCCTCAACCACCACCTCCCGGGCCATGTACCGCCGCTTTGATCGGCCTTACGTCAACGAGTACGCCGACATCTTGCACGCCAGCGGCAAGATGCTCATCACCCACTGGTGCGGGAAGCTCACCGGCTTCGCGGAAGACTTCGCCGAGGCCCGACAGGATGGCATCTCCGATGTCACGCCGCCCCCTACGGGCGACCTGGACATTGTCGAGGCGCGCCGCACCTGGGCCAAGCGGTTTGTCCTGATGGGAGGGATCGACCCCACGCTCTTCGCCCTGGGGACGCCGCAGCAGATGGACGCGTACGTGACGGACCTGCTGGAGCGCATGGGGCCGGACCGCCGCGGCTTCATACTCGGGAGCGGCGACGCGGTCCCCTACGGCACGCCGATCGAGAACATCCGCGCGGCTACCGAGGCTGCTGCCCGCTTCCCCGTCGACTAGCACACGTCCGGGCAAGGAGGGCAGCGCTGGAGCATGAGGCGGGCCTCGGCTGAGGTCAGAGCGCGTAGCTGGCCGGGTCGTACAGGTGGCCGTAGGTGGAGGCGACGCGCTCCCGCAACTCTCCTTCCTCCTGCGGGAGGCTCGCGAGAGTGGACTGAATCCTTTCCAGCCAGCGGCACTCAGGCCTGGAAAGGGAGAGGAGAGAGATGTCCACGGCCTCGCGAATCAGGGTGGCCGCCGCCAGACCAGCCTTGAGGGTTCGCCGGTAGTCGTCTTGCTCACTCACGATGGCGGAGCCGATGGCGACGGCCGCCTGAGGCGAGAGCACCAGCGCCTGGGGGCTCGTGTATACGTCAGAGGACACCAGAAGGTCGCGCAGCGTCTTCTCATTCCCCCGCTTGAGCGCCTCGTTCATCAGACGGCAGTCGTAGATGAGCACTTCGGCGAAGGCCTCAGGCGCAGAGCCCGACAGCAGGCGCACTGTTTGGACCGACTCGTTGCTCCAGAGGTCGCACATGCTGGCGGCGATGTTGCCCACGGGGCTGAAGTGGGCGCAGGCCGCCGCTTTGCCCTCCATGGACAGCGGGCAGCCCGCGATCGCCTTTAAGATCGGGCCCTCATAGGCGCAGTCCTTGGACGGGCCGAGCGCGCCGCGCTCGAAGGCGACCAGGGAGCGGGCAGCCCCCATCGCGCGAACCACTGCCGCCAGCGTCTCCGGCAGGAGCCTCTGGTGCGCGAGCTGCATGGCGGTGTTGGCAAAGCCGCAGGCGGTGTCCCCGCCGGGCACGACGGAGTGAGACTGAGAGATCGAGACGACCTCATCCCACAGCCAGGCCATATCCCGCGCGGACAGAACTCCCAGGGCGAAGACGATCCCCTCGATGTCACCGCGGAGCAGCGCCTCGTCGGATACCTCCTTGCCCCCGATGGACTCGATGGACAGGATGTGTGCGCCAGCCTGTGCGCAGAGCACAAACGACTCGCGAACGGCCTCCCAACCTCTGCCAGTTCTCAACTGGGGCGGCCGGCCGCCGTTCCGCACATCCACGGGCGTGACCCGTAGGGCGCAAGGCAGCCCCGTCGCGGCGTGAGCGTCGCGAAGCACGGTGGCGAGCCGCTGGGTTATCTCCGCGCCCCACTCGGGACTCTCGGTCATCGGCGGGAGGTGCTCAAACTCAATGACCAGCCCAGGGGCCTGCAGCGCCGTGGCACGAGCGACCACCGCCCGGGCCATCTCCTCATAGATGGACAATGTGCCCGCCCGGGTGGACTCGTCCAGGGCCATGGCCGGAAGGGTGAAGTTGACCTCGGGGTAGACGGTGCCAGTACCGATGCGAAGCCCGAATCCGCAGGCCACGGGCTTCGGCGCCCGACCGAAGACAAGCTCGTCGGGGTTAGCGACGCAAAGGGATGTGAAACGCAAGGATCGATCTCCTGATTCCAGGATGGGCGCCACGAGACTCGCTGAGCGACATCGCCCAGGGCGGCGGGACAGGCGCCCACCTGCCGGCCAGCCTGCACCAGAGGGCCTCTCGGTGCTTCGCGGTCCGCACGAACACCCTCAGCGCATCCCGTGGGCAAACGGGTCGACGACGTCGCGCACCGCCTCCGCGAGCAGATTTGCCCCCAGGATAGTCAGGCTGAGGGCGAGTCCCGGGAAGACGGCAAGCCAGGGCGCATGCTGGAAGTAGTCCCGTGCGTTTCCGCTCAGGTCCGCACCCCAGGACGGATTGGGCGGCGGCACACCCAGGCCCAGGAAGCTAAGCCCTGCCTCAGCCATGATGACGCCGCCCAGGGCAATGCTAGCGAGTATCCCGGCAAGAGGGAAGACTGAAGGGAGGAGATGGAGGAAGAGGATGCGCATGTCGGAGGCACCCAGGGAGCGGGCCGCCTCTATGTACGGCAGTTCCTTCTCCGCCAGGACGATGGCCCGCACGATGCGCGACATGAAGGGCACCATGACTATCCCGATGACGAGAATGACATTCTGCACCGAGGCGCCCACGGCGGCCACTATGATCAGCAGAAGGATGAGGAGCGGGAAGGCCAGGATAACCTCGACGAGCCGCTGCATCAGGTAGTCCACCGAGCCGCCGAAGTACCCGGAGACCACGCCGATGAGGGAGCCGCCCAGCACCCCGATGATCACGGCCGTGAAGCCGATCCCCAGCGAGATGCGCGCGCCATGCACCACACGGGAGAAGACATCGCGCCCCACGAGGTCTGTTCCGAAGGGATGCGAGAGGCTGGGCCGCTCCAGCGCCGGCGCGTCCTGAGAGAGAGGGCCGCTGGGGGCGATGAGCGGCGCAGCAAGGGCCACCAGCCCCAGGCAAACCAGGATCGTCACGCCCGCCACGCCCATCAGGTGACGCCGCAAGATGACCCGCAGCCTCCACCGGCGCCGCTCCGGTAACATCTCCAGGGCGATCTGCGCCTCAGCCACGTCTCCCTCCCGTCAGGCGGACTCGCGGATCCAGCCAGGCGTAGGCGAGGTCGATGAACAAACACATGACGACGAAGACCACCGCTGCGTAGAGCGCCATCACCTGGATGACGGGATAGTCCCGCGCCGTCACGGACTCCAGCATCAGGCGCCCAAGGCCGTTGAGCGCGAACACCTGCTCGATAATGACCGTGCCACCCATCAGCGTGGCGACCTCGAGGCCGAGGATCGTGACCACGGGCAGCATCGCGTTGCCGAGGGCATGGCGGCGCACCACCACGCGCTCCCGCAGGCCCTTCGAGCGCGCCGTCCGGATGTAGTCGGAGCCGAGCACGCCCAGGAGGGCCCCCCGCACGAGCCGCGCCAGCCCGCAAGCGGAAGCGAACCCCAGCACCAGGGCAGGAGGCCCGTACTCTCGCAGGTTGTCCCAGGGGTTCTCGAAGAAGGGCACGTGCTGGAAGGGCGGCGCGTAGGAGAAAAAGATCGACGGAAGCAGGATCACGAGGGTAGCGGTCCAGAACGTCGGCACAGACATGCCGAGAATGCTCACCGCGCGCAGAACACCATCGGCAGGGCGGCGGTGATTCACGGCCGCCACTGCGCCTAACATCAATCCAAGCAGCATCGTCACGCCGACGGTCAGGATGAGCAGCTCGCCGGTGATGGGCAGGCGATCGACGATCTCGCTGGCGACGCTACGGTCCCGTATGTAGGAGTCCCCCAGGTCGCCCCGGACGACGCCGTTCATCCAGTCGAAGTACTGCTCCACCACAGGCTGGTCGAGGCCGAACTCGTGCTCCAGCTCCTGCACCTGCTCCGGCGTCGCGTTCGGACCCAGCATGAGCTGCGCGAAGTTGCCGGGCATGATGCGCACGAGGACGAATACGATGATGGAAACCCCAACAAGAATGGGCACGAGCGCAGCCAGCCGTCGGATGATGTAGCCTATCATGTGCCGTGATTGCGGAAGGTGGGCGATCCTCGTCGAAAGAGGCCTGAGGGCCAGCTATCCATTGCAAGGCCATTATAGCGCCAGAAGACCCGGGCCGTGCCGAGAAGCCAGTACTGGTCACTGGACAACGCCGTATCAATGGTCCGGATACGGATGGGATTTCGGCAGTCCACAGCCATCAGCAGGCGGCGACGGGGGACAGGCGCTGGAGGCTACTTGTCCAGCCACATGTCGTACGTGAAATAAAACATGCCCGGCTCAACGTCCTCGTAGCCGCGCACGTAATTCCAGCGGGCGCCGTAGGCATAGGGGGAGAAGAGGTAGAGGAAGGGGCCATGGCGGTCGAGGATCTCGCGCGTCACTTTCAGAACCAGCCCCTGCCGCTCGTCGATGTCCGAGGTGACCAGGATCTGGTCAAGCAGGGCATCGATCTCGGGCTCGGGCAAGTGAACGGGGTCCTGATTCCTGGTCCAGTTCCTGGTGTGGCAGAACTGGAGGGGGAATTGCTCGCTGGGATAAGGGATACGTTCGCGGCACATGAGCTCGTAGTCGTTACTGGCGCGGGCGGCGTACCAGGTGCCGAGCTCCATGGACATGAGTTTGATAGTTATGCCGGCGTCAGCCATCTGCTCCTTGATCATGGCAGCCTGATCAGTGGCCGGGCCGGGAGCGAACTTGAGACTCAGAGTAAGGTCAGTGGCACCAGCAGCCTCCAGTAGCTGGCGGGCTCTGGCGACATCGCGCTTGTAGCGCTGCCGCAGTTCATCCTGGGGAAGCGACCAGAACTCCAGGCCCCAGGAGACGGGGCCGCTGACCTTGCCCTCGCCGAAGGCCAGCTTCTCGATCATGGCATCGCGATCGAGGGAGATGTCCAGGGCCTCACGGACGCGTACGTCCTGGAGGGCGGGCACGCTGAGCTCATTAATGAGGACCGTGAAGATTGTCAAACCGGGGTCTTTGGTGAGAACGACGTCCTTGTTGAAGCTGGCGACTTCGTCAGCCTGCATCTTGGTGGGCGGCGTGTACATGTCCAACTGCTTTGCCTTGAAGGCAGCCCTCAGGCTGGAGTCATCGGGAATTATGCGCCAGCCCATACCGTCCAGGTAGGGGATCCCATCAACGTAGTAGTTGAGGTTACGCACCATGTCCATGGTCTCGCCGCGGGAGAGGCTCGCCACCTGGAACGGGCCGGAGCCGAGGCCGTGGGACTTGAGGTCGCCGAACTCCTCCACGGCCTCTCTGGGCACGATGGCGGTGCGGTGGCCCCCGAACTCCGCCATGGTGTAGCCATGGGGCCCGGTGAGGCGCACCTCGAAGGTGTAGGGGTCAGGCGCAGACTTGCTCTCTATGCCCTCCCTCCAGAAGGGAGTCGACTCCACGGAGGCGATCCGATCGAAACTGTAGAGTACGTCCTCGGCCACGAGCTCGCGACCGTTGGCGGGCGGCAGGTCCTGGAAGTGGATACCAGGGTGGAGCTTAAAGATGTAAGTGACCTCGTCCGGCTGCTCCAGAGATTCGGCATGGTCGAAGAGGAGGGTCGGCGGCCCCTCAAGGTGCTGAACCTCGTGGAGCAGGTAGCCGTAGACGAAGGGGATGAAGACGAGGCCCAGGGTAATCTCGGTGTGGGGATCGATGCTCAGAGCAGGGAAAGTGCTCCCCAGGTGGAGTACTCCGCCTTTCTTGGGAGCACCCACGGTCGGGGTAGCCCCTCTCAGGGTAGTCTCCTCCTCGCCGCCGCCACAACGCAGGGCAGCCAGTCCCGCAGCGCCAGCCGCGCCAGCCAAGAAGGCACGTCGTGAGATCCGGATCATGGCGTAGGTCCTCCCTGGAACGTTCCTCTCAAACCAGCCAAGAGGTTGACTTATAACAATTCCATGTTGCACCCGGGCGGGCCAGGGTTCAAGAGTTGTGGCGTCCGAGGGCATAGCCGGGACAATAGGACTGGACGTTGGGAGAGTTCCCCCACTAACATGCGTGGCTGGATGCCTAACAAGGCGTTGCGGCTGAGCCGGAGCGAACAAGATATGGAAGTGAAAATCGTCGATGCCCGTCCGGAGCACGCGGAGTTCCTCGCGTGGGTGATTCTGACTGCGCATCGCTCGCATCTTGAGCGGGGCCTCTGGGACTTCTTGCTGGGAGGATCTGAGGCGGAGTGCCTCCGCTTTCTCGAGGCGCTCGCCACGACAGCTCAGCCACACTGGGCTCACTACTCGACCTTCATTGTTGCCGAAGTCGACGGCCAGGCCGCAGCGGCCCTCTGCGGATACGTCGAGGCGGAGCACGGAACGCCATCGTTCTTGAAGGCACTTCCAGAGGCCGATCAGATGGTTGGTAGAACCGAGGAGGACAACGTCGCCGGCTGGCAGCGTGCCGGCTCGATCGCTCACTGTGCGCCAGATCACGTTGATGGAGCCTGGATCGTAGAGAACGTCGCCACGCTGCCAGAGTTCCGCCGCAAAGGCTTGGTAGACCGGCTGCTGGTAGAGATACTCGACAAAGGTCGAAGTCGAGGCGCCAGTATCGCGGACATCGGTGTCCTAATCGGGAACGATCCCGCACAACGCGCCTATGAGAAGGCGGGGTTTGAGGTCACCGGCGAGAAGCGCCATCCAGAATTCGAAGCCGTCTACAAGTGCCCGGGCATCAAATCGCTGACCCGGACCCTGTAGGCCCCCTCTCCGAACGAGCGGAATCCGTTCAGTTAAGGTCTGGAAAGCGCCCCTAACTGCTCCCTTTCGGTCCGAGGGCGGCCGTCGCTTACTCCCGGCACCGTCAACTTCGCTAGTCCGCTGGTCGCGGGGGGATGCTCTCTGCTCCAGGAAGCGGCCCAGGGGCGAGCGGCGGCGCACCGCCTCCGGGAAGCTCTCCCTCAGCACCAAGGCGCGGCAGCTCAGCCCCTCTGGCGTGTGCCGGGCGGAGGCAAGCGGGCGCATTGCTAGAGCATCAGAGGCAGGCTGGCAAGAACGCCGTGCGAAGGTCTACTTGGCCGCTTCCGCAAGCCTTTGAGAGAGTCCTTCAGTCATCGCTGGAATCTCCGGCCGACCTCACCCAGCACGGTCCCATCCGAGCCGGATCACGCTGGTCCCTGTCTAGCCGAAAGTTGTCACCACATACAAGCAGCTGGAGTGCTTCTTGTTCGCCCTGAGACTCCACTGACCGATGAACGTCGCTATCTCAGGATGGCCGACGGCAGAGACGTTGACGGTGTAGTCGCCCGGGCGGACGTCATGAGTGATTCTGGGTATCCCTGTTGGGCAGCCAAACAACGGCCCGGTCAGGAAGTACTCATGACAGGTGCCGCAGCGCGGGATGGTGAATGAGTAGGCCTGAGGCCCTCTCATTTCGACAGCGAGCTCATACGGCGAGTCGTTGGCGACGACCACCCTGGCGAGACCTCCGGCGCTGACCGACTCGCCTACCTGCGGCGAAGGCAGGGAGGACGTCCGCTCGCAGCCTGTGCGGAAGGCATCCCTGGCGCTTGCCTGCCAGCCCAGCGATAGATGGAGAGTGTTGACGCGCCAGTAGTGCGTCCTGCCTGGCGCCAGTCCGTTCCAGACGAAGGAAGACGCATTACCGGAGAGAGGCCCAGCGGCTACGAACGTCCCGGGCACGAAGCCGTTGTCGGATAGGCTCAGGTCCAGCCATTGCACCGTTCCCGGAGGAGTTGTCGGCGACCAGTTGAAGGTCACCTCCACTCCCTGCGGCGTACAGAACTGGCGGACATCTCCCAGGGCAGCCTTGCCCGGCTCGCACGAGACGAAGTAGCCCGTGGCGCTGGGATGCCAGCCGTCGGGATAGAGGACGTTGAGGCGGTAGTAGTGAGTTAGCCCGGGAAGGATCCCTTGCCAGGTAAACGAAGTCGTTTGCGGGCCAAAGGGGCCGACTCCCACAAAGGTTCCAGGAACGAATCCGTTGTTGAACAGGCTCAGGTCGAGCCATTGCTGTATCGCGCCCGGCGGAGGGGCGGGCCAGTTGAATGTAACAGCCGCCCTGCCGGGCGTGGCGATGCTGCACGTCTGGCTGACGGAGGGTAGATACGGCACCTGCGCACCTGTGCGGCCGGGCACCACGCTCATTAGCAGGAGCACCGTCAGTGGGATCGCGCATCGCAAAACCACCTTCGATAACCTCAGAAGAGTCATTGTACCTCACCCCTTTCGGGTGGCCCCTCGCTCGCCACGAATCCTGGACGAAATCCGAGCCCCACCTACAGCCTAGACCAGCCGATGCCCGCCTGCGCTCGTGCGAGCGGGCCAAGTTTAGCACTGCGGCCGCGCGTGTCAAGGAGCGGACTCACCTCCCCCTTGACGCACGTGTGTTCTATGCCTATACTGGCGGCGGCTCTCGAACGAATGTGCGAGGAGGAGTTCCATGTCGCTGCCGCAGGTCCTGGAACGCGTGCGGTCGGAGCCGGAGTTGGGCGCCAACTTCACGGCCTGGCGCCACCTGTCGCGCATGCCGCCCTCTCTAGTGCCCTTCCCGGAGGGCCTGGACCGCCGCCTGGCCGAGGTCCTGGCCCGTCGCAGCATCGATCGCCTCTACAGCCACCAGGCCCAGGCTGTGGAGGCGGTGCTGGCCGGACGGAACGTGGCGGTGGTGACGCCCGCCGCCTCTGGCAAGACCCTCTGCTATAACCTCCCGGTCCTGCACACCCTCCTGAGGGAGCGGGAGGCCCGCGCCCTCTACCTCTTCCCCACCAAGGCCCTGGCCCAGGACCAGCTCGACGAGCTACACGGCCTGATCACTGACCTGGGCGTCGACGTCAAGACCTTCACCTATGACGGCGATACCCCCGCTGACGCCCGCCGCGCTGTGCGCGTCGCAGGCCATATCGTTGTCACCAACCCCGACATGCTGCACACGGGCATACTCCCCCACCACACGAAGTGGGTGAAGCTTTTCGAGAACCTGCGCTACGTGGTCATCGACGAGCTGCACCAGTATCGGGGCGTCTTTGGCAGCCACGTGGCCAACGTCATCCGCCGCCTGCGCCGCATCTGCCGCTTCTATGGGTCCGACCCCGTCTTCATCTGCTGCTCGGCGACCATCGCCAACCCCGGCGAGCTAGCGGAGCGCCTGATGAGAGCGCCGGTGACGGTAGTGGACCGCAGCGGGGCGCCTCGGGGCGAGAAGGTGGTGGGCATCTACAACCCGCCCGTGGTCAACCGCGAGCTGGGTATCCGGCGCAGCGCCCTCAAAGCCGCTCAAGCCCTGGCGACCCGTCTGGTGCGCTCCGGGGTCCAGACCATCGTCTTCGCCCCCAGCCGGCTGACGGTAGAGCTGCTGGCGCGCCACCTGCGCGACTCATTGCCGTCGAAGCCGGGTGAAGCGCCGCTGGTGGAGGGGTACCGCGGCGGCTACCTGCCGCGCGAACGTCGCGCCATCGAGGCCGGCCTCCGCGAGGGGCGGGTACGCGGAGTAGCCGCCACCAACGCCCTCGAGCTGGGCATCGACATTGGAGGGTTGGACGCGGCCGTCCTTCTGGGCTATCCGGGCACTCTGGCCAGCACCTGGCAGCAGATGGGTCGCGCGGGCCGGGGCGACGGCCTCGCCTTCGCCGTCCTGGTGACGACCTCGACGCCCCTCAACCAGTACCTGGCCCGCCACCCGGAGTACCTCTTCGAGACGCCGCCGGAGGCTGGGCTCATCAACCCAGACAACCTCATCATCCGCGTCAGCCACCTGAAGTGCGCGGCCTTCGAGCTGCCCTTCGCCCAGGGCGAGGAGTTCGGACCCGACACCGCCGACCTGCTGGAACTGCTGGCCGAGGAGAGCATCCTCCACGCCGTCGACGGCCGTTACCACTGGATGACCGAGGCCTACCCCGCCGAGCAGGTGAGCCTGCGCAGCGCCTCCATCGACAACTTCGTCATCGTGGAGGACGGGCCGCGGCCGCGAGTGGTGGGAGAGATGGACCGGCCCTCGGCGCCACTCCTCATCCACGACGAGGCGATCTACATGCACGGCGGCCAGCAGTACCATGTGGACCACCTGGACTGGCAAGAGAAGAAGGCCTACGTCCGGCCCGTGGACGTCGACTACTACACCGACGCCAATCTGGCCGTTGACCTGAAGGTGCTGGAGGCCGGCGCCGAGGCCGATGACGGCGCCTGCCGTCGCTATCACGGCGACGTGGCCGTCACCTTCCTGGCCACCATCTTCAAGAAGATCAAGCTGGACACCCAGGAGAACGTGGGCTGGGGCAAGATCCACCTGCCCCAGGAGGATATGCACACCACGGCCTACTGGCTCGCTCTGGAGGAGCCGGCCTGGGCCGAGCTGGACCGGGCCCAACTCGAGGCCGGCCTCTGGGGCATGGCCCACCTCTTGGCCGGCGTCGCCCCCCTCTTCCTCATGTGCGACCCCAAGGACCTCCAGGCCGTGGCCCAGGTGCGCTCTCCCTTCACCGGCGACCCCACTGTCTTCCTCTACGAGCGGCACCCTGGCGGGGTCGGCCTCGCCGAGGGACTCTACGCGGCCCACGGGCCCCTGCTGGCCGCCGCCCTGGAGCTGGCACGGGGCTGCTCCTGCGCCGACGGCTGCCCGTCCTGCGTCGGGCCCGGCCTCGACGATGCGCCCGACAGCAAGCGCGCCGCCATCACCCTCCTGAGCCGGCTGGTGGGCCGTGGAGCTGCGTGAAAGGCTGCGCCTGGCCCTTCAGCCGAGGGCTGAGCCGCCTGCTACGGCCAGGGCATCGCGCGCCGTCCAGACGGCGCTGGCCCGCCCGTTCCTGCGTCTTACCCGCGAATTGCCGCTGGAACTCCCGCTCCGGTGCGTCGAGACCAGCCGGGGGGTGGTCTACCTGGCCGAAGAATGGTGGCCGTTGGACTACCATCACGGGCGCCTGCCCCTCCGAGACGCCCTGGCCCTCGAGGCCCCCGCCCTGTCACGCCTGGCGCCCGGCCTCAGCGCGTCTGATCTCATAGGGGCGGCCTTCATCGACGTGGAGACGACAGGGCTCGCTGGCGGCACCGGCACCTACGTCTTTCTGGTGGGCATCGGCATCTTCGAGGAGGGGTCCTTCCGCCTGCGCCAGTTCTTCCTGGCCGAACTGGGAAGCGAGGCAGCGATGCTGGCCGCCGTCGCCGAGCTCCTGGCCGGCTGCCGCGCCCTGGTCTCCTTTAACGGGCGGCGGTTCGACGTGCCCCTGCTGGAGACCCGCCTAACCTTGAGCCGCCTGCCGCCCCCGGCGTCGGGCCTGCCTCACCTGGACCTCCTTTACCCTGCCCGTCGCCTCTACCGCAGGCGGCTCCCCTCCTGCCGACTGGCCTCCCTGGAGGAGGCCCTGCTCGGCATGGAGCGCGAGGACGACGTGCCGGGCTGGGCTATCCCCGCCTTCTACTTCGACTACGTGCGCGGCGGCAGAGCGGGACCCCTGCGGGCCGTCTTCCGCCACAACGCTCTGGACATCCTCTCGCTGGTGGCGCTTTTGGCCCACCTGGCGCACACCATGGGCGGGAACCCGCCGGCGGATCCGGACGACTGCCTGGCCCTGGCCCGCTGGGACGAGTCGGAGGGGCGGCTGCCAGATGCGGCACTCCTCTACGAGTCCGCCCTGGAGAACGGCGCCGAGGAAGGGGCGCGCACCGTCGTCGTCCGGCGGCTGGCCCGTGTCTACCGCCGCCTAGGGCGATGGGAGGATGCCGCCCGGCTCTGGCGCGAGGCCGCCGACGGCGGCGGCACGCCGGACGGGAGGCTGGAAGCCCTAATCGAGCTGGCCAAGCTGGAGGAGCACCGTCGGCGCGACTACGCGGCGGCGGAGGCCCTGACGCGCCGGGCCCTACTGCTCTCAGAGATGACGGTCCTGCGCGGCGGGGCGCAGACGACGCCTTCATTCCGGCGCGAGGCGCTGGAACACCGTCTCTGGCGTCTGCGGCGGCGCCTGGCGGCCAGGCAGGTGCCCGAGGAGCATCTGCGTTACTTCCACACCCTCTAGGGGGCCTTCGGATAGGAATCTTAGCTGGGGGCCGACCATGACGACTCTACGGGTCGTCCGGTGGCAGCGGCTCTCGGCGCTGGCCCTGGACAACTCCCGCCGGGGCGCGTACTATCGCGGGTAACACACTCCAGTTGTCCGCTTGAGCCGCAATACTCATATCGCAGAAGGGCGCTCCGGAAGAAGAGCGGGCCGCCGCCATCTGTGGCTACGCCGGAGCATCCAGTGGGAGGCGTGTGATGTTCAGTATCGCCATCTTCGGCAAGGAAGAGGTCGACGGGAGCAAGGTGACGCCCGGGGAGAGAATCATCGCTCTCGCGCTATTCGGAGGCGTTGAGATAGATCTTGCCTCGTCGCCGCCTCCCCCTGAAATCGACGTCTTTCTGCTCGCGCTTCTTGGGAGTGCGCACGTGAAGGTCAGGCGGGACCAGGGCGTCAACATGACGGGGGTCAGCATCCTGGGCGGACGGAAGGTAGAGCCAGCCGACTCCACTGAGGAGAGCGAACTCGGCCTGCCGTTGAATGTCGCCGCCTTCAGCATCATGGGCGGCATCGATGTGAAGCGGGTTCCTTAGCTAGGCGGCGCGCCGCTTCGTTCCTCGTTCCTCTACGCTCTGTCCTCGATGGTGCGGAGCGCCGGGTACAGCCGCTCGTATATGGCTCCGAGCAGCGTAGAGAAGCGAGCACTTCGCGTTCGGCTCGAAGAGCGGGTTCTCGCTTGATCATAGCCCGCACGGCCTGCTGGCAGTCGGCGAAGGTGCCCGCGCCCACGCCAGCTAGCATGGCCTCCCCTCGCATTTGCCGATCCGAAGCCCCGGCCACAGGTACTTCAGCAGGATGTTCTACCCGCCGGGCATGGGCCGAAGGAGGCTGCCATCCACCTCGACGAACGACGGGGCTTCGTGTCAGCTTTCGGAGGTCGACCTGCTAGGTCCGGATAGGGTTCTTGCACTTCACAGGAAAATTTTCTCAACAGGGGCTTGACAGAAATTAATTGATGGGTTAAGATTCTTCACAGAAAAGTTGATGTTCTTAAAGAAAGGCTAGTTTCGATGAATCAGGGCTTCGGGTCGTGTCCGGTGTGTGGCGGTGAGATGCGGGTGGCCCGCATGCTCTGTCGGCAGTGTGGCGCGTCGCTGGAGGGCGATTTTCAGCTTGGCCAGTTCCTGAAGCTCTCCCCGGAGCAGATGCACTTCGTTGACGTCTTCCTGAAGTGCCGGGGGAAGATAAAGGACGTGGAGGAGGAGCTGGGCGTCTCCTACCCCACCGTGGTGGCCCGGCTGAACGAGATCACCGAGGCCCTGGGGTATGAGGCCGCGCCAGCCGAGGAAGAGCTGGGGGAGCTGCGGCGGCAGATCCTTGACGACCTCGCCGAGGGCAAGATCGATGCCTCGGAGGCGGCCACCCGCCTGCGCGAGCTGAGGGAACGCTAGCAGCGGCCCGGCGGACGGGCAGGCACCGGGGCTCTTCGGGCCAGGGAAGGTGTAAGATGATGGAGAACTGGGCAGTCGTGGAGATGCTGGCGGCGCAGCGGGCCGCTGAGCGAAGGAAGCTGCTGGAGCAGGTCCGACGCTGGGGCGCGCTGGAGCCGCAACGGCGCCGACCCGGCCTGAGGCATCGGCTCGCCCGCGCTCTGGTGGGCGTGGGGCTCCGCCTGGACGCTGAGGCCAGCCGCTCGGCCCTCGCTGTTAACACCTCCCACAGCTAGGCTTCAGAGGAAGAACATGCGGGAGGAGAGGCTCCGCATCCTGGAACTGCTGGCCAAGGGTCGGATAAGCGCCCGCGAGGCTGAGGAGTTGCTGGACGCTCTGGGCGAAGCAGTCGCGCCCCCGCGGGAGCGGGCCACCATCGGCGGGCGGATGATGCGCCTGCGCATCCGCATCACCGACCTGAAGACCGGTCGAGTCAAGACCAACGTCAACGTGCCCCTGGGCTCCTGGGGGCTCGTGAGCCGCATAGCCAGGAGCCGCTGGGGACGCCGCATCGCAGGCGCCTACATCGCGGACATCCAGCGTGCCGCCCGCGAAGGCGCCAGGGGGCACATCGTCGACGTCACCGACGAGAACAGCGGCGAACGGGTCGAGATCCTGGTGGAGTAGCGCATCGCCTGGGAGGCTAGCCGTGGAGGACGAGCGCCGCCACATCCTGGAGTTGGTGGAGCAGGGCCGGCTCAGCGCGCAGGAGGCGAACGATCTCCTGGCGGCCTTGGAGGAGCCGGAGGAGGAGCCGCCGGTGCGGCGTGGGGAGCATCACCGGGAGCCCCGTTGTGGCCGGGGCGACTGGGGTCGGGTCGGCGAGAGCGCAAGCGGCATCGTGGACACGGTCATGAGGGCGCTGTTCAGGCGTCTGGAGCGGAGAGGCCAGCGGAGGCAGCGGTAGCCCGCGAGGAAAGTAGCCGTGAGTCAAGGCCTAGGAGAGGTGAGTAGCCGTGCCCGACCCACGAACCGCTATCCCTCCCTCCGATGCCCTCGCCATCGAGGTTCGGGCCCTCAGCAAGCGCTATCGCAACGGCGTCCTGGCCAACGACCGCATCGATCTTTTCATCCCTGGCGGCACCGTGTTCGGGCTGCTGGGCCGCAACGGCGCCGGCAAGACCACCCTCGTCCGCCAGATCACCGCCGAGCTCGAGCCGACCGCCGGTGAGGTGCGTGTTCACGGCGTCGATGTGCTGCGAGAGCCTCTGCGGGCCAAGGGCCTCATGGGCGTCGTCCCCCAGGAGGCCGCACCGTACCTGCACCTGACGCCCACGGAGCACCTGAGCCTCTTCGGCCGGCTGCACGGCCTGAGCCGCAGCCAGGCACAGCGACGCGCCCAAGAGCTGATGGCCGCCCTGGACCTCGAGCAGCACGCTCGGGTCACCGTGAACCAGCTCTCGGGAGGCCTGAAGCGCAAGCTGCTGGTAGGCAATGCTCTGGTAGCTGAGCCTCCAGTGCTCGTCCTCGACGAGCCCACCACCGGTCTGGACCCCCACTCCCGCCGCGAGGTGTGGGCCCTCATCCGCAGCTTCAGCGGACGAGGCGCTACCATCCTCATCACCACCCATTACATGGAAGAGGCGGAGACCCTCTGCGACGAGGTGGCCATCATCAGCGGCGGCCGCATCCTCGCCCAGGGCACTATCGACCAGCTACGGGCCCGCTGCCGCTACCGGTTCAAGGCGACTTTCACCGCGACCAACGGCCGCGAGGAGGACGTTGCTGGCCGCTCCCATGAGGAGGTCCTCGACGAGCTGGCGAGCCGAGGCGTCCGGGAGTTCGCCATCACCAAGACCAGCCTGGAGGATCTCTACCTCGAGCTCACAGGCGCCGAACTGGCGGGGGAGAACAATGGCTAAGGCCCTGAGCGACGCCGCGGTCATCTTCCAGCTTGAGTTTCTGAAGATGCGGGTATGGCTGCCCGTCTACTTCTTTTCCATAGTCGTGGCGCCGCTGGGCTTGCTGCTCTTCGCCAAGGCCCTGAGTCCGCCGGGCCTTGGAGCAGAGACACGGCTCGTGACCGGCTCCCTGGTTTTCGGCCTGGGCGTGATGACCGTGAACAACCTCTCGCAACTCATCCAGGAGGAGCGGTTCACCTTCCAGCAGAAGCTAGTGATAACCTCGCCGGTGCACAGGCTGTCCTACGCAGGCGGGGTGGTGGCCTATGCCGTGGCCCAGGCAGCGCTGACGGCGGTGGTCGTGCTCAGCTTCGCCCCCGCTTTCAACATCGATATTCACCTCAGCCTCTGGCTGGTGCCCCTCATCCTGCTAACCACACTCTCCATGACCGGCATCGCCGTCACCATCGCCGCATGGTCCCCTTCCCAAATGGTCGGCGGCATGATGGCCAACGTCATCGGGCTTATGGTGGTCCTCCTGTCACCCGTCTACTACCCCATCGAGCGATTGCCCGAATGGCTGCGCTGGGTGGCGCGGCTCTCCCCTTACACCCACGCCGGGAACGCCATCAACGATGTCCTCTCTGGCTTCACCGTGCCGGAGCGAGAGGTGCTCATCCTGGCCGTGATTACCGTGGCGGGCATCGCTATCGGCGTGGCCGGGCTGCGCTGGCGGGAGCGCTGAGGCGGGCACTGCGGGAGTCCGCGCTCGCGGAGGCCCGTGACCTTATCCGACCGGGCATCGCCTATGCCGTCTACCTATGATGTTCCTGCTTCCCCAGGCTATGGGCTCTCGCTGACCGAGGGGGCAGGTTGACGCGAGATCGGGCCAGGAAGTAGCATCCTGTTTCTTGGGAGCGGTGCCCATTGAGGGCTCACCAGGTTGAAATGGGAGATCCCGAAGAGGCGAAGATGAACAGGCGAGACAAGCGTCCGCGGCGGCCCGGCCTTCTGCTGCGCTGGTTCTTCCGTGCGCCAGTCATCGTGTATCGCATCGGGCTGGGGGGACTGATGCCTGGTCAGTTGCTGCTCACGACCGTCGGGCGCAAGAGCGGGCTGCCGCGCCGGACGGTCGTGGACATCATGGGGCACGATCCCAGAACGGATACGTACTATGTGCTGTCCGCCTACAGCGCTCGCTCGAACTGGTATCGCAACCTACAGGCGAACCCGCTGGTGCTCGTGCAGGTCCGCTGGCACAAGTTTCCCGCTCGCGCAATCACCCTGCCCGCGGAGGAGGCCGAGAGGGCGCTTCTCGACTTCTGGCGCCGGCATCGACTCTATGCGCGCACGATGTTGCGTCTGATCGGGGTAAAGGCAGCCACCGAAACGGAAGTGCGGGCGGCGGCCGCAGAGATGACAGTCCTGGCGATCCAGCCCCAAATCGCCTGACGGCGCCGTTTCCAGCGAACAGCTAGGTCTTGCGGGGACGCACCAGCAGGACAGGGGCGACTCCGCTCCTGACCACGGCTTCGGCGATGCTTCCCTGCACCAGCTCGCTCAGACCGGAGCGGCCGTGGGTAGCCATAACGACGAGGTCGAAGCCGCCCTCCCGCGCAAAGTCGATGATCTCCCGCGCCGGCTCACCCAGACGCCTGGCCAGTTTCACCGTTGAGCCGCTCTCCCGGATGGGGGAGCTCAGGCTCTCCAAGTACTTCAGCTGTTCGTGCTCCTTCCTCTCCACCGCCTGGCCCTTGGTCTCCGCGTAGCGCGGCGGGGCCGGCTCCAGGAGCCCGTCGATCGAGGAACCCGGTTGCCCGGTGCCCAAGGGGGTGGGGTGGGAAGGGCCACCCCTGCGCCGCCTCGTAGCCCGGGCAGGCCTGCCTACCGTGAACAAGGTGACCTCCGCCGGTGAACCATCCAGCAGCTTTCGTAGCTCCGGCAGCACCGTCTCGGAGAGCCTCGAACGGTCCAGGGTGACCAGGATCTTCTTGTACACCGCCATCACCCCCCGGCTCGCTTGGTTGCGCCCATTATACGCGGTAGGAAGCGATCCATCCAGATGAAAGGCGAGGCCGTTTCGGCGGGGACCGCCCTCGACTGTCAGGTCGACATAGCATATGCTATGGAGGCTTGGCGACAAATGCCCCTGACAAGGATAGGCCTCTTGCCTAAGTCAACGTCCCCCGTGTTCAGGCGTTGTTGGGGGTCTCCGGACGCCGGATCATCTGACCAAACGATGGGGACGGTCCGATTGGGGCTGACGCTCTTGACCAGGTCTGCTAGACTAGTGCCGATGTCCCGCTCCAAGGTTGCGCCTTTCGCAGCCCTTGGAGATGATGCGCAGGAGGAGACGCGTGAGCAGTAGGGTATGCATCGTCGGCGTCGGCCAGACGCATCACCGGGGGCCCGGCGGCAACCTCGCCTACCATGAGTTCGCCTTCGAGGCGGCGAGGGCCGCCCTGGAGGACGCGGGCCTGACGAGAGGCGACATCGACACGGTGCTGGCCTCGGGCTGGGACGTGCTCGATGGCCGCACCATCTCCGACATGCACCTCGTCCCTGCCGCTGGCGGCTACCTCAAGGACTCCGCCAAGGTCGCCGACGACGGCGTTCTGGCCTTCGCCTACGCGTACATGCGCATCGCCAGCGGCGCCTTCGACACGGCTCTGGTCGTGGGCCACGGTCACGCTGAAAGTCCCACGGAGCTGGTAAGCAACGTGGCCCTGGACCCCTTCTTCTACCGCCCTCTCGGCGTGGGCGTTACCTCCAGCCTCGCTCTACAAGCGAGCGCCTATGCGGCTCACTACGACGTGAGCGAGGACCAGGCCGCCGCGGTCGTCGCAAAGAACCGACGCCACGGCGCCAACAACCCCTACGCCCACCTGAAGAGCGCCGTCACCCGCGAGGAGGTGCTGGCGTCCAGGATGATAGCCTGGCCGCTGCGCGAGCTGGACTGCCGGCCGCAGTCCGTGGGAGCCGTGGCCCTCATCCTCACTTCCGATGATAGGGCAAGGCGCATCGCCTCCCGCTGGGCCACCGTCGAGGGCATCGGCTGGGCTACGGAATCGTACTACATCGGGGCCACCGAACTCTGGCGGCTGGGCGCGCTGGCCAGCGCCGCTCAGCGGGCCTACCGAATGTCCGGCATCAGCGACCCGCTCGCCGAGCTCGATCTCGCCGAGGTGCACGACATCACCTCCTACCACGAGCTCATGGCTTACGAAGCGCTTGGGTGGGCCAAGGAGGGCGCTGGCAGTCGGCTGCTGGAGGAGGGGGCCGCATCGATGGAAGGCCGCCTGCCCGTCAACCCCTCGGGGGGCGCGCTGAGCACTAACCTGGAGGCGGGCACGGGCCTGGCCCGCATGGCTGAGGCGGCCCTTCAGGTGATGGGCCGGGCGGACGGTCGCCAGGTCGAGGCGCGAACCGCTCTGGCTCACGGCACGAGCGCGCTGGCGGGGTCAATCGCCCAGGCGCACGGCGTAGTGATCCTGAGGAGGGGGTGAGTGATGCCCCGACGCGTGGCCATCGTTGGCGTCGGCCTGACCCGCTGCTCTAGCTGGCGGCGGGACGTGATATACCCTGAGCTAGTGTATGAGGCCACCAGCCCCGCCCTCCAGGACGCCGGCATCACCCCGAACGATGTGGATGCGGTGGTGTACGGCTCCATGGACCCCTTCGATGGCGTCAACGCGCCAGAGAAGTGGAACGTGGACGCCTGCGCCGCCGCGGGCATGCTCGGCAAGCCCTACCTGAAGATCAGCACGGGGGGGACGACCGGCGGCTCGGCTGCCCTAGCCGCCTACTACCACGTCGCCTCCGGCCTGTACGACGTCGTACTGGTGGTGACCTCGCAGCGGGTCGGGGAGAACCTTGAGGCGCAGCTCGTCCTCAACACCGCCGTGGACCCGATCTACGAACGGGGCTTCGGGGTGGGCGCCATCACCATCGCTGCCATCCAGGCGTGCAGCCACATGTACGCCTATGGCACCACCGAGGAGGACATCGCCCTGGTCTCGGTCAGGAACCACGAGAACGCCCTCAACAATCCCTACGCCCACCTGCGCGTCAAGTTCAGCGTGCAGGACGCTCTGGCCTCGGCCATGCTCTCCTGGCCCCTGCGCCTCTCCGACTGCTGCCCGTCCTCCGATGGGGCCTGCGCCCTCGTCTTTGCCTCCGAGGAGCGCGCTCGCAAGCTGGCCCGGCAACCCGCCTGGGTCCGCGGCGCCGGCCAGATCACCGACAACTACTTCACCGGCGACCGTCCCTGGTACGAAGATTGGGACAGCCTGTCCATGCTGGCCCGTCGCGTCTACCGCCTGGCGAAGATCGACGATCCCATGCGGGAGATTGACGTGGCCGAGCTCTACAACGCCTTCACCATCCAGGAGATCCTGGAGTACGAAGCCCTGGGCTTCTGCGAGAAGGGCAAAGGCGCCGAGCTGGTGCGACAGGGAGTGACTGCCATGGACGGCCAGCTCCCGGTGTGCCCCTCGGGCGGGGTGCTCAGCAC
>JBAUEL010000090.1:0-20515 GCA_049678585.1 Dehalococcoidia bacterium
GCCCAGTGGGGGCGGTCGGCCGACCCCCCCTACTCTTTGCCCTCACCCCGGCCGCCGTCCTCCCGGTGCCACCAACCCCTTCGCGCTCGCCCCGCCCTTCCCTAACATACCCTCACCATGAAGGAGCGCCTGCCACAGGCCCGGCACACCCTGCCCACACCCCCTCCTCGCCGGACCCAGCGGGCGGAACAATCAAACAATTGCCCCTCCCACAGATTCGTCGGCCACCCTAAACCCCGCTCTTTTTCAAGACAATCAAAAGGCCCCGGCGCCGCCGGGACCCTCCACCTTCCAGACTCCAGCCTCCCGCCCCTACTCCGTCAGCCTCCTGTACAGCGCCGGCAGCCGCGACGGCAGCGCCTCGATCTCCCCCACGACCTCGTACCCGATGTCCTCGCACATCTGCCCCAGGTAGTCGTGCCCCTCCTTATCCACCGTCAGGCAGAAGGGAGTGATGCCCTGCCGGCGCGCCTCCACCAGCGCCATGTGCGTATCGTGGATGGCGTACTCCTTCTCCGTCCGGTCCCGACCGTACCCGTGGTCCTGGGGCCTCCCGTCCGACACCAGGAAGAGGATCTTCACCTTCGCATCGTACCTCTCCAGCTTCGACGCCGCATGCCGGATGGCCGGACCCATCCGGGTCGAACGCACCGGCGCCGCCTTGTCGATGCGCGCCTTCACCCGGCCTGAGAACGGCTCGTCCATGTCCTTGAGGACGTAGAACTCGACGTTCTCCCTCCCGTAGCCGGAGAAACCGTACAGCCCGTAGGCGTCGCCGATGGCCTCCAGGGCGTGGAGCAACAGCACCGTGCTCTCCTTCTCCACGTCGATGATGCGCTTGGGGGGCTCCACGGCCTGCCGGGCGCGACGCTCGGCCAGCCACTGGAAGTAGCGCCGGGGGTCGTCGTCGAAGTCCTCGTCCCCATGCTTCTGCCCGCGCTTCTCGATCTCCTCGTCGGTAGAAGCGCTCATGTCCAGGAGGAAAGCCACGGCAACGTCCCGCTCCACCTTGTTGCGACGCCAGTACACCTTGTCCGTCCAGGGGTGGCCGGCCCGCTTCTCGGTCATGTAGTCCAGGACCAGGTCCAGGTCGAAATCCTCGCCATCATGGAGGCCCTTGATCTTGCGGAAGACCTCCGGCTTCAGCAGCTCGAACTGCCGGCGGGTCTCCGAGGCCAGGCCGGAATGCTCCCGCAAGGTCCGCTCGAAGTACTCTTCATCCCCCTCCTCCAGCGGCCGCTCCATCACCCGGCACCAGCTCGGCTTGTAGTCGGCGGCGCGGAAGTCCCACTCGTCGTAGTAGTAGTACTTGACCTCGTGGGGGATCTCCTTCTCCTCCTGGTCCGCCTCCGCGACGGGTGTGCCATCCTTCAGCGGGAACTGCTGGTCGGGGATGGGCGTGCCCGCCTCCTTCTCCAGGTTCGTGAGGAAGAGGCCGATGGTAGAGGCAAGGTCGCCCTCCGCCATGGCCCCCACAGTGATCTCCACGCTCTTCTCGAAGAGCTCCTTGAGCTGCTCGGCGGTCAGCGGTGCGAGGCCCTCCCCTCCCTCCTGGCCCTCCTGAAGACGGAGACGCATGAGCAACTGCACCAACTCCGGCTTGAAGTCGCCGCGGAACTCCACCTGTTGAGGGCTCTCGTACGAGAGCTGCTCACCCGAACGCAGGGCGTCGAGCTGGCTCTGGGCACCCATGCTAGCCTTGAGCAGCATCAGCTCCAGCATGTCCTCAGAGAGGGTCTCCCAGTCCAGCCCTTCCAGGGCCTCCGCAGGCAGGTTAGGCACCCGGCTCACCAGGTCGTACAGAGCCAGGGTGACCTCGGCCGAGTCCTCCACCACCGCCGCGGACTGCTGCACCGCCCGTAGCGTGCGCAGCGCCTCCGCCAGCACCTCCGAAAGGGCGGTGGGCCAGACCATCGTGCGAGCTCCGTCCAGGGTGAACCGCACCAGGTTCTCCAGCAGGGCCATGCGCAGGGGCAGCAGGCGGACGTCGCGCCGCCGCTCCAGCTCCGCCTCCTGGGTGCGAGCATAGGACCTGCGGATGCCCGAGTACTCGCACCTCACCAGAGAGTCGATGCGGGCGTCTTCCACGACGGTGAAGAGGTCAGAGGCGAGCTGCCGGTCATCGAAGAGATCGAAGAAGCGCTCCATATCGGTAAGGGGCGCCCGCCGGCGCCGCTGGCCGCTCTCGCGCTGCCGGCGCCGACACTCCCTCTCCACCAGGTGTCGCTTCCTGGGTAGCACGCGCCCCCTCCTCCTGAAGCGAAACAGGAAGCTCCCGAACTCCAGGTGAGCGGCCTGGTGAGTGGAATACACTTTGTAAACGGCGAAGTTCTGCGCCTTGTCCAGGTGCTCTTCGACGAACTCCGGCAGGTACACAGTGGTGCCCTCGGTGCTGGGTCGCTCCTCCGACACCCAGCCGATGCCCTTCTCCTTCAAGTCGGTCACGGGATGGATGGAGACATTGACCCCGGTGAGGGCCTTGCAGTACAGCCGGAGCACCTCCCCCACACGGCTGATCTCTACCCGCGAGGAGAGGGCCTGGAGCACCTCCTCGCCCTTGCCGGACTCCAGGCGGAAGTAAGCCTCCCCACCCTGCTGGCTGGTCTCCAGGATGCGGTGCCCGGCGGTATGCCAGTCGGCCAGGTCCTTCAGCCGGATGCGACGCAGCACCTCCGGCGCGCTCTTAAGGAACTCCATGGCAGCGCTAGGCGAGCCGACCGCCAGCTCCTCGGCCATGGAGAGCAGGTGGCTGTGGGCCTCCGGCTCGACCCGAGCCAGAGCAGCCGCGCCCTCGGCGAACAGGGCATAAGCCTGCCGACCCACATGGCCCGCCACCTGGGCGGATAGCTCCAGAAAGCGGGCCCGCTGACCGGGCTCCAGCGCCGCCAGCAGGGACGGGCCCCGCTCGAAGTAGACGCGAACGTCCGCCCAGCTCGACTCGACCACAGCCGAGGCCAGGGTCAGGAAGGGGGCGCGGTCCCGTTGCTCCAGGGAGGCCAAGAGGTCGGGCGAGGCCTCCAGGCAGGCAAGGGCCAGCTCATAGGAGCGCTCGGCGACAGCCTCGACGAGAGAGACCAGGCGGGCCAGCTCGCCCATACTCAGGGCCCGCAGCAGTCCAGGGCTGGCCCCGAAGAACACTGAACTCAGCGAGATGGACTTCCAGTGCCCCCTGTAGAGTCGCTGGCCCAGCGTGGCCCACTCGGTGAGCTGCGTCTCCGAAAGATAGTCCACACAACGGGGGCTGGCCCGGAAGTAGGCTGCTGCCGCCGCCGCCGAGTACTCGGCCAGGTCGCGGCCCGCGTGCACCCAGCGATGAAAGGTCGCCTGGTCCAGCATGCACAGCACCCGAGGGCTCACCCGGAAGTATTCCACGGCCGCTTCCCAGGAGCGCAGGGAGTGGTCCGCCAGGGCGACACCCTCCTCCGCCCAGGACCGCACGTCTTGAGGCGGGAGGATACCCAGCAGCTCGCCGGCGGAGCGACGAAACTCCAGGGGGAGCGCGGCGGTATGACGACCTAGCTGCCCCTCACAATCCTTCAGGTACTGCTCCAGGGGCGTCATGGTCAGTCGGGGGCTCGTGCCGTGGGGTTCAAGAGCCGCTTCGGCTGCGTCCCCTCGGGCGCGCCCGGCGGGTGAACGGGAGGACGGGTAGGGTCATCGAAGTGGCCGAAGGCCACCTCCCCCGTCTCCGTGTCCAGCACAGCCCAGGAGAGGCGGAATTTGTTGCGATGGTCGCGGGCCTCCCCGCAGGAGCCCGGGTTAATGGCCAGGGCACGGCCCACCGGGACGGCCATGTGATAGTGGGTATGCCCCAGGACAATGTAGTCCGCGTCGATCTGGGCCAGGCGCCCCAGGGCGGGGCTGTTCGGGTAGATGTACTCATCGGGCGGGTCGAAGGGGCTGCCGTGCACCACCACCAGCTTCCTGCCATCCACCCGTGCCTCCAGGCAATAGCTCTGGGAAGTCATGTAGTCGAGGTTCTCCTGGCGCACCGTGGGAAGGCTACGGGCGCGCTCGCCCCAGGGGCCCAGCATGACCCGCTCGTGGTTGCCCAGGATGTAGCGGGCCCCCCGCTGCCGCAGCAGCTCCATGACCTCATTGGAAAAGCGAAACTGATATACGGCGTCGCCGACGCACAGTAACTCATCGACGGTGCCCATGCGCTCCAGGGCGATGCACAACGCCTCGTGGTTACAGTGGATATCCGCAACGATGCCGATCTTCACTGAATTACTCGAAAATCGAACTGACCACCTCTTCGATGCTGCGCTGCACCTCGGCGTCGTCTGTGAGGGCCCACACTACCGCCGCCTGGCAGGCCCGCCGTGGCTGGACGCCCTTCTGCATGAGCTGCCCCGCATAGATGAGCAAGCGGGTGCTTACCCCTTCGGCCAGGCCGTGCTCCTTGAGGTGGCGCACCTTTTCGCCCAGCTTGGCCAGGTCCGCGGCAGTGGCCTCGTCCACGCCCGATTCGTGGGCGATGATCTTGGCTTCCTTTTCCCGCGGCGGCTGGTCAAAGTCGATGGAGATGAAGCGCTGGCGGGTGCTGTGCTTCAGGTCCTTGAGGGCACTCTGGTAGCCGGGGTTGTACGAGATGACCAGCAGAAAGCCCCCTCTCGCCTCCAGGATCTGCCCTCGCTTCTCGATGGGGAGGATGCGCCGGTGGTCGGTGAGGGGGTGGATGAGCACGGTGGTGTCCTTGCGGGCCTCCACCACCTCATCCAGATAGCAGATGGCGCCCGCCTTCACTGCCCGGGTCAGGGGTCCGTCGATCCAGCGAGTGGTCTCCCCCTCCAGCAGGTAGCGACCCACCAGGTCGCTGGCGGTGAGGTCCTCGTGGCAGGCCACCGTGACCAGGGGCAGACCGTGGCCCTTGTCGTCGCGGGCTCCACGGGTGGCGTCGCGGACGATTGTGAGGGGCCGGCCCAGCTTCCAGGCCATGTACTCGATGAAGCGGGTCTTGCCGCAGCCGGTGGGGCCCTTCAGGAGCACCGGTATCCGCTGCTCGAAGGCCGCAGTAAACAGCTCCACCTCGTCAGAGATGGCAAGATAGTAGGGCTCCTCGACAGAGTAGTACTCCTCGATGGCATACTGGCGGTAGCCCGCCCCTTGCTCCTCGATGCTCTCTTCCACGCTCATCTCACACGCCCTGCCCACTCTCGGGGGCCGAGGCCGCCAGCCGCGCCTTCAGATCGGCCCAGGCCCGCTCTACCTGCTGGCTCAACGCCTCCAAGGAGCCGCCATTGTCGATGACCACGTCCGCGTGCTGCACCCGCTCCTGATTGCTGAGCTGGGCGCGGATGCGCGCGGTGGCCTCCTCCGAGGTCAGCCCATTGCGGCGGACGAGCCGCTCGCGGGCGACCTCCTCAGGCACCGTCACCACCCACACCTCGTCCACCAGGGGAGTCCAGTCGGCCTCCACGAGGACCGCCGCCTCCAGTACGGCCACGGGCCTGCCCTGCTCTCGCAACTCGGCCAGGCGCTCCGCCATCATGCGACGCATGGCCGGCCAGACGATGGCCTCCAGACGCCGACGGGCCTGAGGGTCACCGAATACCCGTGCGCCCAGGGCTCTGCGGTCGATCTCCCCGTCGGGGACCGCCACCTCGGTGCCGAAGGCCTCCACCAGCCGCCGGTAGACCTCAGTACCCCGCCGGTAAGTTTGGTGGCCCACCTTGTCGGCCTCGATAACGGGCACGCCCTTCTCGGCCAGCATGGCCGAGACCAGCGACTTGCCGCTAGCGATGCCCCCCGTCAGGCCGATGGCGATCATCAGCTCTCGAAAACAAGCGCCGGTCTCCCCACCGGCGACAACTCAATTCTATCCGCCGCTAAGGAAGGGGTCAAGGAAGCCCAAGCGGGGCTGAGGGGCCCCCTGGCCTATAATGGGTATCCTGAACGTACTGAAATCCAGAGGGAGGGCAAGCCGCTATGAGGCTAGAAGGCAAAGCATCCCTGGTGACGGAGGCTGGCAGCGGCATAGGTCGCGCCGTCGCCTTGGAGTTCGCCCGGGAGGGAGCCCGGGTGATGGTGGCAGAGGTGGATGAGCCCTCGGGCCAGGCCACCGCCCAAGACATCGAGAAGGCCGGAGCCATCGCCCGGTTCCTGCGCACTGATGTCACCAAAGGGTCCGAGGTGGCGGCAGCCGTGCAGGCCACGGTGGATGCCTTCGGCCGGCTGGACATCATGGTGAACAACGCGGGCATCGCGTCGCTGGGCTGGGAGAACTGGGACGCCGTCATGGCCGTGAACCTGAATGGGGTCTTCTACGGCTGCAAGCACGCCGCCGAGGCCATGGCCAGGACGGGCGGCAGCGTCATCATCAGCACGTGAACCCTCGCACCCAACACGCGGCCAGCCCAGCCTTGGCCCCACCCATCCCGGAGGATACACTGGAAGAAGCAAGGGCAGTGGAAGGGCGCCGGTGACCAGTATACCTGTCATCCAGACCTTCGGCCTCAGCAAGCACTACGGGTCGATTCAGGCCCTGGACGATCTCAATCTGACCGTCCATTCCGGCGACATCTTCGGCTTCCTGGGCCCCAACGGTGCAGGCAAGACCACCACCATCCGCCTGCTGCTGGACCTTATCCACCCCACCCGAGGCCGGGCCGAGGCGCTGGGCCTGGACACCCGCCGCGACTCCCTGGCCATCCGCCGTCGAACGGGCTACCTGGCCGGAGACGTGGCCCTGTATCAGCAGATGACGGGCCGCGGCCTGCTCTCCCTGCTGGATGACCTGCGGGGCGGTGGCCTTCTTCCTCGCGGCTATGAACTCGCTGAGCGTCTGGACCTAGACCTTTCCCCTCGCATCAGCAGCTACTCGTCGGGCATGAAGCAGAAGCTGGCGTTCATCGCTGCCCTCATGCCTCGAGCTGAACTGCTCATCCTAGACGAGCCCACCAAGGGTCTGGATCCCTTAGTCCAACTTGAGGTCTACGCCATCCTCAAGGAGGAGCACGAGCGCGGCTGCACCGTGTTTTTCTCCTCCCACATCCTGCCTGAGGTGGAGCGGGTGTGTAACCGCGTGGGCATCGTCCGGGAGGGCAGGCTGGTAGCGGTGGAGGATGTAGAGTCCATCCGTCACAAGCGGGTGCGCCTGCTGACGGTGACCTTCAGCCGGCCGGTGCCGGCGGCAGCCTTGCGCATGGAAGGCGTGGAGCTGCGCAGCCTCGATGGTAACCGGGCCCACCTGGCTGTCCACGGCCATGTCCCTGACCTGCTACGCCGCCTGGCGGAATTGCCGGTGGAAGACTTCGTCTTCCCGGAGGCCGCCCTGGAGGACACCTTCATGCGCTTCTATAGCGAGGAGTCCGCCCAGTGAGCGTCCACCTGCTACGCACCTACGTCGCCTTCCACCGGTTCATCGCCCTGGCGTGGATGATAGGCCTGGCATTCTTCGCCTTCTTCATCGCCGTGCTGTACCGGAGCCTCGCCGAGTCGGGGATTGAAGAGCTGTGGGAGTCTTACCCGGAAGCCCTGCGGGCGGCGGTCGGCCTCGACCCCGAGGCGCCCCTGGCCGTCGGCGGGCGCTTCGCTATCGAGAGCTGGCTTGCCATGGAGTTCCTGGGATGGATGGCGCTGGTTATCGCCCTCTACGGCGTGGTCTACGGCGCTGGGACCATCGCCCGCGAGGCTGAGCAGGGCACCCTGGACCTGATTCTCTCGCAGCCCGTGGCGCGCTACCGGTTCGTCGTCTCCAAGAGCCTGGTCTTCCTCGTCTCGACGGCGGCACTGGTGGTGACGGCGGGCGTCGCCCTCCAGGCCGGGGTGGCCGCGGCCGGTGAGAGCCTGAACACTATCTACCTCTACCTTACTCTCTTCCAGGGGGCGCTGGTTGGGCTGGCGGTGGCGGGCTACGCGATCGCCTTCTCGGGCGCCTTCCTCTCGGTGGGGCGGGCCGCCGCGGTCGCCGGTCTGCTTACGGTCATCCTCTACATACTGGAGATCGTCTCGCGGACGGTGGACGGGGCTGAGTGGGTGGGCAATGTCTCCCTCTTCCACTTCTACCAAGCGGACCACATCCTCCGCACAGGCGAACTCTCCTGGACGGGCGTAGGCGTGTGCTCGGCAGTGGCCGTAGGTGGCGTGGCCCTGGCTGCGGTCTTGTTCCAGCGTCGCGACATCCCTGCCTGAGCCACCGGCCCTCACCCTGTTATACTGATTGGGACCGCTTCTGGAGCGCGAGAACGATGCAAGCCATCCTGCTGGTCAACCCCACCGAGGAATTGCAAGGGCTGGCGGACGACCTGTTCCCTACCGACTGGTCCGTGACCACCTGCGATCTCCCTGAGGCGGCCCAACGGCTGAGCGAAGAGAGCCCCTTCGACGCCTTGCTGCTGAACCTCACCGAGGACCTGGAACAATCGGCGGTGCGCACACTCCTGCGGGCCGAAGTCACGGGCGACCGCCTCGCCGTCATCGCCCTGGTGCGGCCCCAGCAGCTCACTGACCTGGACCCCGCCCTGGCAGTGGACGACTTCATCGTCCAGCCAGCCGAGCGGGAGGAGCTGACGGCGCGCATCCGCCGCGCACTGCGGCGGCGCGGGGCCAGCAGCGAAAACGTCATCCGCTGCGGGGATCTGCTGATGGATCTGGCCAACTACAAGGTATTCGTGGCCGACCGGCCGGTGGAACTCACCTACAAGGAATACGAGCTGCTGCGCTTCCTGGCCACCCACCGCGACCAGGTCTGCACTCGCGAGACCATCCTCAACCGGGTGTGGGGCTACGATTTCTACGGGGGCGCCCGCACTGTGGACGTGCACATCCGCCGCCTGCGCAGCAAGATCGAGGACCGCACCCATACCTTCATAGAGACGGTGCGCAACGTGGGCTACCGCTTTCACGCCGGCTGGCCCGGTTAACACAAACGTAATCTCCCTGAAACACCATCGAAACGTCCGTCCCCCACAATGATGCCCATAAGGGGCTTAGCGAGGGGCATGAGCAGCCAGCTCGACCGGTTGCTTACCCCATCCGGAGGCGGTGCCATGATCGAGCAGGAGAGCAAAGAGTACGTCCTTCAGACCTGCAAGGACCAGGACATCAAGTTTATCCGTTTCTGGTTCACGGACATTCTGGGCTCGCTCAAGAGCTTCACCATCACCGTAGAGGAGCTGGAGGAGGCCCTGGAGGAGGGCACGGGGTTCGATGGGTCCTCAATCGAGGGTTTCGCACGCATCGACGAGAGCGATATGATGGCCCGGCCCGACCCCGCGACCTTCCAGGTCCTTCCCTGGCGCCCTCGGGAGAAGGGCACGGCCCGCATGTTTTGCGACATCTACTATCCGGACGGCCGCCCCTTCGAGGGGGACCCCCGCTACGTGCTCAAGCGCAACCTCAAGCGCGCCGCCGACCTGGGCTACACCTTCTACGTGGGGCCGGAACTGGAGTACTTCTACTTCCGGAACTCGGGCGCGCCGGAGGGGCTGGACCAGGGCGGCTACTTCGACCTGACCTCGCTGGACGCAGCCACGGACCTCCGCCGGGATACTGTACTGATCTTGGAGGAAATGGGCATCGGCGTGGAGTATAGCCACCACGAGGCCGCCCCCAGCCAGCACGAGATCGACCTGCGCTACACAGACGCCCTCACCATGGCCGACAACGCCATGACCTACCGCCTGGTGGTCAAGGAGGTGGCCTTGGCTAACAACGTCTACGCCACCTTCATGCCCAAGCCCCTGGCCGACCAGAACGGCTCTGGCATGCACACCCACATGTCCCTGTTCAAGGGCGATCGCAACGCCTTCTTCGACCCCAATGATCCCTACCACCTCTCTGCCCTGGCCAAGGCGTACATCGCCGGCGTCCTGCATCACGCCCGGGAGATAACCCTTGTCACGAACCAGTGCGTGAACTCGTATAAGCGACTGGTCCCGGGCTACGAGGCCCCCTGTTACATCACCTGGGCCCGCCGCAACCGCTCCGACCTCATCCGGGTGCCCGAGTACAAGCCGGGCAAGGAGATAGCCACCCGCATCGAGTATCGAGCGCCCGACCCCGCCTGCAACCCTTACCTAGCCTTCGCCGCCATGCTCGCCGCAGGCCTGGAGGGGATCGAGAAGGAGCATGACCTCCCCCCGCCCACCGAGGAGAACGTCTTCGAGATGTCCCAGGAGGAGCAGGAGACCCGGGGCATCGGCACGCTTCCCGGCAGCCTCATCGAGGCCATCCACGAGGCGGAGCAAAGCGACCTCCTGCGCCGCTGCCTGGGGGACCACGTCTTCGACAGCCTGATTGCCAACAAGAAGATCGAGTGGGACCTCTACCGGAAGCACGTCTCCGGCTTCGAGCTGGAGCGCTACTTGCCCATCCTGTAGGAACCGCCTGCGCAGGATGAAGTCGGTGAGGAAGCCTCGCCACAAGCGCCGATAGGCAAGTGCGAGTTTGGTTTACCCGGCTTGCTCTTGTCCCAGCTCGGAGAGCCGCCTGCGTAGCCCCTCCAGGCGGGAACGGGCCGCCGCCAGCCGTTCCTCCTCCTGGGCCACGATGTGGGGAGGGGCCTTCGCCCGGAAGCGCTCATCGGCCAGCTTCGCCTCCAGCCGGGAGACCTGCCCCTCCACCTGCTCCACCTGGCGGGTGAGGCGGACTCGCTCTGCCTCCAGGTCGAACAGCCCGGCCAGGGGCACAACCACCTGCCCGTGCGACAAGACGCTGGTAAGCGCAGCCTCAGTCGGCACTTTCCCTTCGCGGCTCACGACGTGCAGCGGGTGGGCTCTCGCCAGAGCCGACATGAGATCGGCGCTCCCGCGAGCGGCGTCGTACACGCTCGCCTGCGGCACCACGTAGGCCTCGACAGATCGAGAGGGATCAACTGACTTCTCGGAGCGAATATTGCGTATCGCTCGTGTGTAGTCCATGACGGCGGCCGCCTGGCGTTCCGCCTCCTCGTCATACCAGCGGCCGTCGGCCTGGGGGTATGGACAGACGATAAGCGCCTCGGCCTCCCGCTCCGCCAGGTGCTCGGAGAGGGTCTGCCAGAGCTCCTCCGTCACGAAGGGCATGTACGGGTGCAGGAGGCGCAGGCCGGTCTCCAGGACGTGCACCAACACTGGTAGGACAGAGTTATCCCCCCGGGCCAGGCGCACCTTGGACATCTCCACGTACCAGTCGCAGTACTCGCCCCAAAGAAAGTCGTGAATCTGGCGGCCGGCTTCGCCGAACTGATATGCCTCCAGGAGTTGCTCCACGCTAGCCACCAGCCGGTGGAGTCGCGACAGTATCCAGCGATCCTCCAGGGCCATAGCGTCTCGCTGCTCCAGGGCAGGCGGAGCCACCCGCCGGGTATCCAACCGAGAGATGACGTAGCGGGCGGCGTTCCACAGCTTGTTTGCGAAGTTGCGGCCGGCTTCCAGCCTCTGCTCTGAGATCCGCATGTCGTTGCCGGGGCTGCCCCCGGTGGCCAGGGCATAGCGAAGGGCGTCCGCGCCGTAGCGGTCAATGGCCTCGAGGAGCTCCAGCACGGGTGCCTGGGCCTGGCCCACCTTGGACTTACTGATCTTCTCCCGCTGCTCCGTCCGCACCAGGCCGTGCAGGTAGACCACCCGGAAAGGCTCCTCGCCCCTGGGGTGACCCTTCATGTTATACAGGCCCATGAAGATCATGCGGGACACCCAAAAGAAGAGGATGTCGTAGGCCGTCTCCATGACGGAGGTAGGGTAGAAGTAGGCCAGATCCTCGGTCTGGTCGGGCCAGCCCAGGGTGGAGTGAGGCCAGAGGGAGGAGGAGAACCAGGTATCCAGCACGTCGGGGTCGCGGCGGAGCCTGGCCGAGCCGCACTCCTGACAGCCCGAGGGCTCATCGACACTTACCGTGAGGGCATCGCACTCCTCACAGTACCAGACAGGGATGGGATGGCCGAACCAGAGCTGCCGGGAGATGCACCAGTCACGGATGTTCTCCATCCAGTGCATGTAGAGACGGGTGAACCGCTCGGGCACAAAGCGAATGCGCCCGCTGGCCACGGCCTCGATGGCTGGCTTCGCCAGGGGCTCCATCCGCACGAACCACTGAGGACTGATGAGAGGTTCCACCAGGGTGTTGCAACGCTGACAGTGGCCGATGCTGTGGACGTAGGGCTCGATCTTCACCAGGTAGCCCAGCTTCTCCAGATCGCGCACGATGGCCTGGCGACACTCGAAGCGATCCATGCCCTTGTAGGGACCCGCCTCCGCGGTCATGGTAGCGTCCAGGGCGATGGCGCTCACTGTGGGCAGGCCATGCCGCTGGCCGATGTCGAAGTCCACGGGGTCATGGCCTGGAGTCACCTTCAGCGCGCCCGCCCCAAACTCGGGGTCGATGGCCTCATCGGCCACGATGGGCAGCTCCCGCTCGATGATGGGAAGCCGGGCTTTTCGTCCCACCAGGGGGCCCAGGCGCTTGTCGCGCGGGTTCACCGCTACGCCGGTGTCCGCCACTATGGTCTCGGGCCGGGTGGTGGCGATGGTGATGAACTCGTCAGTGGGCCTGCCCTCGTCGTCTAAGAGCGGATAGCGGACGTACCAGAGGTGGCTGTGGGCCTCTACATGCTCCACCTCCAGCTCAGAGAGGGCGGTCTGGCAGCGGGGGCATCGGTTGATGATGCGCTCGCCCCGGTAGATGAGACCGTCGTTGTACAGGTTGACGAAGGTAGTGGCCACGGCGCGTCGGGGGCCGGGGTCCATGGTGAAGCGCTCGCGGGTCCAGTCGCATGAGGCGCCCAGCCGCCGAAGCTGGTAGGTGATGACGCCGCGGTACTTGAGGGCCCACTCCCACACGCGCTCTAGGAAGGTCTCGCGGCCCAAGTCGTGGCGGCTGAGTCCCTCTTTGGCCAGCTCCCGCTCGACCACGTTCTGGGTGGCAATGGCGGCATGATCCTCCCCGGGCAGCCACAGCGTAGGGTCACCCTTCATGCGATGCCAGCGCGTGAGGATGTCCTCTATGGCCACGAACATGGCGCTGCCGATGTGCAGGTCCCCAGAGACGTTGGGCGGGGGCATGATGATGGTAAAAGGTTCGCGATCCCTGTCCAACTTGGGCGTGAAGTAGCCGCCCTGTTCCCACATCCTGTAGCAGCGCTGCTCCACCGCCTGAGGGTCATACGCCTTGGGCAGGTCCTTGCGCGGGTGAGTCTGGGTAGTCATTTCAGAGTGCTCCTGGCACGGACTGGCCCCGACTCCTCGGGGCCATCACGCTGGGCATTCTAGCTGCGAACGAGGCCCCGGTCAACGCGCCCCCTCCTCTACGTCTACTACTACGCCGGGGGAGTCATCAGCGTGTGGGAGCGACGAGGGGGCCGCCTGTCGCCTTCGGCTGGCCGCCTCCAGCTCCGAGAGCTGGGCCAGGGCCTTGCGGGTGTCCGAGGCCACGCGGGCGGGGTCGCAGCGGCGCAGGCGATGCTTGAAGAGCCAGTAGGTAAACTCCTTCAGTTCCCCATAGGTGATGCCGTCGCTCTGGGGAAGGCCGCGCGCCCCGCGGAAGTCCGCCAGCAGGTCCTCGCGGGGTCTGCCATAGATGCGCTCGAAGGCGGTCTCTTGGGCGCGGCGGTCGGCGCTCCAGGCGTGGCAGCGCCGCTCCTTGTGCAGTTCCTCCTCCACGGCAAGCTGGAGCGCTTCCTCCACGGTCACGCCGTAGAGGTAGTTGAGGTGGGCCCGGTGCTTGGCGGGGCCGAGGAGCTTCTTGAATTGGTCCTCGCCCAGCTCTACGGGCAGACGGCCGAAGAAGAGCAGAGCCTCCTTCTCTTCGGCTGGGGTGCCGTCGGCGGCCTCGCACAGCCGCTCGGCCAGCAGCAACCAGTCGAAGGCCTCGCCCTCGATAAGGTAGCGATAGCGGCGGCCGTTCACGGTCTCCTCGGGCCGCCGCCACAGCGCGATGGCCTCCAGGAGGGCAGCGAACCAGTCGGCGCCGGAGGCCAGGGCCTGCCGCAGGTGATCTAGGGCCTCCTCATCCTCCTCCGGCGAGATGGCGCCGTTCAGGCAGCCCTGGTACTGGGGTGAGGCCACGAATTCCGCCAGGACCTGGCGATGGTTGTAGGCGATCGGGAGGCCGTCCAGTTCCTCCGGCGCAACAAAGCGAAGGCGCTGGCCTTCGCCCACGGTCATCTCGTCCGCAGGGCGGTCGGTAAGGGCGTAGAAGATATGCTGGATGTACTCACAGCCTTCCTCAGGTCGGGAGAAGCGATACACCTTGAAGGGAGCCAGGTGGGAGACACACAATCCCGTCTCCTCCAGCACCTCCCGAGAAGCAGTTTCCTGGGGGGTCTCCCCCTTCTGGCCGGTGCCGCCGGTGATACCCCAGTGGCCCGGAAACATGATGTCGGGCCGGTCGTCCCGAAGCTGCAGCAGGATGCACCCCTGCGGGTCCACCAGGATGACTCCGGCCGATATGAGGCCCGCTCTCTTGGAGGCTTTTCTACTCACGCCGCCTTCCCACAGCACTTCTTGTACTTCTTGCCGCTGCCGCAGGGGCAGGGGTCGTTGCGGCCGATCTTCCTGCCCCGGCCCGCCCTGATGCTGGCGGGCGCACCTACAGGCTGCTCGCCGCCGGCGTCAGCCCCGAGGTTCGCCCGAGCGCCTACTCCGACCGGCTGGCGGGCGGGAGCCTGTTCGCGCGCCGGTGCCAGCTCCACGTGATAGATGGAATGCACGATGCGGTGACGGATGTTGTCCAGGAGCTGGCCCCACATGTCGTGGGCCTCCCGCTTGTAATATACGAGGGGGTCCTGCTGGCCGTAGGCGCGCAGCCCGATGCCCTGGCGCATCTCCTCCGTGGCCGTGAGATGCTCTACCCACAGGGTATCGATGGTGCGCAGCATCACCAGCCGCTCCAGGGTACGCAGGGTGTCCGCTCCCACTTCCTGCTCCTTGCGCTCGTAGGCCTCCTCAGCAAAGGAGAGGAACTTCTCGCGGATCTCCTCCCGGGAGAGGGCGGCGAACGACCGCTGGGTAAAGCTGGAGGGGAGCCGCACGATGGCGCCGACTTCGGCCAGGAGAGTCTCAATGTCCCAATGCTCCTCCTGGCGCTCCGGGAGGTGGGTTTCAACCAGGGCATCGATCTCGTCCCGCACCATCTCCAAGATGTTGGCCTTGAAGTCGGCGCCCTCCAGGATCTTGTTCCGCTCCGAGTAGATAACGTCGCGCTGGGTGTTCATGACGTCGTCATACTCGACGACGTGCTTACGGATATCGAAGTTGTGCCCCTCCACCTTGGTCTGGGCCTGCTCGATAGCCTTGCTGACCATGCCGCTCTCGATGGGCATGTCCTCCTCCATGCCCAGCTTCGCCATGAACCCTCCCAGCCAGTCGGGGGCGAAGCGCCGCATGATGTCGTCTTCGAAGGAGACGTAGAAGCGGGAGTTGCCGGGGTCGCCCTGACGGCCGGAGCGGCCCCGGAGCTGATTATCGATGCGGCGGGCCTCGTGGCGCTCGGTGCCGATGATGCGCAGGCCTGCCAGCTCCACCACCCTGTTGTGCTCCTGCTGCCACTCATCAGGAGCACCACCGTCGGGCTTGCCGCCCAAGATGATGTCAGTTCCCCGGCCGGCCATGTTGGTGGCGATGGTCACTGCGCCCGCCCGTCCGGCCTGGGTCACGATGACCGCCTCCTTCTCATGGTGCTTAGCGTTGAGCACCTGGTGAGGGATGCCTCGGCGCTTCAGCAGCTCCGAAAGGTACTCGGAGTTCTCGATGGAGACGGTGCCCACCAGCACAGGCTGCCCCTGCTTATGCAGCTCCTCTACCTCGTCCGCCACCGCATTGAACTTGGCTCGGGCGCTGCGGTAAACGAGGTCCGGGTAGTCCTCACGGATCATGGGCTTGTGGGTGGGGATGACCACCACCTCCAGCTTGTAGATCTTGTAGAACTCCTCGGCCTCGGTGGCGGCGGTGCCGGTCATGCCCGCCAGCTTCTCGTACAGCCGGAAGTAGTTCTGGAGGGTAATGGTGGCGTAGGTGATAGACTCCCGCTGAATCTTGACGCCCTCCTTGGCCTCCACGGCCTGGTGGAGGCCGTCGGACCAGCGGCGCCCAAACATGAGCCGTCCGGTGAAGTCGTCGACGATGACTACCTCGCCGTCCTTGACTACGTAGTCGTGGTCACACTGGTAGAGGATGTGGGCCTTGAGGGCGGCCTCCATGTAGCGGGTGAGGCGGTAGTTTTCGGGGGCGTAGATGTTCTTGACCCCCAGGCCCTTCTCCAGCTTGATCATGCCCTCCTCGGTAAGGCTGACCGCCCGCAGCTTCTCATCAACGGTGAAGTCCACCTCTCGGGTGAGGCGGGGGACCAGCCTGGCGAAGGTGTGGTAGATCTCGGTGCTCTCGGCGGCGGGGCCGCTGATGATGAGGGGAGTGCGGGCCTCGTCGATGAGGATGTTGTCCACCTCGTCCACGATGGCGTAGTGAAGATCCCGCTGCACCTGGTGATCGTGGCCCACGGCCATGTTGTCGCGCAGGTAGTCGAAGCCGAACTCATGGTTGGTGCCGTACATGATGTCGGCCTGATAGGCCTCGCGACGATGGCAAGGGGCCAGGTGCTCCATGTTGAGGACATCGCTGACCTGCTCTTCCGTGTACAGGTAGGCGGCATCGTGCTGGAGCACTCCCACGGAGAGGCCCAGGGCACGGAGGACGCGACCGTACCACTGGGAGTCGCGCTTAGCCAGGTAGTCGTTGACGGTGACCAGGTGGGCGCCCTTGCCCTCCAGGGTGTTCAGATAGAGGGGTAGGGTGGCCACCAGGGTCTTGCCCTCGCCCGTCTTCAGTTCGGAGATCTTGCCCTGGTGGAGGACAATGGCGCCCATGAGCTGAACGTCGAAGGCGCGCTCCCCCAGCATGCGGCGGATCATCTCGCGCGCGACGGCGTAGGCCTCCGGCAGGAGGTCATCGATGGTTTCGTCCTGGCGCAGGCGCGCGCGAAACTCAGCGGTCTTGGCTCCAAGCTCTTCGTCGGAGAGGGCCTGCATTTCCGGCTCCAGCCGGTTGATCTGGTCCACCAGGGGCTGGAGCCGGCGGACCTCCCGCTCGTTGGAATCGCCTAGAACCTTACCTACCCACTTGAGCATGGCTGTTATCGTCTTACTGAAAGAGATCCCCCACCGACTTTCCCGTGTGGATGCGACTGATGGCCTCGCCGATGAGGGGCGCCAGGCTGAGCACGATGATCTTGGCCAGCCGCTTCTGCGGCATCAAGGGCACGGAGTCGGTGACCACCAGTTCCTCGATGGGGCTCTCCCGCAGCCGCTGACTGGTCGAGTCCGGGAGCAAAGCGTGGGTACAGGCAGCGCAGACGCCACGTGCGCCCCGCTCGAGCAGCAGCTCGGCGCCCTGGAGCAGCGTGCTGCCGGTGAGGACCTCGTCGTCCACGATGATGGCCTGCCGGTCCCTTACATCGCCAATGAGGTTGAGGGCTTCGGTCTGTTCCCGGTTCCCCACGCGGCGCTTCTCGATGATGGCCAGGGGAACGTTCAGGTTCTGGGCGACGTTGCGGGCCCGCTTGGAGGCCCCCTCGTCGGCGGCCACCACCACTGCGTCCTCCACGTCTTTCTCGGCGAAGTGGCGGCTGATCATGTATAGGGCAGTCAGCTCGTCCACGGGGATGTTGAAGAAGCCCTGGATCTGACCGGCGTGCAGGTCCACGGTGAGCAGACGGTCGGCGCCCGCCGTCTCGATAAGGTTGGCGAGCAGGCGAGCGGTGATGGGTACGCGAGGCTGGTCCTTCTTATCACTGCGCCCGTAGGCGTAGTAGGGGACCACTGCGGTCACCCGCCCCGCCGACGCCCGCTTGAAGGCGTCGATCATGATCAGCAGCTCCATGATGCGGGTGTTCACCGGTGATACCAGGGGCTGCACTATGAACACATCCCGCTGACGGACGTTTTCCAGAATGCGGACGAAGATGTTCTCGTTGGTGAACTCGAAAACCTCGCACTGTCCCAGGGGGGCCTCCAGGGAGCGACAGATGTCCCGAGCCAGGTCTGGATGGGCGTTGCCGCTGAAGATGCTCAACTCCTGGTACACCGCTTCCTCCCTCGCTGGATGGTACGCTATCGCGGCCGTCTGGACAGCAGTCTACCGGCCAAGGCAAAAGGCCGAGCGAGGACCCACCGGCCCCGTACCCGGCCTCAGCCCACGCCTCGCGTTTGCCTGGTAGACATTTCACTATAGCATAGGCCCAGATGGCCCAGCAATTGGACGGGCACCTCACAGCCAGTTTCGGCGGCCCGAATCCGAATCTGCAGTGACGGGGCGAGAGGCCTGCCTTACGCCGTCGCTCCAGGCGGGTGGGGGCGAGTTGGGGGCTGGGGGTTGGAGGGTGGGGACCCGGACGGTTTGATTGCCTGATTGTTTGGCGAAAATGTCGGGGTTGCAGCTTCGAGATGAGGGGTTTTGGGTTGATTGACCTCATGGGGGTGCTCTCTCGAAGGTGTAGGGGACACCCCTGCACGACCCCGCCAGGGGGCAGAGCCCCCTGGACCCCTGGTGATGGTAGCGGAGGGCGGCCACAGTTGGAAGGGGCTGATGGCACCGGGGGGCTCTCGATGATGGCGGCCGGCCGCAGCCTAAGGGGCCTGCTTCCCGAAGTCCCAGGTATGGAGGCGATTTGGGCTGATGCTCACGAGGACGCGGCCGAGGCAGCGCCTGTGGGCATCGATGCCGAAACCCGTGGTGGGGCAGGGGGTGCTACCCTGGAATCTGATTCTTAGGAAGAATCAAATGAAGGGCGAGGGGACACCCCTCGCGCACCCCGGCAGGGGACGCTGCCCCCTGCACCCCCGACGGCGGGAGTCTCCGAGCGCCTTGCTAGGGCCGTGGTGCTGGTGGCCTTTCGTGCCGGCGGCGCCGATGCTAGACTAGAGGCACAGCAGGGTCGAAGGCCGTTCTTACAGGGGTGTCGTTCGATATGGCCAGTTCACGTCTACCCAAGCGAAGGCGGGGCAAGCCAACGCCGCGAGCGGCTGCGCGTCGCTTCACACGCAGCCCCTGGATGGTGGTGGTGATAGCCGGCGTGTGTCTCGCTGCAGTGGCCGTCATCATCGCCTTCAGTCTGCGCATCGGAGGGGACGAGGGTGACGTCGTGGTCGACCAGAGCGTGCCGACGGTCGAGCCGTCCCACGTCTGCGCCAGCGGAGCCGTGCCGGTGGATGGGAACACCTGCGGCGATGAGGATGCTCCCGTCAAGATCATCGAGTACTCCAACTATCAATGTTCGTATTGCGGCCGGTTCGCCCGGGAGACGAAACCGGAGATCGAGCGAGAGTACGTCGCAACCGGGAAGGTGCAGCTAGAGTTCCGCAACGTGGCCGCCGAGGGGCAGGCCTCGGGGCTGGCCGCGGAGGCGGCGGAATGCGCCAACGAGCAGGGCCGGTTCTGGGCATACCACGACATGCTGTACGAGAACCAGCAGAACCTGAGCGAGGGGGCGCTGAAGGGGTTCGCGGGAGAGCTGGGGCTGGACCGCGAGGCCTTCGACGAGTGTCTGGATTCCCACAAGTACACCGACCTGATAAGGCAGCAGCGCGAAGAGGCGGCCGAGGCGGGGGTTGAAGGCACTCCGAGCTTCCTCGTCAACGGTGAGCTGGTGCGTGGCTACCTGTCGTTCGAGGACTTCCGGCCGATCATCGAGCGAGCGCTGGCGAAGGCACAGGAGGAGGAGGCAGAGGCCACGCCGGAGGCGAGCGAGCCGACCCCTTCGACCGAGGAGGCGCCAGGGCCATGAAGGCAGCGGCTCTTGTTCCGCGGGTGGCGTTTGCGTCGCGCGAGTTGCTAGGCATGTCGCTGGGCGTGGGACCGCTGGTTCTCTCCGTGCTTGGCTTGGGCGTGTCGAGCTATCTGGTGTACTCGCACTATAGCGGAGTGCCTCTCTACTGCGAGGGGGTGCATGGGTGCGACACGGTGCAGGCCAGCGAGTACGCCGAGATGCTGGGCGTGCCCGTAGCACTGCTGGGGTTGCTCCTGTACGTCGCCCTGGTAGGGGCTGCCCTGGGCGGGTTGGTGTGGCCCCTGACGCTGGGCGAGGTCTCGGCTCTGGCGGTGTTCGGCCTGGGGCTGATGGGGTTCGTCTACTCCGGGTACATGACGTGGGTGGAGATCTTCCGCATCGAGGCGATCTGCCTGTGGTGCGTGGTGTCGGCCTGCCTGCTGACCGTCGTGTTCATCCTCTCGGTGGTGCATCTGCTGCTTCGCGCCCGCTGGCAGGGCGACGAGGAAGAGGCCTGAGGGCGACTCGCCTCTTCAGGCCTCAAGGGCGCTTGGGGTGAGGGCTGCGGCCATCCCCGATGTACTCCCCCTGTTACGGGGACGGTACAATAATCGCAGGGCCTATTAGGCCGCGTGGGTTGAGCACGCGCGGGTCATAGGTAGGGGTCGAGAAGGGTCCGGATGGTTTCATCCGGCGGTGGGAAGGAGTGAGGCGGATGTGGAAGCCGCGCTTTGTGCGACGGTGGCTCCGGCGGGGGCTGACGGGGCTGCGTGACCTGGTGGACGACCGCCTGGAGTACATCGAGGAGAAGCGGGAGGCTCTGCGAGAGGAGGAGGCG
>JBAUEL010000091.1:0-4838 GCA_049678585.1 Dehalococcoidia bacterium
ACCCTGGAGGACGGGGTGTTCGTGGGGCCCCACGCCTGCTTCGCCAACGATAAGTACCCCCGCGCCATCGCCCCAGACGGCCGCCCCCTCACTGAGGAGGACTGGACCCCCGGCGAGACCCTGGTCCGGCAGGGCGCCTCCATCGGCGCGGGCGTGGTGGTGCTGCCGGGGGTGACCATCGGCCGCTGGGCGATGGTGGGCGCGGGCGCCCTGGTCACCGCCGACGTGCCCGAACACGGCCTGGTTCTGGGCAACCCGGCCCGACTGGTGGGATACGTCTGTGCGTGCGGGCGAAGGCTCGAGCGGGGGGAGGCGCCCGATCTCTGGCGCTGCCCCCATTGCGGGCGGACATTCCAGCTCGCCACTGCCGGGGTGAGTCCACCATGATCCGCATGGCCCGGCCTGTCATCGGCGAGGAGGAGAAGCGGGCGGTGCTGGCCGCCCTGGAGTCGGGCCAGCTCGCCCAGGCTGGGCGGGTGGCCGAGTTCGAGGAGGCATTCGCCCGCTTCGTGGGCAGCGAGCACGCCGTGGCCGTCTCCTCGGGCACGGCGGCGCTCATGGCGGCCCTCCTGGCCCACGGCATCGGCCCGGGCGACGAGGTCATCACCACCCCCTTCACATTTGCCGCCACCGCCAATGCCGTGCTTATCGCGGGCGCGCGGCCGGTCTTCGTGGACGTGCGGGAGGAGGACTTCAACATCGACCCGGCCCTCATCGAGCCGGCGATCACCCCGCGCACGCGGGCCATCCTGCCCGTGCACCTGTTCGGCCACCCCTGCGACATGGAGGCCATCGGCGAGATCGCTCGCCGGCACGGCCTGTTGGTCATCGAGGATGCCTGCCAGGCTCACGGCGCCAGCATACACGGCCGGGCCGTGGGCAGCTTCGGCACAGGCTGCTTCTCCCTCTACGCGACCAAGAACATGACCACCGGCGAAGGCGGCGTGCTCACCACGAACGACGCTGCCATCGCCGAGCGGGTCCGCCTCATCCGCAATCACGGCGAGCGCCAGCGCTACCATTCGGAGCTTCTGGGGTACAATCTCCGCATGACCGAGATGGCCGCTGCCCTGGGGCTGGCTCAGCTCTCCCGCCTCCCCGACCTGAACGAGCGGCGGCGGGGCAACGCGGACTACCTGTCGCGGCACCTGCGGGGCGTCATCACCCCCGGCGAGCGGCAGGGTTGCCATCATGTCTATCACCAGTACACCGTGCGGGTGCCCTCGGGGTGCGACCGGCTGGCCGCCGTCCTCAGGGAGGCCGGCGTCGAGACCGCCGTCTTCTATCCCACGCCGGTGCACCGACAGACGCTGTATCGCGAGCGGGGGTACGACGTGTCCCTGCCCGTGGCGGAGGGGCTGAGCCGGGAGGTGCTCTCCCTGCCGGTGCACCCTTCGCTCTCTCAGGAGGACCTGGAGACCATCGTGGCTGCCGTCAACGGGGCGAAGGCAGCGGTCGGAGGAGGCGATGACTGAGGAGCCTGGCCGGCCGCTGCGGGCGGCGGTCATCGGCCTGGGATCCATGGGGGTCAACCACGCCCGGGTCTACGGTGAGCTGGAGACCACCGAGCTGGCCGCCGTCTGTGACGTGGACACCGAGCGGCTGGGCTCGGCCACCCGGGGCCGCTCTGCCCGCGGCTATCAGGAGTACCGGGAGCTGCTGGCGCGGGAGAGCCTGGACCTTCTCTCGGTGGCCGTGCCCACCGGCCTGCATCGAGAGGTGGCCCTGGCCGCCATCGAGCGGGGCGTGCCCCTGCTCGTCGAGAAGCCGATCGCAGCGGGCCGCAGCGAGGGCGAAGAGATCGCCCGCGCCGCCCGCGAGGCCGGCGTGCCCCTGATGGTGGGACACGTGGAGCGCTTCAACCCGGCTATCCAGGAGCTGAAGCGACGGCTCGAAGGCGGCGAGCTGGGGCGGGTCTTTCAGATGCACGCCCGCCGGGTGGGGCCCTTCCCCAAGCGGGTGCGCGACGTGGGCGTGGTCCTCGACCTGGCGCCCCACGACATCGACGTCATGCGCTTCCTTCTCGGCTCCGAGGTGGAGCGGGTGCATGCGGAGACCGAGCGGCGCATCAACACCGACCAGGAGGACATGCTCTCGGGCCTGCTGCGCTTTCGCAACGGCGCGGTGGGCGTGCTCGACGTCAACTGGCTCACCCCCACCAAGATCCGCCAGCTCTCGGTGCTGGGAGAGCGCGGCATGTTCGCGGTGGACTACCTGACCCAGGAGCTGCGCTTCTACGAGAACGACTCCGCCGGCGGCGGCTGGCCCAGCCTGGCTACGCTCACGGGCGTCAGTGAAGGGGCTATGGTGCGCCTGAAGGTGGAGAAGCGCGAGCCGCTGCGGGTGGAGCTGGAGGCCTTCGCGCGGGCCGTGATGGAGGGCTCGCCGCCGCCCGTGGGCGCCGAAGACGCCCTGGCCGCCCTGGAGGTGGCCGAGGCGCTGGTACGGGCGGCCCAGGAGGGGCGCGTGGTAGCCGTGAGGAGCGCGGCCGCGGAGGGTGCCTCGTGAGGGTCTGCGTGGTCGGTCTGGGGAAGATCGGCCTGCCCCTGGCGGTCCAGTACGCGTCGAAGGGTCTCACCGTCACCGGCTGCGACAGCGACGAGAGGCTGGTCCGCGAGGTCAACGAGGGCCGCTGCCCCATCGTCGGCGAGGAGGGGCTGGAGGAGCGGCTGGCGGCCGTCCGGGCGGCTGGCCGCCTGCGCGCCACTACCGACACAGCGGCCGCCGTCGCCTCGAGCGAGGTCGTGGTCGTCATCGTCCCCGTGGGAGTGGATGAGGATCACCGGCCTGACCTCTCGGCCCTGGACGCCGCCGCCGAGGCGATCGCCCGCGGCCTGCGGCCCGGTGCCCTGGTGGTTCTGGAATCGACCGTGCCCGTGGGCACCACCCGGGGCCGTCTCGGCCGGGCGCTGGAGGAGGGGTCGGGCCTTCGGGCGGGCGTCGATTTCTGCCTGGCGTTCAGCCCGGAGCGGGTATACTCCGGCCGGGTCTTCCGGGACCTGCGGACCTATGCCAAGGTGGTAGGGGGCATCGATGAGGCGAGCACCCAGCGGGCCGCTGCGTTCTATGGCCGTGCCCTGGACGCCGAGGTGCTGCCGGTGCGGGATGCCGAGACCGCCGAGTTCGCCAAGCTCGCCGAAACCACCTACCGCGACGTCAACATCGCCCTGGCCAACGAGCTGGCCCTCTGTGCGGATGCCTACGGCATCGACGTAGCCGAGGCCATCGCTGCCGCTAACTCCCAACCCTACTCGCACATCCACCAGCCCGGCGTGGGCGTGGGCGGCCATTGCATCCCCGTCAACCCCTACCTGCTTATGCAGGGACCCGCCGCTAAGGTAGGTGACTCCTCATCCCTGCGGCTCGCGGCGACCTCGCGCCAGATCAACGACGCCATGGCCCGCTACGGGGTGGACAGGCTGGAGGCAGCCCTGGGCTCCCTGGAAGGCAGCACCGTGCTCATCCTGGGCCTGTCCTATCGCCCCAACGTCAAGGAGGCCGCTCACTCCAGCGCGCTCTTGCTCGCCGCCGAGCTGCGTGCCCGGGGCGCCCGGCCGCTGGTGCACGATCCCCTCTTCTCCCCCGCCGAGATCGCCTCCCTGGGGCTGGAGCCCGCCGGCGAGCTGCCCCTGCCCCGCATCGACGCTATCATCGTGCAGGCCCTCCATGATGCCTACCGCGATCTCGACCTGGGTTCCTTCGCGGGCTGCCGGGCGGTGCTGGACGGACGCAACGCCCTGGAGCGGCAGAGGGTGGAGGCCGCCGGCATGACGTACCTGGGAGTCGGGCGGTAGCGCCCAAGGTGCAAAATACAGCTAAGAGCCGCGGTCGCGTGGGCCGGGCTATGTGGCGGGCGTGCGAAGGGGTGATCCGCTAGCGCATGCGGGGGGTGTGCAGGGTGCCGTCGGCGATGGGCTCGTCGATGTACAGGTCGCCGTTGCGGATCTTGATGTTGAAGCCGCAGTCAGGGTTGGTACAGGCCCAGGCCTTGAAGTGAATGGGCGCCCCCTGGCTGCCGAAGTCAGAGAGGGGAACCAGGTCCCCTACCTTGCACTTCTGACACTTTGGCAAATACGCGATGTCCACGAGCCACCTCCCCAACTCCGCCTCCCTCGGCGGGCTGCTGGGCAGGAGTATAGCAGGGGCCTTTGGGGTTTGACAATCGCCGGGTGTGTGGGGGCTGCCCCGGAACTGAAGTGCAAAAGTCAGTTTGGCTCATCCGCATCATAAGGTTTGAAGTAGGCTGGACGTGCGCGCCTTAGCACCACCGCGACGCTCTCCAGTTCATAGATACGGGGGTGAACGCCGCGGAAGCGCAACACCTCCACGGGGACGCCAAGTTCGCTGCATCGTCGTATGGCGGGAACCAAGTCAGCGTCTGCTGTTGCAACAATAGCCGTGTCCATCGACCCCTTGGCCGCCATGTACAAGAGGTCGGATGCAAGAAGAACATCAGTCTGTTTTTCGATCCAGATCTCCGCCTTGTTGTCGTCAACCCACCTCTCGCGCTTAACCATGTACGCTCCTGCTGGCGTTAGTACGGCTTCGTCTCGTGCCACCCGCTCCAGATATGCTCGTTCCTTCGCATATCTTTCTGGCCCCAGTTGTTCCTGGTTCGGCCGGGGATGGTAGTAAAGGGCCTTCACCAATTCTCTGGGACCGGCCAACTCCTTGGCCAAGTGGTTCACATCATAGTATTCGCACCAGCCGCGCTCGCGCAGCCGGAATCTGACATTCAACCCATCAATAAACAGTGCGATACGTTTCATGTCCAGAATTGTATACTCTCTTGACAAGCCAGTGAATGTCCGATAATGTTAGATGGCTACCCCGTCGTC
>JBAUEL010000092.1:0-1575 GCA_049678585.1 Dehalococcoidia bacterium
CCCTCTGCTTCTCGCGCCACCCGGCCCTCCGCCGGGTCACTGAGCCTCCAGAGCCAGCCGCTTCCCCTGTCCGAAGTCGCCTCGAACTCACACCAGCGGGTGCGAGTGCCCGTCGAGGAGCTGAACCGGGTGCTGGGGGGCGGCATTGTGCCCGGCACGGTGGTGTTGATTGGTGGCGATCCAGGCATTGGCAAGTCTACCCTGATGCTCCAGTTGGCCGGAATGGCCAGCGAGGGCGGCGCGCCAGCGCTCTACATCTCGGGCGAGGAGTCAACGCACCAGATCAAGCTCCGAGCGGAGCGATTGGGGATCACCTCGCCCGCCCTCTACCTGTTGGCAGAGACGAGCCTGGAAGAGATCCTGGCCCACATCGAGACAATGCGGCCTTGCCTGGCCGTGGTCGATTCCATACAGTCGATCCGGACGGAAGCCCTGGAATCCTCTGCCGGGAGCGTCAGCCAGGTTCGAGACTGCGCCGGGGCGCTGCTGCGCCTGGCCAAGACCCAAAACGTGCCCATTTTCCTGGTGGGGCATGTCACCAAGATGGGTAACATCGCGGGGCCGCGTTTGCTGGAGCATGTGGTGGATACCGTCCTCTATCTGGAGGGGGACCGGTTTCACACCCACCGGCTCTTGCGCAGCGTCAAGAACCGCTTCGGCTCTACCAACGAGGTGGGCATCTTTGAGATGCGCGACACCGGCCTGGTGGAGGTGGCTAATCCCTCTCAGGCCTTCCTGGCCGAACGACTCGGCCACGCCACCGGCTCTGCCGTAGCGGTGACCATGGAGGGCACCCGCCCCCTGCTGGTTGAGATTCAGGCCCTGGTGAGCAGAAGCCATTTTGACCAGCCGCGCCGCACCTGCAACGGGGTTGACTTTAACCGGGTGTTGCTACTGGCGGCGGTGCTTGGCAAGCGAGTGGGCCTTCGCCTTGGCGATCAGGACATCTTTGTCAACGTCGTGGGAGGGTTGCGCATCCGCGAGCCAGCGGTTGACCTGACCATCGCCACGGCCATAGCATCCAGCTTTCGCAATAGGCCCGTCCACGCCGACCTGGTGACCTTTGGCGAGATCGGGCTTGCCGGCGAACTGAGGAGCGTGGGTCAGGTCGAAAGGCGATTGCACGAGGCCGTTCAGCTCGGCTTCACGCGCGCCTTGATGCCCCACCCAAGAGGCGGACAGGAGCCGAACGTCGAGGGCCTGGAGGCCAAAGGGGTGCGTACCGTCGCAGAGGCCATCGCGGTGGCGTTGGAGTGAGGGGAAGCGGCGACTCAGGGGCGCGGGAGTGAGGAAGTGGGCCTGGTCCGCATTCTCTTCGGCATCATTGCAGACCAACTAAGAGCTTCCGAGGCGAGGGATCGCAAGCCGTGCGATGAGCTCTTCTCGGCCAACCGGCATGAGGAGCGGTTGGAGTTCTAGCAGGACGACTCGCCTCAAGGATAGGGGGCAGGTTTCAGGCCTGCCCCCCATTGCTGTTTCGAGTATGTCCTTTGCGGCTACCGCGGCATCGCTGCCAGGGTTTGGGCTATCCTTTTCTGCACATCACCCGCCTTGAAGTACAATGCTGGGTTAGGG
>JBAUEL010000093.1:0-1500 GCA_049678585.1 Dehalococcoidia bacterium
GGCAAGATGCACCGTGTACACGCCGGTCAGAACAGAGTAGTTGCCCCCCAAGGTCAGCTCGCCGCCATAGTTGGCCGGCACCCTAACGCCGTGCGATTCGAGCGGCAGATCGCTGGTCTCCCGTTCTGGATAGCGGGCGTGTGTGTGACTTCCAGCCAAAGGAAGCGTCAGATCCGGCTCGACGTATGTGCATACCAGTATCTCGCCGGTGATCTCAGCCCCGCCATCGTACAGGCGCAACCACATCTCAGGAGCCGCGCTCCCCATGTGGTCGAATATGGGCCTCTGGCCCAGCAGAGGAATGGTGGTCCAGCGGCCGTCCCACACCCGCGGGTGAAGCTCGAACGTGAGGCGCAGCAAGTCGCCGTCCCGCTCGGATGAAACGAAGGTGGCAATCCCCGCAACGTGGCTGTAGACCACGATGTTGCCTTCAAGCACCGAATCGGGGACCTGGCCGGCAATATCAACAATGTTGAGGGCCCGCGGCTCCACCCATGCTGGCGAGGCCATCCCGGCACAGAGGACACGCCCCCATAGCAAGAAAGCCGCTAGGACAGCTAGAGACAGGGCACGCCAAAGGACACGAGGCTGCTTCATAGGATCGCTTGCATCAATCGCCAGCTACCTCTATCAATCGCACCAGGGCGAATCGGCCACATCTTGTCTCCTGCCATGTCCCCTTGGCCATGTGGCTCATCACACCTGTGCGCCGTTGGGGGACCACGTCAAGGCTCCCGCGGCGGCCTCATTCAGGTTCGGTCGGGCACGCACGGTAGGAGCCTCCTACATCATTCTTCGGCAGATCGGGCTGGAACTTGAGTTGACGCCCAGGGTTGGCAGAGCCTGGGCTGCCTCTCTCAGGGGCTACAAGCCCTGCGGCCCTCCCCGCTCAAGCATCTCATCTACCTCGCGCTTGAGCGCCTCCAGGTCGGCAAAGGAACGGTAGACGGAGGCAAAGCGCACATACGCCACCGCGTCTAGCTCTCTGAGCCGATCCATGACCATCTCCCCGATGGTACGGCTCGAGACCTCCGCCTGGCCCAGGCCGTACAGACACGACTCGACGTCGGCGACCTGGCGCTCGATCTCCTTGACGGCTATGGGGCGCTTGGCGCAGGCCTTCCAGATGCCCTCGAACAGCTTCTGCCGGTCAAAGGCCTCTCGCCGGCCATCCCGCTTCACCACCAGCAGGTTCACCTTGGCCACCTGTTCGTAGGTGGTGTAGCGCTGCTGGCAGGCCTGGCACTCCCGCCTGCGCCGTATTCCGTCGCCCACCTCGCGCGTATCCACCACGCGCGACTCGCTCGCCCCGCAATAGGGACACTTCATCGCCTGCCTCGTCCCACGGTCACAAATAGCTCACGTTCGAAGGAACCTGGGGATTTCCAAGTCTTCCTTGTCAAATGGCCGCAGGGGGAACACTATGGTCCCCCCGCGCCGGCGGATACCCTCAAGCTTCGGCGGTCGGCCCTCGCCCGACTTGACCACACCGTCAAAGCC
>JBAUEL010000094.1:0-18668 GCA_049678585.1 Dehalococcoidia bacterium
GGGATGCCGTGCACGCGCGAGGCCACCACCGGGAGCCCCATGGCCGCCGCCTCCAGGGCGGCCACGCCGAAGCCCTCGGCCAGAGAGGGCATGGCGAAGATGTCCAGCCGCTGAAGCACTGCGGGAACATCGCCGTGAGGCACCTCTCCCAGGAACTCCACGCGCTCGGCCAGACCCAAGCGGGCGGCCAGGCGCTCCAGGCGTCCACGTTGGGGCCCGTCGCCGGCCAGGACGACCCGCAGCGGCCGGCCCTGCTCGACCAGGGCAGCCACGGCCCGCAGCAGGAACTCCAGTCCCTTCTCCGGCGAGAGCCGCGCCACCGCCCCCACCACCACCTGCTCGGCCCGCTCCCTCGGCCGAGGCGAGAATCGAGCCAGGTCTATCCCATAGGGCACCACGGTGACGGGCTTGCCCCTCGGGGCGTACCTCAGGGTGGCCTCGGCCAGGCGCATGCCTGTGGCAGTGATATGGTCGGCCCGGGCGAGGGCGTAGCGGGTGATCAGATAGTGGAACGGCGAGAGGCGGGGCGCCTCCAGCACGTCGGTGCCCCAAACAGACGCGATGCTGGGGTGCACGCCACAGAGGCCCGCCAGGAAGCCGTAGCTGGTGAGGTGGAGGGCGTGCAGCAGGTCGGGCTGGAGGCTCCGCACCAGCCGCCGCACCCGGGGGGCATGCAGCAGGTAGCGGACCTTGCCCAGGCGCTCCCAGCCGTCGATGTAGTGGACGACGGCACCCTTGATCTCGGCCGGGCGGAAGGAGATCACGTGGGCCTCGCAGCCCAGCCCTACGAAGTGCTCCACCCAGCGCCGGGTGTGGACGTAAGGCGCGTCGGCCAGGTAGCAGACCCTCATGGTGCAGCGGGCTCGGACGGGCGCGCAGGTTCCCCAGGCAGCATGCGCCCAACGGCCACCGCCAGGCCCATGATGAGCCAGAGGTAGGGGTCCTCCAGGAACCGGCCCTCGGTCTGGCTCGTGAGGAATACTATCACCGAGACAGCGAACAGGCCCAGCAGCGCGGCCTTTGCGGCCGGGTCTGCCCTGCCGTAGAGGCGCCAGCCCAGCCGCAACCATCGATACGCCAGGAAGCCTATCGCCGCGAGGCCGAGCACCCCCAGCTCCGACATCACGGTTACTGCGGAGGTGTGGGAGAGGGTGACGTCGGCCTTGATCTTGGGGTCCTTGAAGTGAAAGTAGTCGTCCTCGAAGGCCCGCTGGTAGCCCCCCACGCCCACGCCGGTGAGGGGGCGATCCTTGAACATGGCCAGGCCAGCCTCCACCAGGTAGGGGCGGGCACCCAACGCCTCGAAGCCGAAGCGGAAGGTGCCCAGGCGATCCTGGAAGTATGGGCTGGCCACGGCCACCACCAGGCTGGCCGCCACGACCGCCGCAGCCCCCAGGCCCAGCAGTCGCAGCTTGGGCCGGCGACCCACCGGCAGGAGGACTACCAGCAGCGGCAGCAGCACTACCCCGATGACCCAGGCGCCCCGTGACCCCGTGAAGATGAGGGTGAGGGCACACAGGCCCAGAGCGGGCAGGAGAAGCAGGTATCGCGCCCGCGGCCGGACGAAGAACCAAACGACCAGGGCCAGAGCCATAGCGTTCAGCAACAGCCGCGCGAACTGGTTGGGGTCGGCGAAGGTCGTATTGATGCGCCGCTCGCCGTAGAGCCCCAGTTCCTCGTTCCAGAAGAACTGGCCGCTGACCTGCTGATAGACGCCCAGGGCTGCCAGCAGGGCCGCCGAGGCGATGAGGGCACCCAGGCACCAGCGCAGGGTGGTGCGGTCGCGCACGAAGAAGGGCACCAGGACAAACAGGCCGATCAGGAATGACAGGCGCAAGATCTCGATGCGGGCATCGCCCACATCCACCGCGTAGAGGGTGGAGAGAGCGTAGAGGGCCAGGAGCACCAGGGCGGGCAGCGTGAGAGAGGAGCGAGGGACGGCCTCTTCGCGGGCGGCCCCAGGCCGCAGGAGCCATACGAGCGCAGCCAGAACCACCGCCAGCCGCCCCACGTCCACGATGGAGGTGGGAGGCAGGCCGCCGCCCAGGTCGGCGCGGGTGTAGAGGAAGGGGAAGGCCAGCTTGGAGATCTCCAGCGGCAGGCCCAGAACGATAAGCGGCACCGCCGCCCGCCGGTCGGCCAGGACCACGGCAGCCGCAGCCAGGCCGACCGCGGCCACGCCCAGCAGGGCAGGCTGACGGTACAGGACCGCCACGGCCAGCCCGGCGACCGCCAGGAGAGCCAGGGACAGGACGAGGTAGCTACCCGTCGGGAGCGCGGGCCTGCGGGCCAGAGAAAGATCCAAGGGCCAGAGCCTCCTGTGGGCGGCCTTCGATCTTGCGGTCACGGTGCGCTGGCCTGAGTGTAGAGGGCAGCCAGCCCCGGCGTCCAGCAGGGGGTTGAAGTCCTGCTAAGGCAGAGGGATCCCGTTGTACAGAAGGTCGGTGTCGCCGAAGAAGACGTCTGTGGTGAGGTTGGCGAGGGCCACGATGGGCCGGTCCGACTCGATGATGGCGGTGCCGGCGAAGCCGTCGGGCAGAACCGATTCCAGATGCTGGAAGACGGTGAACTCCCGGAAGACGTGCTGGCCGTAGGCGACGGTGCCGCCAGGCAGGTCGCGGCCGAAGTAGCGAACGGTGACGTTGGCGGAGCCACCGTCGGCCACCATCACCCGGAACCAGGAGTTCCAGCCCCGGGCGTTGCCGTAGGGCCCGAAGTTCCGGTTGAGCACGGGCAAGAGGACCCGGCGGGCCCCATCCTGCGGCCGGATGCCCCGATAGTTGGTGAAGACATCCGAGAACTTACCGCTGCGGTTCACCACCACCCCGATGGGCTTGCTGGCGATGATACGAGCGGTGCCCACGAAGTTCTGGGGAAGCCGGTCGCCGGGGGCCAGGCAGTTGGCGAAGTCGTCGCGGTCCTGGAAGCACATGCGAGCCCCGCGCACGGTGATCCTGTTCAGCTTGACCACGAACTGGGGCGGACTCTGGCTGAGGTCCCACCCCTCGAAGCGAATGACCACTTGAGCCGGCTTCTGGGGGTCCTTGTTGATGATCTGGAAGTGGGTGCTCCACTGGTTCAGTGGGCCCACCTCGCGGTCCACCAGGGGCAGGACAATGGTCTGGCCCAACTCGCTTTCCACCAGGCCGCGGTAGGAGGCGAAGGGCCGGAAGAGGCTGTTCCAGATGTCGGCGGTAGCAGAGAGGAATTGCTGGCTGGCAGACACCCCCTTGGAGTTCTTGTGCGTGTCGATGCGCACGGAGCCGGTGAAGGGCGTTGAGACACCCATGGTATCAGGGCCGCGAAAGATAGTGGCCCGGGGATTCAGGGGCATGCCGCCGTAGGGGCAGCCGGGCTTGCGTCGCGGCTTGGGGTCGGTCTGGCTGGGGTCATAGGGGTCCCAGTGGACCTCCGAGTCGGTGTAGTTGCTGAGATAGGTGATGGTGACGCAGGCGGTGACCGTATCGCTCAGGTTTTGGATGGCGAAGCGGCCGTTCCAGTCGCGCTGGGGGCCGTCGCGGCTGGCGGTCAGAGGCAGGTAGAGGGTGCTGGCACCGGTGGTAGCGCTGAGGGTATCGCCCGCGATCAGGAAGCCGCCGTCGGGCTGGATGACGTCCTTAGCCAGAAGCACCACGGCGGGCTGGTCGGTGGTGACGACGGCGGAGCCTCGGAAGTCGTGCGGCAGCGAGGGGTTGTCCCGCTGGAAGAAGGTCCAGCCCTCGCCGGGCTCCAGCAGGGGGCAACCCCCCGGGGTGGGGCAGGCATCCCTGCCCACCAGGTTGCCCTGCTCGTCGTGGTACTCCACTTCCACGGCCGCGGGGGCATCGCCGACGTTCTGCACGCGGATCCAGGAATTCTCAGCGCCGAAGCGATAGACCGCCTCGGCCAGCGGAGTGCCCGGGCCAAGGAGGGGAGACTCACCGGACCAGGCGAAGGAAAGGAAAAGGACCGTAGCAATGAGCACCAGCATCCGGGGGCGCCACAGTCCTCGGGCGGCTCGAGCCCATCGTGGAATCAGCATCCGACACCTCCGCCCCGCCAGCGGCTTATCATACGGGGCTAGCGGCGCAGGCGTCAACCGAGTGTATGGGCGCTGGGCTCGCGTCCGGCCAGCCGGTAGTACCACTCCTCCATGCGGGCCATGTTCGTCTCCAAGAGGCCCTTCTCCTCCACCAGCGCCCGGTTGAGGGGCACGGCTCGACGCCGCAGGTCGGCGTTGGAGAGGGCCGCCACGATGCGCTCGGCCAGGGCGGCGTCGTCTCCCACGGGCACGCGCAGGCCGCTGATCCCCTCCTCCACCAGCTCCTCCTGGGTCGGCAGGTCGGAGACGATGGGGAAGCAGCCCACGGCCATGGCCTCGAGGAGGGCCACGGAGGTGGCGTCGGAGCTGGGCACCGAGACGAAGAGGTGGGCGGCGGCCAGCGCCTCGCGGAGTGACCGGCGATCCAGGAAGCCCACAAACCGGACGGCCTCGCCCAGTCCCAGTTCAGCGGCCAGGGCCTCCAGGCGGGGCCGCAGGCGACCCTGGCCCGCCACCACCAGGCGCGCCTCCGGCAGGGCCCGCCGGACGCGGGCCATAGCCCGCACGATGACTTCTACGTTGTACAGCGGCGAGTCCAGCGACCGCGTGCTGATGACCGTGAGCAGCCCGGTCTCCGGGGCCCTCAGGTTCACGGTCGCCTCCGGCTCCTCCAGGAAGAACCGCTCCGCCCCCAGGGTCACCACCGCCACCTTCTCCTGGGGCGCGCCCATCTCCACGATCTTCCGGGCCATGTGGGCGTTGTTGGAGGTTATGAGGTCGGCCCGGCTCAAGGCGAAGCGCGCGATGGCCCGCGCCAGAGGCGATGAGGGCGCCGCCACCAGCACGTCGGAGCCCCAGGCGGTGACCACGTAGGGGTGAAAGCGGGCCAGGCTCGCGTAGAAGCCGTGCTCGACTACGTAGTGGGCGTGCAGCACGTCCGGCGCGACCTCGCGCACCACCCGGCCCAGGCCCCGGCGCCAGTAACGAAGAGCATTGCCCAGCCGCAGCAGCGAGGGAGGGAGGAGCCCTCTGGCACCGGCAGCCGCCCCGGCCGGAGCCCCGCGAGCTCGCCCCGGGCTCAGCACGTGAAGCGTGTCCACCTCGAGGGGCGCGCCGGGCGGATAGTACGACACGGCATGGACCTGGTGGCCGCGCTCCACGAAGTAGCGCAGCCAGCTCCGGGTGTGCGCGCCGTCCATGTCGCCCACCACGCAGAGCCGCAGACGGTCGGAGGGAGGCGCTGGTCCGCTCATCGTCCGAACTCGCGTCCTTCGCTCAACCCCGAGGGCCGGCCTGGGGCACCAGGCGGGCCCTCCAGCCGCGGGCGAGGTCCAGGTAGAGGCGCACGTCGCTGGCCCGCACGAGCAGGGCGTCCCCGATGCTCTGGCCGGAGACTCGGCGGTACATGATCAGGCTCAGGGCCAGGTGAGTTGAGTACGCCAGGGAGGAGGCCGCGGCGGCACCCTCCACGCCGAAGGGCGGGATGAGGATGAAATCGGCAGCCAGGGTCACCGCCAGCGAGGCCAGGGTGACGTAGCTGTTGATGAGGGGCTTGCCCTGGCTAAAGATGTAGCTGGCCAGGATCTTGGAGCCGCTCAGGGCCACCGTGCCGGGCAGCAGCCACAGGAGGGGCGCCACCGCCGGTGAGAACTCGCCCCCGAAGAGGGCCTCCACCAGCACCGGCGAGACCGCCCCCAGGGCCACCGCACCCAGCGCGCTCACCAGCAGGGTGTTGCGACAGACCAGCGGCGTCAGGCGGGCGGCGTCCTCCTTCCGGGCACCGGTGAGGAGCGGCAACAGCACCACCGCCACGGCGTTGGCGATGAACCAGATGCCCTGGGTCAGGCCGTTGGCCACGGCGTAGTAGCCCACCCCCGCCGTGCTCACGAACAGCAGGACGATGAACGAATCCAGTCGGTAGTTCAGAAGCTGTGTCACGTTGCCGATCTGCGCCTGCACGCCGAATCGCACCTGGGCCCGCAGGGCCCGCCAGTCCGGGACCAGCACCGTGGGCAGGTGGATGTGCTCGAACCCCACGAGCCGCAGGCCCACCAGTACGGCGGCGAGGGTGGCCAGCGACCACAGCACCAGCACGGCGCCCGTGTCCAGATCGCCCACGGCCATGCCCGTGGACATCATCACCAGCATCACCAGGGGTTGCACCAGGATCACCAGGTTCATGGCCAGGAAGCGGCTGCCTCCCAGGAGGACCGCCGTCAGCACGTTGAAGTTGAGGAACAGGGGCACGGCGAAGGCGAAGACCCAGTAGGGGACATCGCGGTCCAGCAGGCGGCCGCCGATGATCGGCGCCGCCAGCAGCACCAGAAGGCCGCTGACGACCGCCGAGGCCAGCACCACGAACTGGCTGTTGGAGACGATCTGGCGCAGGGTGTAGGTCTTCTTCCCGATGTAGTAGATGGCGGAGACGCCCACGCCCAGGCTCAGCACGGCCTGGACCAGGGAGACCGAGAGCAGGAAGAGGGAGTAGAGGCCGCGGCCCTCGGGGCCCAGGGCGCGGGCCAGCAGTACGCCGACAACGAAGGTCAGCCCGGCGCTGGCCACGTAGGTCATAACGACCAGGTTAACGTTGCCCAGGAAGCCCAGCCGGACGCCCCTACGCTCCTCCAACGAGCCGTTCCACCTCCTCTATCTCCGCGGCAAGCCGCTCCTCCCAGCTCCAGAAGTGTGCCTTGGCGTGGCGACGCGCCGCCCGGCCCAGCCGCCGACGCAGCTCCCGATCCCCCGCCAGCCTCGCTACGGCCTCGACCAGGGCCGGTTCATCGCCGGCGGGCAGGAGGCAGCCGGTCTCGGCGTCGCGGACCAGATCGGCGGTATCGCCGACGTCGAGGGTCAGGATGGCCATGCCGCAGGCCATGGCCTCCAGCAGCGGATTGCCCACGTTGGATAGGTCGGCAAGGGCCAGGAAGAGGTCGGCGGCGCGCATGTAGCCTACCACATCCCGCTGGGGCACGGCCCCCTCGAAGCGTACGGCGTCGGCTACCCCCAGGTCGCGGGCCAGCGACTCCAGGTTGGCCCGCTCCTCCCCGTCGCCCAGCACCAGGAGAAGCGCCTGCGGCACCCGCGGCAGCAGGTGAGGGAGAGCCCGCACGGCCCGGTCCACCCGCTTCCACAGGGCCAGGCGCGAGGCGGTCATCATCACGAAGGCGTCCGCAGGCAGGCCCAGGGCCCGGCGGGCCGCCGCCCGCTTTGCGACGCTAGAGGGCGTCAGGTGGTCGAGGTCCAGGCCGTTGCGCCAGAAGCGCACCCGCCCCCTTGAGGCAGGATTCAGGCGGGCCAGGACCTTATCCCCCCGAGTGCCGTCGTCGGTCATGACGTACAGGTCGGCGGGCGTGCGCAGGGCCAGCACCTCCTCGTACTTGCGATAGTAGGCGAGGCGGCTGCTGAGGGCGGGATGCATGACCGTGCCCTGGAAGCGGGCCACCGTGGGCAACCGGTAGCGCCGACGAAGCAGACGCGCCGTGAGCACTCCGTGCACCTCGTACGCGTACAGCAGGTCAATAGTGTGGGTCAGGAGGATTCGCTCGGCCTGTCGGGCCGCCAGCGCCGGGAAGAGAAGGGCGAAACGGAGCTTCTGGTCGGCCTTGGCCACCAGGCCGGGGAAGCGCAGCGGAAGCTCGGCCAGGCTGGGCAAATGGAAGGTGTGAAAGGAGACGTTGGCGATCTGAGGCTGCCCCTCGCCTTGAGGCAGGTGTCCCGCCGGCCCGAAGCGGTTCGCGCCCATGCTGGGCGAGACCACGAACACCCGGTGGCCCCGCTGGCCGTAGGCCCGCAGGGTCCGGTAGAGGGTGGGGGCGCCCATACCCTCGGCCAGGGACCACACGTCCAGGGCGCAGGGCATGAGGATGTTCATGGGAGACGTTGAGAGGCGCTCACGCTAGGGTGAGGGCGAGGGCGGCCGTTCCGCCTCGGCCGGGGCCGGCGGGGCGACGTCGCGGAGGCGGCGTCGGGCCAGCACCTCCAGCCCCAGCGCCCCCAGCACGCCCACCACCACGCCGAAGGCGACGGCGGCTCCCATGCGCCCCGCCCAGTCCAGCGCCGCCCCTCCCTTGAGATACGGCGCACGCTCGGTGATCAGGTCCAGCCGCAACATGCGGGCCACCACCTCGTAGGATTGCTGGAGGCGCGAGGCTACCTGGTAGTTCTCCCGGGCCGCCTCCAGCTCCTGCTGAGCCGCCGAATCGGGGCCCTGACCGGCAGCCGCCTGCCGCTTCTCCTCCAGCAGGCTCGCCGCCACATCGAGCTGGGCCTGATAGTCGGCCGCAGCCCGGCGCTCCAGCTCAGGCGCCTGCTCCTGGGCCACGGCGGCGAAGGCCGACTCCCAGGCCCTGGCGGTGGCCAGGGCCCGCTCCCCATTCCCGTCCTTCACTGTGAGGCCAATAGCACCCTCGCCGCCGCCCACGCTGGCCGACACCCTGCCGGCCATCTCCTCCGCCGAGACCTGGATGCCCTCTGCCGCCAGGGCCCCGGAGGCGCGCTCCAGCACCTCAGGGGAGACGGCCAAGCGAGCCAGGTCCTCGGTAGACGGCAGGATGGGCGGCCCGAAAAGGGGCGACTGGGCACTCAGCCTGACGCGCACGCGGAAGGCCGCTTCGTCGCTGGGCGAGAAGGCCAGCCCGACGCCTGCCGCCACCGCGAGCGCGAGAACCAGCGTCGCGACGGGAAACCAGAGATGCCGTCGCAGGGCCAGCAGGTCGCGGCCCAGCCCCTCGGACTCGGCCATGGCTGCGCACACTCCCCGGCGCGCCCCCATCCTTGGGGGCCCGCTGCCGACGTAGTGTACGCCAGAGGCCTCACCCGATCAACGTTCCTCGACAGGCCGGAGGGGGTTTGCTAAGATGAGCATACCCCAACGAATGGACGATTTCGCTGGGCTGAAGCTGGCCGGGGTGTAGCTCAGTCAGGCTAGAGCGCACGGTTCGGGACCGTGAGGTCGGCGGTTCAAATCCGCCCACCCCGACCATAGATTCAAATCAATACGCCCTGACCTCATGGTCCGGGCCGGTTCCCCCCACGAGTGAACATTCTCGGCTGTCCCGGTCTTGGCGGGCACTTGCGGGAAAGGTGATAGCCTGCGCGTTCGTCTGGCGTTCCTCCGTCCTTTTCTAGCGGTAGGAGTACACCTGCACGCCTGTCGCGTCCGCCACCAGCAGCACCCGACTTCCAGCCGCCTCAGCGACGCGACGCTCGAGGCCCTGTAGGTCATCCGCTGAGAGCTCCGGTATGCCGACATCGAGGTCGAGCCGATGCAACACCCGCGCCTTCCCGCTTAGAACCGTCTCGAGCTGCGCTACGAAGGCGCCGCCACCCTCGGGGATGAGCACCGTCACCGACTTCCGTGAGATCGGTGGTCGAGCGGCAGGTTCTCCGATAGCCTGGCGGTCCTCCCGCAGTATCAACCAGTAGTACGGGACAAGGAGCCCGGCCGCGACGACGGCGCCCATGCTCCACTTCGCGTCCCTGAGCAGTGTGAGGGACAGCGTGTCCTCCAACACGGCGTCCAGGAACACAAACAGGAGGTAGCTGACGCTGCCGAGAAAGGCCAGCGTACCTACCCCCAGGACGCCGAAGATCAGGATCCGCCGGGGTAGGCTGGTCCGCTCTTCGACGTCTCCGGCGGCCGCCATCTGCTGCATCAAGAACCAGTAGTAGCTCCAGACCGGCACACCCAGGAGTCCAAGGGTGAGGACCAGGACGATACGGTCTCGCCACCAGTCCGTGCCGACCAGCACGTCCCTGGCGCTGGTCACGGCAATCCCGATGGCCGTCGGCACCAGAACGATAACGGCGGCGGCCAGGGCACCCAGCCCAAGGGCGGCCATGACATAGCCATAGATCCGCCTGACCGTTCGCAGTTGTCCGGGAGCTGCGCGCTCCTGCTGCACTGTCGCCCAGTGGTAGAACCACAGTCCCAAACCGATGATGAGCGGCGAAAGCGCGCCAGGCAGGAAGCGGAAATGTGCCGCAGCCGAGGCCTCCTCAGGCGTGCCGATGAGCCACTGGAGAATCCCGAAGGCGATAACGCCTGTCGCGCTGAGAGTCGTGATTACGCCCCCGAGGACTGCGAAGACGTACAGATAGAACTGACGAAGGGTGGACTCGGTATCGAGGCGGGCGATGTACAGCCAGTGGTACGCCCACAGCCCAGCCCCGACCAGGGCGACCGACAGTGAGTTCTTCATGACGTCGCCCCAGAGGCCCTCTTCTCCCTGCAAGAGGAGCGGCACGGTGAACAGCCCCTCGTACGCGTCCCTCAAGACCAGATAGATCGCGAAGCTCACGCCAACGGCCAGCATGGTCAGGCTGTAGGCCGAGGTGAAGTAGAGGTAGAGGCGGCGGACGGTCCTCGTTTCGTCCGTGGGCTGGCCTTCTTCGCGTTCGGCCATCCAGTGGAAGGCCCAGAGCCCGCTCCACACCACCACAGCAGCTATGGGGTAGCCGCTGAAGGAGGTCGAGCCGAGGAGCCAACGCAGCAACTCCACAGAGGCGTGAGCCACCAGCGCCGCGGTCACCCCAAGCGTCAGGTAGATGTAGAGCTTTCGCAGGATCGAGCGGCGCTCGGCCGGCTCTTCCTCCGCGAAGCGCTGCACCCTCAGCCGGTGCCAGACCCACACGGGCGCCCATATCAACGCCAGGGCCACTCCCAGGGCTAGCTGTCCTGTCTCCCGCGAAAGGACCGGCGGGCCAAACAACTCATCGAGCACGTAGCGGGCCACCAGCACTATGCCCACACCTGCCACCAGCATGTAGGCGAAGGTGCCCGCATAGAAGTAGAGGCGCTTCACCGTGCCGATGCCCTGGTCTGCCTCAGCCTCCGCCTCAAGGCCCTCCCGGCGCCTCCAGGCCATGACTGCGGCGACGATGCCGGCTATGATCGCGAGCGGGAAAAGCAGATTGAGCAGGCCAAAAAGAACTTCCATCGCAGCACCTCCCTAGCGGTTGTAGCTTCTGCTGCTTGCCTTCCCGGGCATCAAAACGGGGGGCACCACCAGTCGGGCCCCGTCAAGCGCCACTGCCCTGCCTCCAGCTTCAGATGAAATGTCCGTTCGTAAGAGTACTCGGAGGTGCCAAAGGGAACGTCGGGGTCGAACACGGTAACCCTGGCCGTGACGAGGGCTTGGCCGTCGAAGCTCTGCGTCTTCTCCAGGGTCATATGGTCTCCCCCATTCTCCGGCCAGTAGCGACTGCTGACGAAGTCCTCCAGGGAGCACCTCCACCGCAAGTCGCTGCTCAGGTAGTCGTAAGCCTCCGCGTAGTCCTCCCTCTCCAAGGCTAGGAGGTAGCGCTGAACCACTCCTTCGGGCGAATCCGCGGGGAGGAGGTCCACTTCGCCACGAGTAGTCACCAGGGCGATGGCAACCGCGCTCACCAGCAGCGCTATCACAGCGGTCACCGCACCGACGAGCCAGATCTTCGACATATTGCCGAGCCTCCTTCCAGATTAGCTTCGACACACCAGGCATCTACACCTTCCACTGTCCGTATCACCCTGAGCAGGGTCACGGGATTGTCGAAGTTGTACCCGCTCTGGCGCGTTAGAACCTGCCTCGGCAGCCTGGTCGTGTGATCGGAGGCTTGTGGGCGGTTCCACGCAGGCGAGGGCGGCTGAGCCCTCGCCCTGCACTTCTCGCTCAGCTCCACTAGCCGCTCTTCCGAGAGTCCTTCCGCGCCACCGCCGCCCAGGCATCGAGAACGAGGCCCAGCGGGCCCAGCTTGCGCCGGAAGTGGCTGTAGGTGCGTTCCCCTCGGACGACCCGGCAGAGGGCCCGCCAGAAGCGGTCGCTGTAGCGCATAGTAGTCACGCAGGGGCGGGGAATACGATGGAGCACCGCCTGGAGCTTGCGCGAGACGATGATGTCCGGCATAAGCTCACTGTCCACCGCCTCCTCGTAAGACCGCAGGTCGGGCGTCTCGCCCGCCAGGTAGCGCTGGACCGCCTGAGCGGCCAGCCGACCGCTGATAAAGGCAGCGTAGATCCCCTCGCCGGAGAGGGGGTCCACCAGGCCGGCGGCGTCGCCCAGCAGCAGGCCCGGCCCCCGGGCGATGGCGGCGCCCGGCCGCCGCATGGGCAGGTAGTGGCCCCGCAGGGCCCACAGGGCTCCCTCGTCGAGCCCGTAGTAGCGACACAGGGCGGAAAGGCGGGAGCGCAGCGTCGGCCCCAGATACCGCCAGCCGCCCACCCCTACGTTCAGGTGGTCGCCCTTGGGGAAGACCCAGCCGTAGCCGCCGGGCAATGCTCCCAGGTCCAGGGCGATGAGCCGATCCCACTGGTCCATCACGTCATCGGGGACGCTGATGTTGCCCTCCAGTCCCACCGTGGCCTCGCCTACCGGTTGCAGGCCTAGGGCCTGCGCCACCACCCCGTTCGCGCCGTCGGCGCCCACCACTGTCCGGCCTTCGTAGGTATCGCCCTCCGCCCGGACCCGCACCCCGCCGCCCTCGACCTCCACCTCCCGGACGAGCACACCGTCGCGGAAGTCGGCGCCAGCCTCGGCGGCACGCTCCGCCAGGAAGGCGTCCAGCCGGGAGCGCTGGGTCATGTGGCTCAAAGGCTCCGGATAGGAGCGTTCGAAGGGCCAGCCCAGGCGAAGGGTCACCCGGGCGCCGTACACGGACCGCTCGATGACCGGGGTCAGGTCCAGGCCCGCCTCCCGGGCGGCGCGGATCGTCACGCCGCCGCCGCAGGGCTTATCACGAGGGAAGCGGGCCCGGTCCAGCAGCAGCACATTGACGCCGGAACGGGCCAGCTCTCGGGCAGCGGTGCTTCCGGCGGGCCCGGCGCCCACCACGATGGCGTCGTACCGCATCGCGCCCAGTGTATCAGGTGAGGGCGATGATCGCTCCGCCCAGGAGGATACCCTGGGCGGCCAGGGCGGCCAGGAACAGGAGATAGCCCACCATGCGCTCCCAGCCGTGGAGGACGAAGCCCAGCACCAGGTTCACCAGCAGCAGGCCTACGCCGGTGCTGGGGATGGTGAGCATTTCCTGCTTGGAGGCGACCCGCACCACGCCGCCCAGCGAAGGAAAGGACAGGGGCAGGCTCTCGGGCAGGCCTGGGTACTGATGAAAGACGTAGCCCAAGGTGGTCGCACACACGACCACCGCCGCCAGGGCCAGCCCCTGACCCAAGCGGTCCTGCCAGAAGGGCTGCGCAGCCAGAGAGACCCGCTCGGTGGCCTGGGGCAGCGACACCAGCGCCCCCAGCTTCTGGAATGACTGCAACTCGCCTGCGAACTCCACCTCGTCCTCCACGGAGATCGCATACGACTGAGAGGGGGTCACCACGTAGAGGAGCTCCTCGGGGGAGCGGTGCGTCGAGTAGAACAGGGTGTCGCCGATGCGCTCCACCAGGGCCTGGCCCACGTGGTGGCCCAGCCAGCTCACCCCGGCGATGCGCGGCGGAGGCGCCTCGCGCCCCGGCACCAGACGCTCGATCTGCCCCACGGGGACGGTCTGGCGAATATCTCCCCAGTGGATGGAGAGACCGTTGCGGTCAACCAGGTAGCGCAGGGTGTGGCAGCTATACGTCCAGTAGGCGAAGAGGCTGCCCAGCCCGAAGAAGAAGGCCGCTGCCAGGTAGGGAGCCAGCACCCCTAGCGATACCGGCTGGGTGAGCCCTCGCACCACCAGGCCGATCACCAGGAGGTAGCACCACGCGGCCAGCAGGCCGCCCATCAGCGTGCCCAGGGTGCGAGGAGGTCGAAACTCCATGGGAGATCCCGAGCGCCCGGCTAGCCCTGCCTGGCGGCGGGCTCCAGCCTGGGCGACGCCGAGGTGAGCCAGTGGACGTACTTCTCGTCCCTGCCCACCAGAATGTCGAAATAGAGCCCCTGGAGGCGGCGGGTGACCTCGCCGGGCCGCCCCTCGCCGATGGGACGCCGGTCCACCTCCACCACCGCGCTGACGTGCGCCGCGGTGCCCGTCATGAAACACTCATCGACCACGTACAGCTCGCTGCGGTCGATCTGCCGCTCCACCGTCTCCATGCCCAGCTCCTCCCGGGCCAGGGTGATGACGGTCTCGCGGGTGATCCCCACCAGGATGTTGTCGGAGGGGGGAGGCGTAGTGAGGCGGCCTCCCTCCACGATGAAGATATTCTCGCCGGAGCCTTCCGAGACGTGGCCGTCGACGTTGAGCATGATGGCCTCATCGAAGCCGTTCTCCTGGGCCTCCGTCTTGGCCAGGGCCGAGTTCACGTAGAGGCCGTTCACCTTCGCCCGGGCGGGGATGCCCATGTCGTCCACCCGCCGCCAGGACGAGGTCATGCAGCGGATACCCTTCTCCACGTCCAGGTAAGGGCCGAAGGGGGCCACGAACATCAGGAAATCGTCCTCCAGGTCGTGCATGCGCACGCCGATAACCTCAGAGCTCTTGTAGGCGATGGGGCGGATGTACACGTCCTCGGTGTAGCCGTTCAGCTCTACCAGCTTCACCGTCAGGTCGCACAACTCCTCCGGGGAGTAGGGCAGGTCGATGCGCAGGATGCGACAGCTCTTGTGCAGGCGCTCGAAGTGGTCGCGGACGCGAAAGAGGTAAATGCGGCCGTCCGCCTCATTCCAGTTGCCGCGGATCCCCTCGAAGCAGGCGGTGCCGTAGAGGAAGGCATGAGTCATTACCCCGATCCTGGCCTGCTCCAGGGGAACGAAACGCTTCTGGAAGTAGGCGGTGGGCGTGGCCATCTCCTGAGGCTCCTTTCTGCATCTACCGGCGGGCGGGAGTGGCGTGATTATAGCAACTTACGTGGAACGGGCAAAGCCCGACACTCTCGCGCCCACACAGAGCCTTCCCGCTCTCCCGAAGCTACGGGTAGAAACGAAGCCCAGGCCACCCCGCGGATGAAGCGGCAGCCGGCTATTCGCTCACTACTGCTCCCACAGCACGTCGCCGCAGAGTTCGGGCGGGTGCTCCCGCGAGGCGAACACCGCGTACTCCTCCTTTGAGCGGCCGATGGTGACGTCGTCGCCGTGCCCGTTGTACACCACGGTGTCATCGGGCAGAGTGTACAGCCGCTCCACGATCGAGCGGATCTCCTCCTGCAGCTCCTCAGGCTGGTTGGTGCGGCCGGGGCCGCCCGGAAAGAGGGTATCGCCGGCGATGAGGTGACGCCCCACCAGCAGGCAGATGCTGCCGGGGGTGTGGCCCGGGGTATGGATGACCCGCACCCGGAGCCGCCCCAGCGGGATCTCCTGGCCGTCGGTCAGGGTCTCATCCACCTTGTCTGCATGGGCCTCGCGGTCCGCCTGGTGGCAGTAGACCGGGGCGCCGGTGGCCTCCTTGAGGGCGTCGATGGTCGCCCAGTGGTCGGGGTGGCGATGCGTCATGACGATGCGCTGCACCTGGGTACCCCGGGCCGCCTCCAGCAGACGCTCGCCCTCGGCGGGGGCGTCCACGATGAAGGAGTGATTGGTGGCCGGGTCGATGAGGACGTAGGCATTGTTCGAGAAGGGGCCCAGCGGGCCGACCTTGATGACCCGCACCTCGCCTTCATGCTGAGTGTGCATGGTTTGATCTCCTTGCCTCGCTCAGTCGGACGGCGAGCATAGCAAAGCCGCTTCAGCGGTGTCAAACGAGTACGCGCCCTTGACCGCCTCCCAGGCCGCTGCTACCATCCCGTCGAATTCGTCCACCGGATCCATCCCCAGGAGCGGCCCATGGAGATTACCCCCCGCGTCCACGACCTGCCCGTCAAGCTGGAGTGGTTCCCGCAGCCCTACTCGCCCAACGTGCACCTGGTGGTGGATGGAGGCGAAGGAGCCCTCATCGACGCCGGCTTCGCCGACGACCAGTCGCTGGACGCCCGCCTGGCCTACCTGAAAGACCTGCCTGGCCTGCGGCTCCGCTACATCGTCCTCACCCACCACCACTACGACCACTCCAGCGCCGCCCATCGCCTGCGCGAGGCCACGGGGGCCCGCATCGTCATGCACCGGCTGGAGGAGCCGCTCATCCGCGAGGCCGCCGGCGACGTCCCTCAGGACCTGCCGGGCGAGGCCCGCTTCTTCCGGGAGGAGGCGGCCAGGGCCGTCCCCGACGAGGTGGTGGACGACGGCGACACCTTCCGTGTGGGCGGAGTCACCCTGCGCCTGGTCCACACCCCCGGGCACACGGCGGGCCACATCTGCCCCTTCCTCGAGGAGGAGCGGGTGCTGTTCGCCGGGGACAACGTGCAGGGCCTCGGCACGACGGCCATCCCACCGCCGCCCCACGGCGACATGGCGACCTACATCGACTCGCTGCGGAAGATGCAGTCGCTGGACGCCGCCCTCATCTGCTGCGGGCATGGCCCGCCCGTACGGGAGGCCAAGCGCAAGCTCCAGGAGCTCATCGACCACCGGCGGGAGCGCGACGAGCAGATCCTGGCCCTCATCGCCGAGGGCAAGGACACGCTCAAGCGCATCGTGCGCGCGGTCTACCCGGAGGTGGACCGCCACCTGCTGGGCATGGCCACCGGCCAGATCCTCTCCCACCTCCACAAGCTGGAGCGCGAAGGCAAGGTAAGGATGCGGGTCGAGGGAGAGGAGACATACGCCGAGCTGCAAGAGTGACCCCGTGGACCCCCTGAATCCCCCGACGGCGAGAGTTTCTTAGCACTTCGCTAGACCCCGCCCCCCGACCGCCCATATAATCTCCCCACAGCCCCCGTGGAAGGTTCTGTCGCATGACCCTTGACCCGGCCCTCGCTCCCATCTTCCCGCGCACGGCGGGCGCCACCTCCGAGGGGCACCTGACCCTCGGCGGCTGCGATGCCGTCGACCTGGCGAAGGAATTCGGCACGCCCCTCTACGTCTTCGATGAGGAGGAGCTGCGCGCCGCCTGCCGCCAGCACATCGAGGCCTTCCGCTCCCGCCACGCCGATAGCACCGTCATCTACGCGGCGAAGGCCTACATCGGGCGCTGGCTCGCCGCCCTCCTGGCCGACGAGGGCTTGGGGCTGGACGTGGTCTCGGGCGGAGAGCTGGCGGTAGCCCGGTCCGTGGGCTTCCCCATGGAGCGGGTCTACCTCCACGGCAACAACAAGTCGGCCCAGGAGCTGCGCGAGGCCCTGGAGGCAGGCGTGGGCCGCGTGGTCATCGACAACTTCCACGAGCTGGCTCTCCTGAACAGCATCGCCCAGGCGGCGGGCCGCCGCCAGCCCGTCCTCCTACGGCTCTCGCCGGGCATCGACCCTCACACCCACGCCAAGACGACGACCGGTATCCTGGACAGCAAGTTCGGCCTAGCCATCGAGGGCGGGCAGGCGGAGGAGGCGCTGGTGGAGGCGCAGGCGGCGGCCGGCCTGGAGCTGGTGGGGCTGCACTGCCACCTGGGCTCGCCCATCTTCGACCTGGAGCCGTATCGACAGGCCAACGGGGTGCTGCTGGACTTCGCCGCCCGCATGCACGAGCGCCACGGCTTCGAGCTGCGGGAGTACAGCCCGGGCGGCGGCTTCGCCGTCCAGTACACGCGAGACGCCCCCGCGCCCACGCCGGACGAGTACGCCGTGGCCATCGTCTCCTCGCTCAAGGAGGCCTGCGGGCCCCTGCCCCTGCCCAGGCTCGTCGCGGAGCCGGGCCGGGCCATCGTGGCGCGGGCCAGCGTAGCCCTCTACACGGTAGGGGCCAGCAAGGAGGTGCCGGGGGTGCGACGCTACGTGTCGGTGGACGGGGGCATGGCCGACAACATCCGCCCCGCCCTCTACGGCTCGCGATACGAGGCGGTGGTGGCGAACCGCCTGGGCGAGCCGGCCACCGAGCGCGTCACCATCGCCGGCAAGTACTGCGAGTCGGGCGACGTGCTCATCCGCGACATCGACCTGCCCAAGCTGTGGGCGGGCGACGTGGTAGCGGTGCCCGCATCCGGCGCCTACGCCCTCTCCATGGCCAGCAACTACAACCAGTCGCTGCGGCCGGCTATCGTGGCGGTGCGAGAAGGCCGGCCGCGGCTGGTCCGCCGCCGCGAGACCTACGAAGACCTCCTGCGCTGCGACCTGACGGGGGAGGCCTAGCGCCGTGTGGACGGTGGTGGGACAGGAGGCAGCCGTGTCCATGCTGACGCGCTGCCTGGCGGAGGGTCGCATCAGCCATGCCTACCTGTTCGTGGGGCCGGCCCAGGTAGGGAAGACCACCACCGCCCGCCAGTTCGCCCAGGCCCTCAACTGCCTGGGGGACGAGCCCCCCTGTGGGGAGTGCCGCGCCTGCCGCCTCATCGCCGAGGGGAAGCACCCCGACGTAGAGACGATGGGCATCGGCGGCGTCTGCGACGAGCCCGAGCACCGCGACCACCGCACCGACGGCTCCCGCGACATCCGCATCTGCCAGGTACGCCGGATGGAGCGAGTCCTCAGCCGCACCCCCTACGAGGGACGCTGTCGGGTGATCATCGTCGACCCGGCCGACGCCCTCACCACCGAGGCGGCCAACGCCTTCCTCAAGACCCTGGAGGAGCCCCCGCCTAACGTCGTGCTCATCCTGGTGGCCCAGCGGGAGGAGCTGCTGCCGTCCACCGTGGGTTCCCGCTGTCGCCGCGTGCCGTTTCGGGCGGCGCCCGTGGCGGCGGTGGCCCGGGCCCTGGAGGAGCGCTGGTCGGTGCCGCCGGAGCGCGCAGAACTCCTGGCGCGGCTCTCCCGCGGCCGGCTGGGCTGGGCCCTGGC
>JBAUEL010000095.1:0-2207 GCA_049678585.1 Dehalococcoidia bacterium
GCTGCCACCTGGGAAAGCACACGTTCCATACTGTCCTTCAACCGTATCGACTATTTCGTATTCGTACCCTAGCTCCTCACAGTAAACAGTAGCAGGGTTCGCCATTCCAGGAGCGTCTCCACTACAGCCCGAAGCAACATCAGCGGTTGCTGCAATCGCTGCTCTATCTCCCTCCGAGGCGCCCGGCGCGCCATCATCAGCCTGCGCCCAGAAGAAGGAGACGATTAGCAATACCACAAACAGCGGGAGAAGCCTCGCCAGTCTCATCATCATTCGCCTCTTTGGAATCTGCGGGATGCGGTCACCCCAGAGACTACAGGCCGGCCCCCCGATTGTGCCCCGCCTACGCTAGACAGTCAAGCACGCGCAAAAAGTCCCCCTGCTCCCTCTTCGTAGGCGAGGCCCCCTTCGGTCTCTCCCCCGTTTGGCGATGATCGCCAGGTGAGCAGAAAGAGCCTCGCAAGACTTGACTTGCCATAATTGGGCCATTATAAGTATGGTATGAACAAGAGCTTCTTCCGATTCGAGTTGTGGTTGCCGCCTGAATTGCGCGACACCCTGAAGAAGGCAGCTGCTGAGAATCATCGCAGCCTCCACGGGGAAGTCATCCATCGGCTCGTGGAGAGCCTCAAGGGAGAGAAAGCGTCAAGACCGCGTGTCAACTGAAAGCGGACGGCGAAAACAAACAGCGACAAAGTAGGAACTAGGGGCAATTGAGCGTTCGGCTGCACGTTCTTCGGGGGAAAGAGAGGACAAGGCATGGCCGAGGAGAGAAAGCATTCCGCTCAGAAAGGCAGTCAGGGAAAGACCGAACGGCCTGGGACGCCCGCTGAGGGGATGCCGGCACGTGTGCCTTGGGAAGTGAGATCCGCGGTAGTGCTGGCCGTGATCGCCCTGGGTTTGGCCGTGACCGCCCTCGTTTTGCATTTCGCAGAGGACGACGAGGGCGGAACGGCGGTGGTAGTCCAGCCCAGCCCGGCGGTGCAGCCGACGCCCACTCCTCCGTCGGCGGCGGTCAACGCCGATGACGACCCAGCTTGGGGCCCGGAGGACGCGGAGGTGACGGTCATAGAGTTCAGCGACTACCAGTGACCTTTTTCCAAGCGTTTCCGTGATGAAACGCTGGACCAGCTCCGAGAGGCCTACGGGGACAAGATCAGGTTTGTATACAGGGACTTCCCCCTCACCAGCATCCACCAGTACGCTCAAAAGGCTGCCGAGGCCAGCGAATGCGCCGACGACCAGGGCAAGTTTTGGGAGTACCACGACTTATTGTTCATTAACCAGAGTGCCCTCGATGTGGCTAGTCTAAAGGATTACGCAGCCCAACTGGGCCTTGACACAGCTACCTTCAACGGCTGCCTGGACGCGAGCAAGCAGACCGCCGAGGTACAGAAGGACTTGCAGGATGCTCGATCCTACGGGCTGACGGGCACGCCCACCTTCCTCATCAACGGTCAGCTGGTGAAAGGTGCCCAGCCCTTCTCTGTGTTCCAGCAGGTGATCGACGCCGCGCTCGCTGGCGAGGGCGAGGCTGAGCAAACGCCCACGCCACAGGCCGAGGGCGGGCCTCCCTCTGTTGCTGGCGAGTCGACAGCCACGTCCAGCGGCCTGCAGTACATCGACATCGAGGTCGGCAGCGGCGAACAACCGCAAGCGGGCCAGACAGTGGTGGTACACTACACCGGCTGGCTCGCCGACGGCACCAAGTTCGACAGCTCCCTAGACCGAGGCCAGCCCTTCTCTTTCATCATTGGTACAGAGCAGGTAATCAAGGGCTGGGATGAGGGAGTGGCAACGATGAAAGTCGGGGCTAAGCGCCGCCTGATCATCCCGCCCGAACTGGGCTACGGCGAGCGTGGCGCGCCGCCCAGCATCCCGCCCAACGCCGAGCTGACCTTTGACGTAGAGTTGATCAAGATCCAGTAGAGGAGCAAGCGCACAAACCGCGTGCTGAGTGAAGGCGAAGAGGGAGAACTAACAGCGGGAATGTAGGAAGTAGGGGCGATTGAGCGGCCGGTTCGTCCGCTTTTTCAGGGCAAAGCCGCTGTAAGTGAATCTGGGTCGCGGCTCGTAGCTCAGCAGCACAGCGGCCGGCTCAAACGGCGCCATGTGGGGATGCAAGATGCAGCGGAGACCGGACAGCGGCCGTAACGAGAGGAGAGTCCATGCGGTATGGATCATGACGAATCGTGGTCGCAGAAGAC
>JBAUEL010000096.1:0-2005 GCA_049678585.1 Dehalococcoidia bacterium
GCGCTGGGCAAGGGCACCCTCATCGAGGCCATGCCCGGCAGCGGCCTCGCCCTGCTGGCCCTCAGCCGCGGCCGCCTGCCCATCGTGCCTGTGGGCCTGTGGGAGGACGACGCCACCCTGACGGTCCGCTTCGGCGAGCCCTTTACCCTGGAGGCCGGGGCCACGAGCCGCGAGGAGCAGGACCGCCAGGCCCGTGAGCGCGTCATGGTCGCCATCGGCCGCCTTCTCCCGGAGCGATACTGGGGCTTCTACGCCCCCGCCATAGGGGGCGAGCTGGAGGGGCAACGGCGCGAACCTGCCGAGTGAGCGCCGAATCGCCCTATGTAATACCCTCGCCGCGAGCCGCCGCAGGCGGCCTGCAGTCTGCCCGAGCTGGCCACAGGCATCTCCCCCGTCCTCCTTGGACGCTGACACCCGCCTGAGCGCGCCGCCTCAAGCACTAATACTCTATTGAACCTAGCCCCCGCCCTCTGCTAGAATCACCCTGCCGGAGGAATGGGAGGCATCATCCAGCGGTGGGAGGAGCTGTCCCCGTCGAGACGTGGCCTCGGCCGCGCGATGCCGGCCCATCTCGCGGCGCCCGATGGCGCCCGTCGCCCGCTATCCGGATGACGCGCTGCCCTGGAGGGAGGTCCTCGTGCCCATCTGTCAGTGCTACGCCTCGGCCGCTGCTAGGGTCATACCTGCCCGCCGCAGGCCGAGCCCAGGACAGGCTTCTCTCGCATTCTGCTAGGGCCGAAGGGGGTTGACATGCCTGCTCACGACGTCTTAGTCATCGGCGCCGGCCTGGCCGGCATGAGAGCCGCCCTGGAGGCCGCCCGCGCCGGGGTGGACGTGGCTATGCTCTCCAAGGTCCAGCCCCTCAGGAGCCACTCCGCCGCCGCCCAGGGAGGCATCAACGCTGCCCTGGGTGAGGACGACTCCTGGGAGGCCCACGCCTTCGACACCGCCAAGGGCAGCGATTATCTGGGCGACCAGGACGCCATTGAGATCCTCTGCAAGGAGGCCCCCGCCGACATCATCGAGCTGGAGCGCATGGGCACCGTGTTCAGCCGTCGCGACGACGGCCGCATAGCCCAGCGACCCTTCGGCGGCGCCGGCTTCCCCCGCACCTGCTACATCGCCGATATCACCGGCCAGGCCGTCCTCCACGTCGTCTGGGAGCAGCTCATCGGCGCCGACGTGCGCTCCTACGAGGAGTGGTTCGCCCTCTCCCTCATCGTGGACGACGGAGTCTGCCGGGGGGCAATCGCCCTCAACATGCGCACCGGAGAGGTCATGCCCATCCAGGCCAAGACCACCATCATGGCCACGGGCGGCCTGGGCCGCGTCTATCACCCCACCACCAACGGCTTCATCTGCACCGGCGACGGCACGAGCCTGGCCTATCGTATCGGCGTGCCCCTCATGGACATGGAGTTCGTCCAGTTCCACCCCACCAGCCTCAAGGAGAGCGGCGTGCTCATCACCGAGGGCGCCCGTGGCGAGGGCGGCTACCTCCTCAACTCTCTGGGCGAGCGCTTCATGAGCAAGTACGCCCCCGAGAAGATCGAGCTGGCCAGCCGCGACGTGGTCTCCCGCGCCGAACAGACCGAGATCGACGAGGGCCGCGGCGTCGACGAGTGCGTTCTCCTCGACCTCCGCCACCTGGGTGCAGCTCGCATCAAGGAGCGCCTCCTCCAGATCCGCGAGCTCGCCCTCGACCTCGCCAACACGGATGTCATCGAGGAGCCCGTCCAGGTCCGCCCCGGCATGCACTACCAGATGGGCGGCATCAAGACCGACGTCCACGGCGCCACCACTATCCGCGGCCTCTACGCCGCCGGCGAGTGCGCCTGCGTCAGTGTCCACGGCGCCAATCGCCTCGGCGGCAACTCCCTGCTGGAGACGGTAGTGTTCGGCCGGCGGGCCGGCGCGGCAGCCTCCCAGTTCGCAAGGGAGGCCTCCAACGTGACCGTCCCCGAGACCGTGGTTCAGCCCGACCTCGACCACATCCAGGAGCTCT
>JBAUEL010000097.1:0-17113 GCA_049678585.1 Dehalococcoidia bacterium
CTGGGGGTGCCCCCAGATTCCAAATATGTCCCGAGGGTGGGAGGGTGGGCAGAATCACCTGACTTCTGCAACAGGCTGTAGATTCCGGTTCACATCAGCACCCACCTGCGTCAGGAGGCGTAGCCCATGCAACACCCCAAAGCCTGGATCGCCTGGAGCAGCGGCAAGGACAGCGCCTGGGCCCTCCACGTGATACAGCAGTCAGGCGACGTTGAGATCGTCGGCCTGCTGACGACGATCAGCGAAGCGTTCGGCCGCGTTTCGATGCACGGCGTACGCGAGACGCTGCTCGACGCCCAGGCCGAGGCCCTGAGGCTCCCCCTCCACCGCGTCTCCATCCCGACGCCCTGCACAGACGAGGTCTACGACGCCGCTATGCGCACCGCCCTCGAGCGGGCCAGAGCCGACGGCGTGACACAGGTCGTATTCGGCGACGTCTCTCTGCGCGATGTCCGCGCCTATCGCGAGGCGCGCCTGCGCGAGGTCGGCATGGTGGCCCGCTTTCCCCTCTGGATGCGTGACACAGCCTCCCTGGCCCAGGAGATGATCGGCGGCGGGCTGCGCGCGTTCCTCACCTGCATCGACCCGCGCAAGGTCCCGCGCGAGATGGCCGGCCGCGCCTACGACGAGACGCTGCTCGCCTCGCTGCCTGAATGTATCGATCCTTGCGGAGAGAACGGCGAGTTCCACACCTTCGTCTGGGACGGCCCCATGTTCACCAGGCCCATCGACGTGCGCCTCGGCGAGACCGTCGAGCGCGACGGCTTCCTGTTCTCGGACCTCCTGCCCGCAGATAGGCACCGCCAGGAGCGATAGCCCATCCCCTCGCTCCGACGGGCCTATGACTTGTTCCAGATTTAACCTTCCGCCCCCGCAGGGGCCCGCTCCGCCCTCTCCGAAGACACCTCGCGCACCAGGCGCAGGAAGAGAATCGTCGCGCTCATCCGGCCCGCCGCCGAGAGAAGGAAAAGAAGCTTGATGCCATAGGCCTCGGCCAGGAATCCGCCCATGAGCGGCCCCAGGAAGGCGGAGAAGAAGACCGTCGTCTGGTAGGCGGCGGCGTATCGCGGTCGCTGATCGGCAGGAGCAATGTTGAGCAACAGGTTGAAAGCACCCAGATTGTAGCCCGCCCAGGCCACCCCGCCCAGGGCGTTGATGAATATGACCTGCCAGGGCGCCTGGACGAAGAACCATCCCAAGGGTAGCGCGGGAATGGCCAGCCCCGTCAGCACCATCACCAACCTCGCGCCCCTCACGTCCACCATCTTCCCGAAGATGGCTTGGCCCAGCAGCCCGAAGAGCGACATCACCGCTGCCAGGCCTCCCACCCAGGCCACGGAGGCCCCCAGGTTCTTGACCAGATGCACGTTGAAGAACGGCGCCGCCACGTACAGCGACAGGTTCCAGACGAGCGCCGTGCCGCAGAAAGCGAGCAGGGTCCTGTCCGCGAGGAGCGTAGCGAATGGGGGAGCGCCGTTCGTCACGCCTTCCTCAGCACGCTCTGCGGGCTCCGGCTCCGGTATGCGGGCGTAGAAGCTCGTGGAGATGATCCCCGCCAGAAAGGCGATAGCCCAGGCGAGCTGCCAGCCCTCGGCGAAACCGAACTGCCGGATGATGAAGCCCGCCAGCGGCGCGCTCACCAGCCCGCCTACCCCCACACCGATGTTCCGCCACGAGAAGAAGCGACCACGCATCCCCACCGGCACGATCTCCGCGCTCAGGGCGGTCCAGGCGGGTGTGCCCAGACTGCTCACGAAGCCCCGCACCGCCGCCAGGGCGATGATCGCATAGATCATGTCGCCGCCCTTGGAAAAGAAGGGGAGGATCGCCAGCACGAGCAGCATCAACCGGCCCGCTCCGCCGCCGGTCAGCACGACGATGAGCTTCTTGCGGCCCCAGGTCTCCGCCAGGCGCGCTCCGGGGAAGAAGGCCGCCGCCGCCGAAAGGGCCGCCAGCGCCGCCAGCAGCCCGATCTGCGAGTTGCTGGCACCGAAGGCCAGCGCATACAGGGCCAGGTACTGGAGGACGATCGTCTCGCTGAACCAGGCGAACAGACCGTCCCACCAGAACATGCGCATGCCCCGCCGCTGCTCGGCTGTGGGCTGCGCCTCCACAGGCAGGCTGGCCAGCTCCCCGTAGCCGAAGCCGCGGGCAACCCGCGCGGGAATCACCGCGGGCGAAATCCGCTGCCGGACGAAGATCGAGGCCAGGCCGACGAAGGGGAAGCTGACCAGACGCAGCAGGCCCGCGCTCAGGCGGCCTGCGCTGGACACATCCCGCTGCCCCTCGCCCTCAGGTGGGGCCGAGGACAGCGGATCGGGGTCATCAAGGGATTCGGAGTCCTCAGGGGACGGCGCGTCCATGAAGCTCAAGCCCTATTGTGGCCTGCCCGCACCTATGGAACAAGAGGGAATACGAGCCATTCCGCCGCTGGCAGGATGACGAAACCTCCGCCGGTCGGGGGTACAGGGGGCAGGGCCCCCAACGTTTCTGCCCTCAGCCTTGCCCGTCCGAGCATTCCGCCCCCGCGCAGCGGGCGGGGGGCCTGGGGGGTGTCCCCCCAGATTCAAGCATTGAGGCCGCGAGCCGCCGCCGGAGGCGGCGTGCGCCGTGGCCGGGGCGGGGGCGACCGTTATTCGCGCCTGAACTCCTGCTCCAGCACCGACATCAGCACGGCATCGACCCACTGGCCATCCACCCAGTCCGACTCCCGCAGCACTCCCTCCCGGACGAAGCCGCACTTCTCGTAGCAGCGGATGGCGCGAGCGTTGCTCGCGTACGTGCCAAGCCACACCCGGTGCATGCCCACCACCTCGAAGAGGTACCCCAGGAACGTGCGGATGGCATCTGTCCCGTAGCCCCGGTTCCAGTAAGCCTTCTCGCCGATGGTGACGTCGATCTCCACGCTCCGGTGGCGTCGGTCGATTGCGTTGTAGGCGATCATCCCGATGGGCCGCCCGTCTGCCTCGATAGCGAAGCAGCGCCCCCGCTCCGGCTCCGATCCATCGAAGTAGTAGGGCTTCCAGTCCGCCAGGAACTCCTCCTTCGACCTCATGAGGTCCCGTCCGCCCCAGAACTCACGCACCTCCGGGTCCCTCAACCAGCCGAGGACGAGGTCAACCTCGTCCAGGGTCATGGGACGCAGCCGCGTCTTCTCCCCTTCCATGACCGGTTCAGTCATGCCCAAAGACCCCCTTGATGACGACCGGAAGAACCCGAGCCCACGGGCTCCTCACACGGCGACGGCCCCTACTCCTCGAGCCGCAGCACCGCCATGAACGCCTCCTGCGGGATCTCGACGTTGCCTACCACGCGCATGCGCCTCTTCCCCTCGCGCTGCTTCTCCAGGAGCTTGCGCTTGCGAGTAACGTCGCCGCCGTAGCACTTGGCCAGGACGTTCTTGCGCATCGCCCGGATCGTCTCCCGGGCCACCACTCGCCCGCCCACGGCAGCCTGAATAGGCACGTCGAAGAGCTGACGCGGGATGAGGCGGCGCAGCCTCTGCACCAGCGCCCGGCCCTGGACCGTGGCCTTCTCCCCGTGGGTGATGAGGGAGAGAGCGTCCACGGGCTGCCCGTTCACCAGGATGTCCAGCTTCACCAGCCGCGCGGGCTCGTAGTGCGAGAAGGTGTAGTCCAGGCTGGCGTAGCCCTGTGTTCGCGACTTGAGCTGGTCGTAGAAGTCCACCAGTATCTCCGACAGGGGGATCTGGTACTCGAGCACCACCCGCGCCTCCCCAGCGCGCTCTGCCCCCTGGCCCTCTGCCCCCTGCTGCAGGTACTCCATGCTCTTGAACTCGCCGCGACGGCCCGTGACCAGCTCCATGACGGCGCCGATGTACCGGTCCGGCGTGATGACGGAGATCTTCATCCAGGGCTCGCGGATCTCGGCCACCTCGTTGGGCGGGGGCAGATCGGCAGGGCTGTGCACCTGCACGAGGCGACCGTCGCTCCGCACCACCTCGTATTCGACGCCGGGCGCGGTGGTGAGCAGGGTAAGGTCGTACTCCCGCTCCAGTCGCTCCCGCACGATCTCCATGTGAAGCAACCCCAGGAAGCCGCAGCGAAACCCGAACCCCAGCGCCGCGCTCGACTCGGGCTCATACGCCAGGGAGGCGTCGTTCAGCTTCAGCTTCTCCAGCGCGTCGCGGAGGAGGCCGTAGTCGTTGGCCAGCACAGGGTAGAGCCCGGCGAAGACCATGGGCTTGGCCGGGCGATAGCCGGGCAGCGCCTCGGACGCGGGCCGGCCGTCCTCGGTGAGAGTGTCGCCCACGCGACACTCCGTGACGTTCTTCAGGCCGGTGGCGACGTACCCCACCTCGCCCGTCGCCAGGCCGTTCGTAGGCGTCATATCGGGCCGGAATGCGCCCACCTCCAGCGGCTCCACCGGCCGAGCGGCCGCCATCAGCCGCAGCAGGCCCCCGCCCGACAGCTCGCCCTCCACCACCCGCACGTAGGCGATGACCCCCTTGTACGAGTCGTACTTCGAGTCGAAGATGAGGGCGCGCAGGGGCGCCTCACTCCGCCCCGCGGGCGGCGGCACCCGCGCCACGATAGCCTCCAGCATCTCCTCCGTGCCCACGCCCTCCTTCGCCGAGGTGTACACCACCTCGTTCGCGTCGAAGCCCATGACCTCGGCCAGCTCGCCGGCCACCCGCTGGGGCTGCGCATTGGGCAGGTCGATCTTGTTGACCACGGGAATGAGCGTAAGGCTGTGCTCCAGGGCCATGTACACGTTCGCCAGAGTCTGAGCCTGGATCCCCTGGACCGCGTCCACCACCAGCACCGCCCCCTCGCAGGCCGCCAGGCTGCGCGACACCTCGTACGTGAAGTCCACGTGCCCCGGCGTGTCGATAAGGTTCAGCTCGTACTCCCGGCCGTCCTGGGCACCGTAGCGCATGCGCACCGCCTTCGCCTTGATGGTCACCCCCTTCTCCCTCTCCAGCTCCATGCTGTCCAGCACCTGCTCCACCACCTTCGCCCCTGCCCCTTGACCCCTGACCCTCTCGATCGTCCCCGTGCGCTCCAGGAGACGGTCGGCCAGCGTCGACTTCCCGTGGTCGATGTGCGCGATGATGCAGAAGTTGCGGATGCGCGACTGGTCCATCTCCAGCCCATCCTAGCACACCGCCGACGGCCAACGCAGGCACTCACCATCGTCGTAGCTGGTTCTCCCCAGCAAAGCTCTTGACATGGGGCGTTACAATGAATACAGGCGGCAAATTGCTGTTATTCGAACGATTGCCTCTGGCTCAACGCGCGGACACCAGCCGCCGACACGCGCAGCGGCCAGCGCGCAGAATCGATGGTGGCCGAGAATGGCACTTAGAAAACAGCATCCCTTCTGGCTTCTTCTTGTGACCGTTGCTGTTCTAGCTCTCGCAACCCCAGACTCTGTCATGGCCGCGCCTGGCGCATGGCCGGCTGCTGCTCAACAAGAGCCGATTCCCGACGCGATGGATTCCACCTTCAGGGTAGAGGTCATCCCTGAGAGCGGCGGTAAGACCGGCACGATGGCAGAGGCAGAGATCACTCTGAGCCCAGATGAACCCTACATCGGTGTTGTATTCCACGACCCTCCCACTGCCAACCAGGAGTTGACGATCACAGTGAGCGTGTTCGACCCCGTACCCATTACCACAATCGCCATAGACTACGAAGGAACGCTCGGCTATGAGCTAGTGTTCTGGGAGGACATCGAGAACTATTTCTCTCATACGTTTAGCATTGTCCCAGAGTACCCAGGCCCACACATGCTGCATGTATTCCATTGGGACGAAGACGGTCAGCTTGACCAAGACAGAATCATCTATCAAGTGCAAGGCAGCGGAGGAGACCAGGACCTCCAGGATCTCCTGAGCTGGATGCAAGACAGAGGATACTCAGCTGAAATTGTGGACATCTATGCCGGTCATCCAGAGAATGCTCTTGTGCGTAGAGAGTTCGCTCGGTACTTCTCTATCAGAGAAGGGTCGACAGGGGGTGCAGTCGTAGATGACTTCAAGAACGCAGCCGTCATCGATATCGCCTACCACGAGATAATACCTACGGACGACGGAGCTACCTACACCCTTACCGACTCAACTGGACTACAAGCCCTGGAGACGTACTTCGAGGACGTCTACGGAGTAGACTTCCAGTTCACCTATGAGCCGGAGGATGTCAACTACGCTGATACCTTCGGGCCGATTACCTATCTTGGAGAATACGGAGGCAAGGAGTGGATAAAGCTAGATTCCGGCAAGCTGCGAAGCTTTGCCCGGGCCTATTATTCACAACATTACTATCACGTCGTGCATTTTGCTGCGGAGACACTGATATATGACGGCGAGTCTATGTGGGTGGCAGACTGGACGGGCTCAACCCCGGCGGCCAGCTTCATGGATGTTGACGACTACTCAAGCAAGTACGCGCTAGGGATATATGCTCATGAATGGGGCCATGGTATACCTCTGGGTCACATGTTCCTGCAGTGGGAGAGCGAGTCACCTTACAACGCAAGATTCTTCGGACTCGAAGATATCATGGTGCATAGCTACATAGGCTACCCAAAGCCGTCTGTCGAATACAGACGCACCTCTCCTCTGGTCAGGTATGCCCTGGAACCCGAACCTCCCAACACGTACATAGACCATGAGACCTACGTCCAGGACTACAACAGCGTTATGTCCGGCAGTTGGATGCTCACCACAGACTACGCGGCGACAAAGCCTGTGGTGTGGATTGAGCATGTGGGCAACTCGCTGGTCGCCAACGCAGCAGCCAGCTTCGACAGGAATAACGACCCCATCACCTACTCCTATCGATGGTACCAAGACGACGTTCTCCTGCCTGACACTTCAAACGAGATAGACGTCGGCGTATCCAGGCAAGAGGTTGATAACTGCCTGGCTGCCGCGAATCCAGATCAGACGGATACCGACTCAGACGGAGTCGGAGATCCGTGCGACCCCTGCCCCAACGACCCCCACAACGACATCGACGGCGATGGCTTGTGTGGCGACAGCGACAACTGCCCCGACGTCTCCAACCCAGGCCAGGAGGACGCTGACGGCGATGGCCTGGGCGATGCCTGCGACAATTGCCCCAACACCCCCAACCCAGGGCAGGAAGACGCCGACGGCGATGGCCTGGGCGACGCCTGCGATCCCTGTCCCCAGAATGCCGACTGCGACGACGACGGCTGCTCGGACGGCGACGAACTGGAGGGCGCCCCCGCCCCCAAGCCCGGCTCCACCGGCCCCTACGACCCCCTCGCCTGGTACGACTTCTACGACGTGCCCGTGCCCGCCTACGCGGACCCCAGCCCCAACGGCCCCAAGAACCAGGCCGTCGCTATGGACGACGTGCTCGCCGTTCTCTTCTACGTCGGCACCTACGATGGCGACGGCGGCACCACCAACGCCAACGGCGTCGCCTACGAAAGCGTGAAGGAGTCGTGTGACATCGATGGAGACACTGTCGCCAACGACAAGGAAGGGCTCTGCTACGACCGCTCCCCCAGCCCCGAGCCCAACCCGCCCTGGGACGCCGCTCCGCCGGACGGCGCCGTGAGCATGGATGACGTGCTCGCCGTCCTCGCCCAGGTCGGCCTGAGCTGCATCGACCCGCCGTAAGGGAACGCGGCAGCCTGCAATTCCACCACGAGGGGGCGGTCATCAAGGCCGCCCCTGATCTCTTGGCGCCGCTGCAGATACTCCCCGTCCCCCTGTTTGCCTGTTTGCCTGTTTGCTTGCTTGCCTCCTCCCGGTGCTACCAACCCCTTGGCGCTCTCCCTGCCCTCCCCTACCATCTCCCACGATGAGCGCTCGTCACAAGTCCGGCACACCCTGCACACACCCCCGCCTCGCCGGCCGCACAGCGGGCGGAACAATCAACCAGTTGCCGCTCCCGCAGATTCGCCGGGAGCCCCAAACCCCGCTCTTTTTCAAGACAATCAAAAGGCCCCGGCGCCGCCGGCTGCCAAATGCGTCGCCGGCTCGGGCCTGCCCCCTCTCACACCTGCGGGCGGGCCATCCTCCTGCCGATCCTATGATGGGGGTACCAGTCATGTTCAGACACATGGTCGTCTACGTCGGGCGCTCATCCGTGTTCACGGACAGCCGCTTCACCGAGAAGCTTCGCAGCTCCCTTCGCACCCACGAGGCTCACGGCTGGGAACTGGTGAACGCCGTTCCTCGCGTGGGCGCCCTCGGCGACATCACCGGCATCTGGCTGTTCCTGAAGCGCTCAGCGGCAATCGAGGACACCGAAGCCGCCTAGAGCAACCCAGGCCGCAGTCAGCCCTATCCTCCGCCCCCGAGCGCAACGAACGGGCCGAAGCCCGCTCGACGAATCCTCCAGGCCTCCCAGGTACCCCTCTGCCGGCCCGCCGCCTGCCCTGCCGGACGTACATCGCGCTAGTGACGGCCTCTTGACCCGCTTGAGGCGCTGGGGTAGCGTTCCCACTGTAGCCTCCAAGAGTCCTGGGGAGAACGACCGTGGGCAGGCTTCGGGTCGCCTTCATCGGAGGGGGCCGCATCGCTGACCTCCACGCCCTGGGGTATCGCGACAACCCCAAGGCCGAACTGCACGCCGTCTGCGATGCACGAGAGGAGGTCGCACGCGGCCGGGCGGAGGAGTGGGGCGCTCCCAAGCACTGCACCGACTACCGGGACCTGCTGAGTGACCGCGCCATCGACATGGTGGAGGTGATCACGCCCCACCATCTGCACGCAGAGATGACCATCGCTTCCCTGGAGACGGGCAAGCACGTCTCCGTCCAGAAGCCCATGGCTCTCAACCTGACAGAGGCCGACGCGATGATCGCAGCGGCTGCCCGCTCCGGCCGGAAGATGCGCGTGCTGGAGAACTTCCGCTACTACCCTCCGACCGTAAAGGCCAAGGAACTCATCGAGGAGGGCGCCATCGGCGAGCCCCTGTCTATTCGGCTTAAGGTCATCGGCGGCTCCCCCGAGTACGGCTGGCCGGTGCCCATGGATGCCTGGATGTGGCGGGTCGACGACGCGCGCTGCGGTGGTGGGCCTTCCATCTTTGACCATGGCTATCATATGTTCTCCATGGCTATGTACTTCCTGGGAGCGGTGGAGAAGGTGTTCGGCTGGATCGAGAAGACCGAGGTGGCTCCGGGCATGTACTGGGACGCCCCCGCCATGCTGATATGGAAGTATCGCGACGGGGCGAAGTTCGGCTGCTGGGAGACCGTGGGGCATCCGCGCCTGGTGGTTCGGTCCGACTACTACGCGAACGACGAGTGGGTGGAGATCACCGGCAGCGAGGGCCTGGTCTGGGTGAACCAGTGCTCCGGCCACATGCTCGAGCGGCCCGCCCTGGTGCTGTATCGCCAGGGCGAGGTCACCGAGTACCACGACCTGGAGACAGACTGGGCCAGCAGCTTCGTGCGCGGCATCCACGATTTCATCGACGCCATTCTCGAGGACCGGGAGTGCTCGCTGACCGGTGAGGAGGCGCGGGAGATCCTGCGCTTCTCGCTGGCCGCGCACATGTCGGCGCGGGAACACCGCGAGGTCTATCTGGACGAGGTGACCGGCTAGCTAGGGAAGGGAGCAGAGCCGCGTGCGGCTGACCGGTGGCGAGATCGTAGCGGAATACCTGATCCGCGAGGGGGTGCCGTACATCGTGGGTATCCCCGGGCACGGCTGCCTGGGGCTGGTCGACGCCTTCCTGGCCCGCCAGGATCGCATCCGGATGCTCCAGGTGCGACAGGAGATGAGCGCCGTCCACCTCGCTGATGGCTACTTCCGCATGGCCGGCCGCCCTCTGGCCGTCTATACCTCGATAGGGCCGGGGGCGATCAACACCGCCGTCGGCGTTGCCACGGCCTACGTCGATTCCACCACCGTCCTCGTCCTCACCGGCGATACGCACACCCACATGTTCGGGAAGGGGGTGCTCCAGGAGATCGAGCGGCGCCAGGACTCCAGCTTCTCCCGCATCCTGGACCCTATCACCAAGCGATGCTGGCTGGCTACCGACGCGGCGTCCCTCCCCTCTATCCTGCATCGCGCCTTCAGCGAGATGCTCACGGGCCGCCGCGGTCCCGTGCTCATTAGCCTGCCCATGGATGTGCAGTGCGAGAGCGTGGAGGTTGAACTGCCTGACCCGGTGCAGCGACGTCCCGCCGGAGGACCCGCCGGGGATGCCGCAGAGATCGAGCGGGCCGCGGCACTCCTGGCGCAGGCGCAGCGGCCGGTCATCCTGGCGGGTGGTGGCATCGCCGCCGGGGAAGCCTGGGAGGAGCTACGAGAGGTCGCCGAGTGGGTGGGCGCCGCGGTGGTCACGACCTTTCAGGCGAAGGACGTCTTTCCCAACGACCATTCCCTCTACGGCTGGCTCACGGGCTCCAAGGGCACGGCGTGCGGCATTCATCTCTGCACCACCGCTGACGTGCTCCTGGCGGTGGGCTGCCGCTTCGCCGACGAGACCGCCTCCTCCTATCTGCCGGGCAGGGCTTTCAGTATCCCACCCACCAGGCTCGTCCACATCGACATCGATGGGGGCGAGATCGGCAAGAACTACCCGGTGGAGGTGGGCATCGTCGGCGATGCTAGGTCCTCTCTGCGGGCCCTGCTGGCCTGCCTCCAGGCAGCCCATTCGCGCCGCCAGTACGAGGGCTCCGCCTACTATCAAGAGATCCAGCGCGTGCGCCAGGAGTGGCTGGACCACGTGGAGAGCTGGGCGGACGACAGCCGGGAGCCCATGATGATCTCCTCCCTGCTGAAGCGTATCCGCCGCTTTCTGGACCGCGATGCCGTGGTGGTCTCCTCCTCCGGCAACACTCAGGCCCAGATCCTACAGGAGTTCCCCTTCTACGAGCCCCGCACCCACCTCACCACGGGGGGCTTCTCGACCATGGGCTTCTCCCTGCCCGCGGCCCTGGGCGCGAAGCTGGCCAAGCCTGACAAGCAGGTCGTGGCCATCGTCGGCGATGGTGACTTCATGATGACCATGCAGGAGCTGGCCACGGTCGTGCAGTACAACCTGCCGGTGGTCATCGTGGTGGCCAACAACAGCGGCTGGGTCTCCATCAAGGACCTCCAGATGGAGGTGTACGGCCTCGACCGCGCCTTCAGCACCGACTTCCTGGATGCCGAGGGTATCCCTTATAGCCCTAACTTCGCTGAGGTGGCGCGGGCCTTCGGCGCCTACGGCGAGCGCATCTCCCGCGCCGACGAAGTCGAGCCGGCCCTCAAGCGGGCCTTCGCCTCGGGCAAGCCTGCGGTGGTGGAGGCCCTGGTCAACCGCGAGCATCCCTACACCGGAAGCCCCGCCCAGGGCTGGTGGGACGTCCCCGTCCCCACCTATCTGACGGAGCGCCGGGCGGAGTACGAGCGGCTCCGCGCAGAGGAACGGCTGGGCTGATGACGGGTCGATCTCGGCGAAGGCCCCGCCCACCGCTGGAGGGGCTTGAATCGACGTATGCCCGCGCCCTCTACCGGCCCATGGGCTTCACCGACGCCGACTTCCACAAGCCCCTGCTGGCCATCGTCAACTCCTGGAGCGAGCTTGCCGCCGGCCATGCCCACCTGCGTCAGCTATCGGAGCAGGTGCGTGAGGGCATCCGGGAGGCCGGCGGCATGCCCGTGGAGTTCAACACCATCGCCAGCTGCGACGGCATCTGCCAGGGGCCCGGCATGCACTACATCCTCCCCTCGCGCGAGGTTATCGCCTTCTCCGTGGAGCTCATGCTGAAGGCCCACCGGTTCCAGGGGGCCGTCATGATCTCGTCGTGCGACAAGGTGACGCCGGGCTTCCTGATAGCCGCCGCCCGCTGCAACCTGCCGACGGTCTTCCTCACCGGGGGCTACATGCCGCAGGCCTCCTTTGCGGACGGTCCGCGCGGCACCAGCGACGTGAAGGAGGCCATCGGCCGGTTCAAGGCGGGACGGATCTCGGAGGAGAAACTGTACGAGATCGAGGAGCGCACCTGCCATACCGCCGGCATCTGCAACATGATGGGCACGGCCAACACCATGGCCGTGGTGGTGGAGGCGGCGGGCCTTTCGCTGCCCGGCAACGCCACCGTCCGCTCCACAGGCCAGGGTATCCTGGACCTGGCGCGAGAGGCGGGCCGCAGGGCGATGGCGCTGGTGGAGGAAGGGCGGACCTTCCCGGAGATCCTGACGAAGGAGTCGCTGGAGAACGCCATCCGGGCAGGCGTAGCCGTCGGCGGCTCCACGAATATGGTGCTGCACCTTCTCGCCCTGGCGCAGGCCGCCGGCCTCGAGCTGTGCCTGGACGACTTCGAGCGGCTGAGTCGCGACACGCCCCTGCTGGCCACGTTCAAGCCCGCATCCGACCTGTTCATGGAGGACTTTGAGCGGGCGGGTGGCGTGCGCACGGTGCTGAAGGAGCTGGGGTCCCTCGTCCGTGCCCGCTGTCCGACGGTCAGCGGGCGAACTATCGCCGAGGAGATCGCCAGCGCCCGCAACGGCGACCCGAAGGTAATTCGACCCCGCTCCGACCCGCTGGCCGCCGAGGGCGGCATCGCCGTGCTGCGAGGCACGCTGGCCCCTGAGGGCGCCGTAGCGAAGCAGAGCGCCATCAGTCCGCAGATGCTGGTCCACCGCGGGCCAGCGGTGGTCTTCGATTCGGAGGAGGAGGTGCGCGACCACCTTCTGCGCAAGAAAGTCCAGCCCGGCTCGGTCCTGGTCATCCGCTATGAGGGACCCCGGGGCGGCCCGGGCATGCGGGAGCTCTCCATCCCTGCGGCGATGCTGGTGGGCATGGGGCTGGCTGACTCCGTGGCCATGGTCACCGACGGCCGGTACTCCGGGGCGACGCGCGGGCCGTGCATCGGCCATGTGGCGCCCGAGGCCGCCGATGGCGGGCCCATCGCCCTGGTGGAGGACGGAGACCTAGTCGAGATCGACGTGCCTGCCCGGCGGCTCGACCTGCTGGTCGCACCTGGCGAGCTGGCCGAGCGCAGGCAGCGCTGGAAGCCGCGGTCCCCGAAGGCTACAGGTGGTTTCCTCGACCTCTACCGGCGCATCGTCTCCGACAGCGCCAAGGGTGCCGTCCTCTGATCTCCTGAAGGGCCGCCCTAACTCGGCGGGCATCTGTGTGAGGAGTGCCTGGCTCGCCTCCAGGCCAGCGCTGCAGCGTTCGCCAGCGGGGAGTCTGCCTGCCGATCTCAGGTCAGAGCTAGAAGTGACCTACCGCTCTCTCCGGATCCAGAGTGGTTAAGGAGCCAGATGGCTATGCCTGCCGAGGGATGTCTAGAAATCGCCGCCCCTGCCGAACAACAAGATAGAGACAACGGACAAGCCCCTGCGGGGGCGGCCATCAAGCGTGGGCTCCCTACGGCCCGACGACGCAGGTACAGGACAGAGGTAGTGAGATGCGCAGATGGAGATTCATCGCCTATCCAGTAGTCATCGCCATGGCAGTCGTGCTGTGCACAGCCTGTGGCGGCTCCGGTGGAAAAGGGGAACCGACGGAGGCACCCAATCCGCCGCAAGCGCCCGTCGAAACCGCCACGCCCAGGGCAACCCTGGATGTGGAACGCCTATCTGAATCAATCGTCATGGTAGCGCCGGGGATATACGTCGGCCGGGACTTTGAGCCTGTCGCCAGCGGCTCGGGGACAATAGTGGACGAGAGCGGCCTCATTCTGACCAATTTCCACGTGGTCGATCCCGACCTGGTGGGCACCTACGACGACATCGCCCTCTACGTGGCCGAGGCCCCGGAGGACATCCCCGACCTCACCTACTTCGGCGGGCTCGCTGCCTGGGACGAGGAGCTTGACCTGGCGATCATACGGATCACCCGCAACAGGAACGGCATCGATATCGATCCCGGGGCATTGGACCTGAAGACCGTCAGGATAGGCGACTCAGATGACCTTGAAATCGGCGGCACCCTGACCGTGCTGGGCTATCCGGCCATCGGCGAGGGCTCCCTCGAACTGACTAAGGGCTCCGTCAGCGGCTTCCTGGCCTCCGAGGGACGCAAACAGGCCTGGATAAAGACCGATGCACGCATCGCCGCCGGCAATAGCGGCGGCGGCGCCTTCGACGAGCGAGGCTACCTCGTTGGCGTGCCCACCGCTGTCTACTACGTCGAAGAGCTTGGCCTCGAGACGTCCGGTCGCATCCGTCCCGTCGACCTTGCCCTGACCCTCATCGAGGAGGCCAAGGCGACGACAGCTGTGGTCATCCCCAGCCCTGGGGGGCTGCCGGATGGTTTCTTCGGAGGTGACATCCCCCTGCTCTCTGCTTCTGACATCGGGCCCGATTTCGTCCTCACCGAGGAGAACTTCCTCACCAACGCGGACAGGGCTTCCTGGTATCTCGACCCCGACTCAGCGCTCGACTTCTACGAAAGCTATGGCCGTCTGGGTGGTGTGCGGCACGTCTTGGACAACTTCGAGGCCGCTGACAGGAGCGGCGAGGCACCGTTCATCGTCGTCATTCAGATCGACCTCTACGAGACCGAGCGGGGCGCCGCCGGTGCCGCCTCTGGATGCGATGAGTTCTTGGACACGATGTGGGAGTTCATAACGGCTGTCGGCTTTGAATTCTACGAACCCGAATACCTCTCGGACCCCATGCTCGGCCATGAGAGCTGCCTATTCAACGCGGAAGAGATTGTTGCGTCGCCAAACGAGCCGCCCGTTATTCTTGGCTTTATCGGGTTCCGTCAGTCCAATGTCCTGACGGTTGTGGCGATGCTATCCCTGCCGGACTGGATGTCCTTTGAGGGCCTAGAGTACCTGGCTGCGTTGCAGAGTAATCTCCTCGCCAATGAGTTGGGGCTCATAGTGCCGCCCCGTCAGCCTGCCACAACTCCACGACCGCCCGAACCTACCACGGCTCCCTCACCCCCTCCATCACCACCGCCTCAGCCTATTGGCTACTGGGCACCTGAGGACGCGATAGGAGCATATTGGGCCTCGTATGGGCTGCCCTACATGGGCGACTGCGCCTTCGCCGACTCTGTCTCAGACATCGGCATGTACTGCTCCGTCCTCTCCGAGGATCTCAGCTCCAAGCGCGTCTATCTTCTCGGTTTGACGTTCTCCGAGCCTGATACATGGCTTCTTCTGAGCGTGCAGAGCGACGGGAGCTGGCTGGTCATCGGCGAAGAGCCCTGGGGTCCCCTCGGCTACTTGAGTCCTGAGGACGCCATCGGAGCGTACCTGGCATCCTATGAGCTGTGGTACGCAGGCGAGTGTGCCTGGGCTGACCCGAACACGGACATCGGCATGTACTGCTCCATCCTGTATGAGGACCGTGGCTTCGAGGCTATATACCTCCTTGGCCTGACCTTCTCGGAGGCCGATACCTGGGTCTTGGTCGGCCAGTATGAGGATGCGTCCTGGGTGGTGACCGACGAGATGCCAGTCTCCTACGACGCATGGGGTAACCTATTGCCACCACCCTGGTAAGAGCATGTGGCCTCAGCCGGGCTTGGCCTTTCGGCTGATCCCTCCATCTCTAGCCACAGGCGGATGCGCAGATCAGGAGTCGCTCCGACTGGCTATTTTCACGTCCCTTCTCCCCCGCGCCCGCAAGTACGCCATGATCTGGGCGTGCAGAGCGAGGCTGGACCGTGACCTGATCGTGATGCCGAATCAGGTGGTCGCTCTCCACCCGACGAGGATGGCCAGAACCTGGGCAGGAGGAAAAACAGATTGAAAACATGTGGTGGTCGGGGCGGTGGGATTCGAACCCACGGCCTCTTGAACCCCATTCAAGTGCTCGATTATGTCGTTCTCAGCCTGAGCGTAGATTCGATGCGCTGTCGATTTCCTCCTTTCTAGCATCCCGTTAAGTGTTCCCCAGTGGCCCCAGAACGCAGCTTGGCGAGCACTTAAACCGTAGCATACAGGTAGACCCCTAAGGCAAAGGCGCCCGCGACCAGCAGGACCTTGAGCAGCCGCAGGACTAGCCTGACCAGCAGATACACAGCGGGGAGCATGAGGGCCACCCTGATACCGGCCTCAGAAGAAGCGCCACCGACTACGTCTCTGGTGATCCGCGCTGTCTCAGAGACACAATACGGTAGGACCTCGAAGAGGAGAAAGCGCACCCTGTCGATTGCCTCAAACATGATAGAGACCGGAGGGCGCAGGCTCCGGTAGCATGACGGGGTGAAGAGTAAGCCAGCGCCATCCGATCCGGCTATAGCTTCCCTCGCACTCGCTTATCTTGTCAATCCCGCGAGGCAAGAGAAAACCGCTAAGTGATCTCAGCGGTTTCTCTCCATCTGGCCGCTGGCGCTGAGTCTATCTAGATTCGCTTGACCGCCTCTGTCAGGGGAACCTTCTCTTTGCCGATCTGGACTGTGACGCCTTCCGCCTTGTCAGGATTCTCTCTCGCAAACCTCAGGATGAGCCGCGCCGAGCTGTCGCCCTTGTGGGGATAGCCGAAGTGGTCTAGGACACCGGCGGCGGAGCTGGCTTTCGTGCCATCCGGCAGGATGAAACCGGTGGGGCCAAGGGCGCTGATCGACTTCTTGTTGTTGGCCGAGCCGCTGCCGATCTTCACGTCGAGCAGCAGGCCGCCGTTCTCGCCCTTGTGGACGTAGAAGGCAAAGCCTTCTGGCGGGATGTCCAGCTTGAGGCCGTTGAGGGCTTCTTTGACGGCCTTGTGGACTGCCTGGGTTAGCTCGGCCTTTCTCCGCGCTAGCTCGGCTTGCGCTTCCACTCGCGCTTTGCGCTCATTGAGCTTCTTCACGCGCTCTTGCGCTTTCTTGATCTGGGCATCGATCTCCATCATCGCTGTGCAACCTCCCATTGCCGGTTGCGCCAGCGGCCATATGCGATTGGTAACGTGCCTCGGTCAGGAGGTAGTATTCCTCGCACACAGGCCATTGTCAAGGGGTTTGTCGGGGAATTCTCAGAGAAGTCGGCTATCGCTGCGCCGCTTCAGCGCGCCGTTGCCGGATAGCTGAGGATCAAGAAAACGATCAAAAACAAAAACGAGGCAAACGAATGTTCGAAACTACAATTGCGGATCGAAGCTAGGAAGCAGTTTTGGAATTGTTGATCGATCTGATCGATCAAAGATCAAAAGGGCAAGCCTAGGAGAGTCAGGCAGACGGCATCTGCCCTGAGGCATATCGGCGGGGGATGGCCTCAGTAGGAG
>JBAUEL010000098.1:0-22568 GCA_049678585.1 Dehalococcoidia bacterium
GCCGCCCCAGGCCGCCGCGATGAGGTCACAAGCGTGCTCGGTGGCGAAGCGCACGATCTCGGTGGCCGGCTCGCCGCGGCTCAAGAAGAGGTGCGGCCGCACATCCAGCCGCGCCTCTCGCTCAAAACACAGGCAGCGTGCCATGAATTCCTCACTCCAGGCCTCCATTTCGAGATAGGGCTGGTCAAGGTAACGAGGCGCCGAGAGCATAGCCCCTCCCCCGGAAACTTTGCGCGCCACGGTCGCCACGTGGAGGAAGCAAAGCTCCGCGTCGTTCCACCGGGCGAGCTCCGCAGCGTGCCCCACGCATGCGGTAGATTCCGGCGAACCGTCTAGCGGGACAAGGATGCGACGTGCACGGCTGAGCTTCTCCGCTCCGGCTGGGCCGAGTGCGGTACGGATTACCAACACCGGACACGATGCCCCCTGGATAACCGAAAGGGTCACGTGGCCGGCCACCCGCGCGAGGTCATGGGTGCTACCGTGCGTAGTGATGACGATTAGCTCCGCCCCCAGGACCGACGCGGTCCGCGGGATCTCCTGCTCGGGTTGTCCCACGGCCTGGTCCAGGATCACGTCAGAGAGGTGGTCCGGGGGCATGCCCAGCGCCGCCGGGAGTTGGTCTGGAGGCAGCCGACGCCGGGACACGTGGAGGGCGTGAAGCACTGTTCCCGTGGGATGGGAGAGAGTCCGTGCCGCGCTCAGGGCTGCGGCCGCAGCCCGGGAACCATCTAGCGGCACCACGATCAGACGACTTCCTTGCCGTGTCATGGCAGCATCCCTCGCTAGCCTCGCTCCTCCTCCAGAGCGCTCCACCGTCCCCGCCTCAGAAGGGCCCGGTAGCGTCGGCCAGGCTCGATCGGCAGGGACGGGCCATCGCCCACCTGCAGACTCATTCCTTCCTTCCCCTCGAGCATCACCTCCATGCGCCGCGGCGTCATCAACACCCTGAGTCGTCGGCCTCGCCAAAGGACCGAAAACCGCAGGCGTCGCCACTCCGGCAGGAGGTGAGGGTCGAAGGACATACCGTCCTCACGGACCTTCATGCCAGCGACGCCGAAAACGACCGCCTGCCAGAGCCCGCCGTGCGTGGCGCCGTGAATGCCCCCGGCCGCACTGCCGATCTGGTCCCCTAGATCGATGCGAATGGACTCATCGAAGTAGCGCTGAACCAGTGTCGTATCTGCCAGCCGCGCCGCCAGCAGCGCGTGGATGGCCGGGCTCAGCGAGCTTCCGTGCCCCGTCCTTGGTTCATAATACCGGAAATTCGCCTCCAGTGTCTCGCGGTCGAACCCATCGGCGAGCAGGTGCAGGAGCATCAAGACATCGGCTTGCTTGATAACCTGTGAGCGGCTGATACGTTCGCCGCCGAGCAGCATATCCAGGGCTACCAGTCGGCCCTCATATGGAGAGATGTCCATGTGGTCGAGGGCAAAGTAGCCCGCGAACTGCTCGAATAGCCTTGTAGCGGGGTCGAACTGCGTAACCAGCCCCGCGGCGATATGCCTCCATTCCTCCGGCTCCTGGGGCGCTAGGTTCATCCGCTCCGCAAGATCGGCCAGGCGCTGTGGAGCGTTCCGACTGAGCCAGTCCATAGTCTCCACTCCCCGCTCCAGCGTCCAGCGGGCCATTCCGTTCGTGTAGGCGTTGTCGTCTACTATCTCGTGGTACTCATCCGGCCCGATGACCCGCCGGATATGGTAGCGGTTCTCAGCGTCCGCCTCCGCCCTGCTCGCCCAGAAGCGGGCGCACTCCAGCATGATCTCGGCGCCGGCCTGCGTGAAGAAACCGGTATCATCGGTGGCTCGCCAGTACTGCCAGACAGCGTAGGGAACGTCTGCGGAGATGTGGTCCTCGTACTCGCCCGTCAGGATGGGGATGGTATCTCCGCTCGGCAGCGTGGCTTCCCGTGGAGCAGTCTCCACGCCGGTGATCGCTGATTCCCAGGCGTAAAGCGCTCCTCGACAACCATGTTGCTCAGCCTCGCGCCGCGCCGCAGGCAACGTATGATACCGGTACATGAGCATGGCCCGCGCCGTCGGCGGATGGGTGAATACGAAGAAGGGGAGCACGAAGATGTCCGTGTCCCAGAAGACATGTCCCCGATAGGCCCTCCCCGAGAGCGTGCGGGCACCGATGGAAACCCGCTCATCATCTGGGTTGCCCGCGATCATCAGGTGGTACAAGCCAAAACGGAGGGCCAGTTGCGCCTCCTCGTCGCCGTCGATCTCGATGTCGGCGGTGTCCCAGCGCCGCGCCCACGCCTCGGCGTGCGCGGCCAGCAGGCCGTTTGCATCCTGCGTCTTCACCTCGCGCAGGTGCTTCGCCGCAGCCTCCGCCGGGTCAGCGACATCACGCGAGGTATAGACGACCACGCTTCGGTCAAGCGTGTAGACCTGGCCCACGGTAGCCTTCCACTGCCAGGTCACCTCAACGCCCTGCGCCTCCTTGCTGACCGTGCACTCGGCGGCGACCTTATCGGCGGAGGCGCGCAGGGCATCGTATTCAGCGATGGCGATGGAGATGCCGCTGGTGGCAGTCCTCGCCACCGCTAGCGTCTCGCTCTGCGCACCCTCAGGAGCCGTCCGCGAGCGACGACCAACCGCCCCATCGAGGCGCACCTCTAACGATACGAGCCCTGAGTAGTTCTCAGGCATGACCTCGATTCGGTGAAACAGGAGGTGACGGTCGGCGAGGGAGGCGAAGCGAAGGGTGGTCAGGCGCGTGATCCTCCCGTCGGAATCCCGGTGCCGCCACTCGCGGTGCAGCACGCCCTGCCTCAGGTTCAGGCTCCTGCGGTGCTCCAGCATGGTCTCACGGCTGAGCATTAGGGGCTCGCCTTCTACCGACACACGGACGTTCAGCCAGTTGGGGGCGACGTACAGCGTCGGCGTTGCCTCATCGCCCGGGGGAGCGTCATAGACGCCCGCAATGAACGTGGCGGGCCGCGAAGCGGGAGTACCCTCCTCGACGGCACCCCGCGTGCCCAGATAGCCGTTTCCGATGGTCAGCAGGGCCTCGATATCCCGCTCCCGCCAGGGGTCGAAGCCCTCGTAGATCAATGACCATCCGTTCATAGGGGCTCCCGTTCAGGTCCGGCGACCAGCAGATCGAGGAGGCGTGCAGTGCACAGGCTGCTGAGATGCTACACCGCAGTGCCTATCTCGTCCAACAGAGTCAGCTCGCGGGTGCCATCGACAACCGGCGTCAGGACGCTACAGTGATTAGCAGAGACGGTGACGCTGTCGGCGACTGGTCGCCGACGAATGCCGTCCGTCTGGTACAGGGCCGAAGGCGGGCTGTACACTTTGGTCTCCGCGGCGCATCAGTCGCCGGCTACGATGACTTCATTGAGATCTGAGACCTCGACATCCGCGCCGTTCTGCTTCAGTACACCGGTCTCGCCGGACCTGTTCACTCCGATCACCAGGCCGAAATGGCCATCGCGGCCGGCCTGAACGCCCGCGATCGCATCCTCAACGATTACGGCGCGCTGGGGAACGACGCCAAGACGCTTGGCAGCCTCCAGAAGCACCGCCGGGTGCGGTTTGCCCGGGAGCCGGAGTCGCTCCGCATCCACGCCATCGACCTTGGCATCGAAAAACTTGGCAACGTTCGCGGCCCTCAGGACTGCTTCGCAGTTCTTGCTGGCAGAGAAGATCGCCGTCTTCACGCCCTTGGCTCGCAGATCGCGAACGAGATCGACAGTCGATTCATAAACGTTCACGCCGTGTTTCGTCAGGTGTTCTTGGAAATACGAATTCTTGCGATTGCCGAGCCCGCAGACCGTGTCCCTATCCGGCGGATCGCCTGGTTCCCCGTAGGCAAGGGAAATACCGCGGGATCTCAGAAAGCTTGCCACGCCGTCGTAGCGGGGTTTGCCGTCCACATAGCGGCGGTAGTCGGCGTCGGCGTCGAAGGATCGAAAACGGGTGCCCTCGCGGGCCGCCCGCTCGTCGAGGTATTCGTCGAATAGCCGCTTCCAGGCCGCGGCATGGACGGTCGCAGTCTTGGTCACGACTCCGTCCAAATCGAAGATGACAGCGTCGACTTCGCTCTTGGAGATCGTCACCGCAGGTGTCATCGGTAGACTCCCTATTGTACGTAGTTACATAGCATGGGCGGCGCCAATAAGCCATCCATTCTCTCGTACGCCAAGCAGCCGCCCAGTGGTACTCGCAGGGCGGATCGTCGTGAGAAGAGTCCCCTTCCAGCGCGCCCATCAGCGCTGCTCATACGCGTAGGTATCTCGCAGAGAACATGGCATAGAGCACATCGAACGGTCTACTGCGCACCAAGTGTAGAACATCTGACCGATAACCCACAAGCAAGGCTTGGGGCTGCTCGGTACGATCTATCTCGACAAGCGGGTACAGTTCCGGCCCCGACACGCCAGGACAGGCCTTGCGTCGGGCCGCGGTGGCGTGGTCGCGGACCGTGCTATCTCAAGCGCTGTTGACCAGATTGATTGGCAAGATGTCAGCGCATGCCAGACCTTCAGCAGAGACCCGGCCTACATAGGCAGGATGGCCGTTGAGCCCACGACGCGTTGTAGCACAGCGTTCGCCACGCTGTGGGGTGACAAAACTCCATCCGTATCTGTGGCGCTCACACTCTGAGCCGTGCTTGCGCCTGGTTAAGGGCACAGGCCATCGGTTCGCGAGCGGTGGTGTCCGACCCTCTGTGTGATAGGCAGATGCTCTACGGCTTCACGGCTACCCCCCCACTTTCCGCTGCATATGCAGTGGTTCGGCATCAGCCCCTTGACTTCCTCCCGAATGTGAGTGATGTGTGTCGCTCGACGGCGTCAGGGAATGCCCGTAAGTCAGCAGGACCACATTGCTTGGGGAAGGAGGAACTTCATGACCACCAAGCGCCACCGCAAGAAGATAGCCCGAGAGCTGCCGCCCGTGGGCACCACCCTGCAGGGGAGGTTCAAGGGCGAGACCCGCACCGCCACCATCGTCGAAGCGAAAGACCTCCCTAGCGGAAGGGCCGTCCAGTACGGAGGCAGCCGCTACGCCTCACTCAGCGCCGCGGCCAGAGCCATAAGCGGCCACCCCATCAACGGTTGGCGCTTCTGGCAGCCCGCTGAGCAGGACCAGCGGTAGCCGCCCACACCGTCGGCAGCGTCAGCCGCCAGGCGCCCCGGTGCCAGCGGACTACGGTGTCGGGCTGGACGAGGACGAGCGCGGAGCGCCAGGGCGACCAGATCCGCGAGAGCCACGGCCACGACCAGAACAGGCGGTCCGCGGGCGTGAGGCGCGGTCGTCGGGGCGAGCGCGTGAGCACCACGAGCTGCTGCCGCAGGGCGAGGTTCTCCAGGGCGACGTCGCACCGCGGGCGTACGATGCTGCGTAGGAAGCAGCAGGCGAGCCGAAGGTAGGTGAACAAGGCGCGGCCTCCTTCAAGACGGATGCGGTAAGGCTCGCGCGGACGCCGTCTTCGGTCAATCAGTCAGATTCGGATGAGATTCTTGGCCCCCACAGGCTACGATGCGCCGGTACTCGTCCTCGGCGGATGCCGTGGACCGCTACAGACACTGCCTTGACAGATGCGGACACCACCCACATACTGCCGTGCGGACAACGTTCGCGTAGACTTGTCTTGATAATCGACTGCCCGGTCGTACCCGGCCAAGATCGTCGAGGGCGTCCGGTGCGTCACGATGGTGTTCGCACAAGGAGGTCGGCGCAATGATGGGATCAGGCAGGTACTGGCGGACGGGCTTTCGCTTTGGCATGGGAAGCACCAGGCGACGAGCCGGGCGAGGGATCCTGGTCGGCGTCGCCCTGTGTCTGATCACCGTCGTCGGCATCTCATGCGGCAGTTCGTCCCCCTCAACCACCGCTTCCCCCTCAGCAACCGAGGTGCCCTCCGCGACCGCGTCTCCAGAAGCGGCGGCGTCGGACACGGTCTGGTTGTGCCGTCCCGGGCTCGCCGACAACCCCTGCGAGGGCGATCTTACGACCACGGTGGTGTCTGCCGACGGCTCGAGCACCATTGAGGAAGCGGCTCCAGCAGAGGACCCGCCGATCGACTGCTTCTACGTGTATCCGACGGTCAGTGAGCAGCAAACTGTGAACGCCAACCTGGAGATCGACCCGGCACAGAGGACAGTCGCCATCCAGCAGGCGGCCCGCTTCTCGCAAGTATGCAAGGTCTACGCCCCAATCTACCGCCAGCTCACCCTTTCGAGAATCGGCAGACCGGGTGAGGTCACGCCGGCCGCCCGCGAACTGGCCTACGGCGACGTACTCTCGGCCTGGCAGGACTACCTCGCCCATTACAACCAGGACCGGGGGGTTGTCCTCATCGGCCACTCTCAGGGAACGGGGATGTTGACCCAACTGATCGCGTCCGAGATCGACCCCAACCCGGACGTGCTTCGTCGGCTTGTCTCGGCGCTGCTGATCGGGGGCAACGTGACGGTCGCCGCGGGTCAGGATGTGGGCGGTGACTTCCAGAACGTTCCCGCCTGTCGGTCTGCCGATCAAACGGGCTGTGTCGTGGCCTACTCGAGCTTCAACGAGGCGCCGCCGCCCGACAGCTCGTTTGGCCGGGTGGGGGTCGGCCCCAGTTCGGGGCTGCAAACCAATGGGAATCTACAGGCGCTGTGCGTCAACCCGGCCTCGCTTTCAGGGGGAACAGGCCCACTAGAGCCCTACTTCGCGGGCACTCCACTCCCCGGGGTGTTTGGCAGCGACTTGATCGGATCACCCTCCGCACCCACGCCGTGGCTGGCCTACCCCGGGCTCTACACCGCTCACTGCGAAAGCTCCGGCGGGACCGACTGGCTGCAGGTTGACACCACGAATATCGCCGGTGACAAGAGGTGGGTCGTGGAACAGGTGCTGGGGCCCACGTGGGGGTTGCACCTCGTTGATGTGAACATCGCACTTGGCAACCTCGTGGAACTCGTTCGTCAGCAGGCGGCTGCCTTCTCACAATGATCGGAGCCGGGAGTGGAGTCCCCCGGCTTTGCCGCAGGCTGACCTCGGGACCGGCGGCAGGTAGGTGCTCTGGAGAGGGCGTGCCTTCTTGGGAAGTGACTTGGGAGTACTTCCCGCGCTGTGGCGCCAGCCCTCGCGCCTGCCCGCAGCGGCAAACCTCGGCCGCCCTGCTCGCACGGGGGCCAGGTAGGCGACAACCGCGCGGACCGGCCTTGGTACCGTGCGATTGGCGGCTTTGGGGACTACATCGGTATCCGGAGCCTTGACACGCTGAGCTGTTTGGGCCAGCCTTGGCGGATACCTCCCGGATCCACCTCCACGGCAAGACGTGCCCACACCTGCCGTCAGCCTGCTCATGGGAAGTGAGAGGGGGCGGCCCTCAGAACCGCCCCCTCGTAGTGGAAATCCAGGCTGCTCAGGCTCTGGCCGCGTCGCGCTGGCCAGAGCACCCTCACACCACCGGCCGGGTGAATGTAGCAGCACCAGGCCCCGAGCCACTAATGCAGATGAAGACCACGTCCAGGCGGTCCATCTGCGTCAGGTTACTCGCTGCAGGGAACTGAGGCGAGTACCCCAGCCAGGTGACCCCGGCAAACTGCCACAGGCTCTCCAGGAGAGCCGGCGGAGCGACTGCCCCATCAATGGTGGCGATGGGCGTAGCGTCAGGATAGGTGCTGGCAACAGGGTTGCAGGTGCCACCCTGGAGGGCGACCTGCTCCATGCCGCCCGGCGGTGGTGGCGGAGGAGGCGGTGGTGGGGGCGGTGCCGCTGGCGCGTCCTCTATCACCGACACCGTGTTGTCGTTGGAGTTGGCCACGAAGATGCGGTTGGTGGTGGGGTCAACGGCCAGGCCCCCAGGTGCGGACCCCACAGGCACGGTCTCCACAACCGTGTCGGTGGCCCCGTCGATGACTGAGACGCTGTTCCCGCCCAGGTTGGTCACGTAGACGCGATTGGTCGCGGGGTTGACGGCCACGCCGTCAGGGTGATTCCCCACGGCCAGGCTGGGGTTCAGCACGGCCAAGGTGTTCGCGTCTATGACCGTGACGTCATTGCTGCCTGCGTTGGCGACGTAGATCTGGTTGTTGGCGGCGTTGTAGGCCACCCCCTGGGGCGCGTTCCCAACGGTTATGGGGGGCAGGCAGCCCCAGGGAGCAGCTCCGTCCATCACCCAGAGCTGGTTGGCAGCGGGCTCGGTCACATAGATCTGGTTGGTTGTGGGGTTGACGGCCACGCCCGTGGGCTGGCTGCCCGCCGGAAAGCCGGGCGCGCACGGCGGCTGCGGCAGGGCGGCCACGAAGGCAAAGCCGGGAGCCGTCCCGTCGAAGGCCAGCACGTCGGGCTGGTTCTGATCGGTCACGTAGATGCGGTTGTTGTTGGGGTTGGCGGCCACACCTATGGGGGCAGTCCCCGTAGGCATGGGGGGACCCAGCACGGCGAAGGGGGCCACACCCAGGTAGGGCATGATAACGTTGCCCGCGACATCGGCCACGAAGACGGCGTTGCCGTTCGAGTTGTAGGCCACGCCGTGGGGGATCCCACCGACGGCTATGGGCAGCGTCGCCGCCGCGAAGGGTGGCTGCCCGCTGAGGACCGAGAGGTCTCCGGTGTTGGCGTTAGTCACGTAGACCAGGCTGGCAGCGGGGTTCACTGCAACGCTATCGGGAAAAACGCCACCCGATGGCACGGTCGCGACAACGGTAGCGGCTCCCTGTGCACTCGGCGGGCTGAAGGGCGGCGCGCTCGCAACCAGCAACGCCACCACCACGGCCGCCGCTGCTATGAAACCTATGGAGAGCTTTCGCTTCACCGGGTCCCTCCTTTCAAGCTTGAGCTGAACGACGGAGGCCTCTTCCACCTCAACGCATTCAAACGCGTTGGGGGCATGTTACACCGAGAGCTGGCAGAAGGGAAGCGGTCGTTCCCCTCTATTCGAAGCCGGAATTGACCTAATGTGGTGACTGACATGTACGTGCGGCCCGAACCGCCTCCGTTACTTCCAAACGATCTCCGCCGGGTCCCTGGCGAAGGGGCCGAGGGCCTCCTTCCACTCGTACATGATGAGGATGTCCATCAGCTCTGAGGGCTCACCCCTGCGGCGCCTCTCCATCTCCGTCCTGAGCGTATCCAGCACCCCGTGGACGGCCGACCCGAAGAGGGACTCCAGGTACTCGGGTGGGATGCGGGATGCGTTCTCGTTGGGGCTGCCGTCGCGGTTGAGCGGCGCAGGAGCGAGCGGCGGCACATAGTACACGTTGGGCTGTGTGCCGAACTCGGGGTGCAGCGGCAGCGCCACCTTGAACTTAGACACCAGCCGCGCCACGGGCCCGTACTGATCGTCCAGGAACCCGATCCAGGCGCCGCGGCCGGGACACTGGCGCACGCAGGCAGGGGCGACACCCTGCTCGATGCGCGGGAAGCAGCCGATGCAGTGCTGGCTCACGTTGCGCACGGCGTTGAAGTAGATCTTCTTGTACGGGCAGGCCCGGGCGCAGTCCTGCTCGCCGCGGCAGCGGTCCTCGTCGCGGAGGACCAGGCCGTCCTCCTCCCGCTTGAACAGGGCGTTGTTGGGGCAGGCTTCCACGCACACGGGGTTTGTGCAGTGGTTACAGAGTCGGGGGAGATAGAAGAAGTAGGCGTTGGGGAATTCGCCACCGCCCTCGTCCTCGTCCCAGTTGGGGCCCCAGGTCTTGCTGCCGGCCACCTTCTGCAAGAAGACACTGCGGCCCTTGCCGCCTCTTAGGACCTCGTCGTAGTTGTAGTCCCAGCCGCCGCCGAACTGCTCGGGCGTCGGCAGCTTGCCGCGGACAGGCCTGCCGTTCCTGTAGCCGCCACCCATGGTCTCCCAGTCGCGGGGAGTCCCCCGTCCGGGCTGGGTGTTGACGGTCATCCACCACATGTGGTCGGTGCCTTCGTCCTGCGTCCAGAGCACTTTGCAGGCGACGGAGCAGGTCTGGCAGCCGATGCACTTGTTGAGGTCGAAGACCCAGGCGAGCTGGCGCCGTGAGGTCATGGCTTTGGTTCCGTCTGTCATGGCTCTGTCCCTTCCATATTCCTGCTGCGACGGCCCTCACTTCCGGCGGGCCCTTCTCCGGGTCAGGCGTTCAACGTCCACGGCCACACCGCGGTCGGTCGGGATAGGCTGCCATGCGAGGGGCCGGTACTGCAGGTGGCCGTAGCCCGCGGCCATGCCCAGCCACTTGACGATGCCCGGTTCGATGTCGGCCTGGCTGTACCAGTCGCGGTGCATGTAGGGTTCGAAGCCGTTGTAGACGATGACCTGGCCTGGGCGGACCGACGGCGAGATCTTCACGGGGATGAGCATGGAGCCCGCGTCGTTGACGACGCGCACCTCCTCATTGTCCTTGATGCCTTTCTTCGCTGCATCCTCGTCGTTCATGAACATGAAGGGGGTGCCGCGGTGAGTGTTCATGATGATGTTGTTGGTCATGTTCATGGAGTGGATGCTCCAGCGGTTGTGGCCGCTGGTGAGGAGGAACTCACGGTCGCCGCCCTGCTTGGGCGTCTCCTTGTGGACGGGCAGTTCCTCACCCGCCTCCAGGAACCACTCGTGGTCGATGTAGAACTGGGCGCGACGGGTGAGCGTCGGGTAGGGCACCTTGTCCTCGGTGTGCCAGCGGAAGGGGTTGTGGGTCTCGTCGGGCCGGATGGTAGAGGCCTGCGCCAGTCCGTGACCAACGGTGCCCCAGGCGGTCGCGCGAACCACTCCCTTCTGGCGCAGCGTCTCCAGGCTGGTGCCAGGCGGAAGGATGCCATAAGCGGCGTTGTCGCGGATGCCCTCGTCAAAGGCGCGCTCGTCGTCCCGGAGATAGCCGCCCAGCGTGTACTCGTCCACCAAGCCCTCCACGGGGATCGGTTCTCCTGTGCGGTCGATGAACTCCTTTATTCCGCGAGCCTTGGCCCCCTCAACCAGCTTCTCCAGGATCATGATACCGATCTGCCGGTCCGTCTTGGCATCGTCCGGCGGGTCCACGGCCGGTTCGATGAGCACGGTGTTGAGGTGGTGGGCGGACGGCATGCTGGTACCGAACTTCTCGTAGTGCTGGGCAGCGGGCAGGATGTAGTCCGAGTAGAGGCCGGTGGTGCTGATGCGGTAGTCAATGGAGACGATCATCTTCAACTTAGGCCACAGGTGCTTGAGAAGCATCTCCTGGCCGCCGCGGTGACGTCGCAGCACGTTGCCGCCGGCCTCGATGAACACCCGAGGTGTAACATCTCGCCACACCTTGGCCCGGGTGTTATCCCACCAGCCCTTGTCCAGCGCCTCCTCCAAGTACTCACCGAAGGAGCGTTTCATGGAGGGGTCGGCCCAGTCCTTGCGGTTCCAGCGGTCACGGAAGCCGAACTGGTAGTACCAGAGGAAGGCGGGAGGGAACATGCCGCCGAAGCCGCCAAGGCGCGCCGCAGCAGGGAAGGAGGCGGCTCGGTTGATGGCCATCTCCAGCGTCATGGTGGGGTCGTCCTGCATCAGGAGGCGGCGCATGCCGAGCAACTGTCGCTGCAATTCGCGGGCGGCCTCCTGACCCGGCTGCCCCTTGCGAAAAGCGAAGGCGGTGCCGTCGAACCCGAAGATGGCCCAGGAGCGGGTGCCGGTGCCCTTCTTCCCCCAGTTGCCAGTGAGAGCCAGCAGCAGGGCCATGGACCGCTCCATCAGGTCGCCGTGGTAGTACTTGCCGGAGTTCCAGCCGACGAAGAACTTGGTCCGCCTGGTGGCGATCTTGCGGGCCACGGCGCGGATGAGGCTCGGGTGGACCCGGCAGATGCGGGCGGCCGCCTCCGGCTCATATTTCTTGAGGCGTTTCCTCAGACGCTCGAAGACCGGCTGGACCTCTACCTGGCTGCCATCGGCCAGGGTGACGGTGGCTCGGCCCTCCAGCACAGGGTCAACGTCGCCCAGGGCGAGGGTGCCTCGCGGCGCCGGAACCACCTGTCCGGACTTGCTGTCCAGCCAGTAGAACTGGTCGTCCCGCTCCCCCTCTACCATCTCGCTGCCGCGAAGGAAGCGACCGTTGTCGCTGCGCACCAGCAGGGGCAGGTCGGTCTGCTCCTGGACGAAACGGCGGTTGTAGAGGCCTGCATCAATGATCACCTTGCACATCGAGAGGGCCAGCGCCGCATCGGTCCCGATGCGGACCGGCAGGTGGTAGTCGGCGTGGATGGCAGAGGGGCTGTAGTCGGGTGCGACGGTGATCAGCTCGCCCCCGTTGTAGCGAGACTCGGCGAGATAGTGGTACCACTGGATGTTGGTGTAGACCGGATTCGCGTGCCAGATCAGCGTCAGCTCCGCCAGGAACCAGTCATCCATGGAGGAGGCGGGGTCGAACTTGCCCCAGGTGAGGTGGAAGCCTGGGCTGAAGTCCTGAAACTCGGCGTTGCCGTCGGTGGTGGCTGCTCCGATAAACGATCCGAAAAACCGCGCCGGCGTCGCACCCACCTCCGGCGTGAAGGGGATGAGGATGGACTCGGGCCCCTGGTCCTGGATGGCGTCGAGCATGGCGTCGGCGATGTCGGTGAGGGCCTCATCCCAGGAGACGCGCTTCCACTTCCCCTCGCCGCGCTCCCCGGCTCGCTTGAGGGGGTGGGTGACACGGTCCTGGGTGTAGTGGAGGCAACCCCAGCAGGCCCCCTTCTGGCAGCCCATGGGGTTCATGTCCGGGATGCCCTTCTCGATGGCGTGGAAGACGCCAGCCTGCTCCTCCCGGACGATCTTCCCGTCGCGGACGTAGACCCGAAACGGGCAGCCGCCGGGGTAGCAGTCCACGGAGTGGCTGCCCCACGTGACCTTGTCCCACTTCCACTTGTCGCGATAGGCGTCAGCCCAGGGGCGCCCCTTTGCGCTGCTCGGCTCGCCTCTCGAACCGGTGCTCCTTGCCGGCATGTCTCACCTCCATGAGGCTCCAAGGCCAGTATCGCTGGCCCATGTGATCGAATGTTTCGAAGGCCACCATCGGGTATGTTGCCGCGTAGCCGGAGACACTGACAAAGGCCACATGGACCGAAACGGCTGGCCGAAGGGACCGGACGCAACAAGATGGGCAGTTACGCGACGTAGGGTCAGCCCAGGTGACGTTCAGCCTGGCGGACAGCCCCGCGGAAGGTGTTGCGGGCCATCATGTTCCCTTCCGTTTCGGCGCGGGCCTGGAAGAGGTCGCGCCAGAGCTGCCAGGCCTCGCGGTTCTGAGGCTCCGCCTTGCGCACCCAGTCCACCAGATGGCAGGCCAGGGGCAGGTTGCCAGCAGCCTGAAGCTCGCGGGCACGAGCCAGGAGACTATCAGCACCAGACAGCTTGACGATCTCGACGGCCTGGTCAGCGGTGGCCGCAGCGAGGAAGTTGGCAGGGTTGCCGTCGTACCAGCCGCCATACTGACGCCAGACACCATGGACGATGAACTTGGGGTGACCGTAGATGGGCTGGAGGTAGGGCTTGTCGACCAGATCGGCCGGAGGCTCTACCTCACGGAGGATATTCTCCAGCCACTGGCCCTGGTTCATGCGCTCTACCACCTGGTCGTGGATGGAACGGAGGTAGCGGGCGGTATCTAGGAGAGCGGTTTGCACCGGCTCCTCGCCCTCGATGGGCGGTCCGTGGCCGGGAAGGAGCAAGGCGGGGTGGACGGCGGCGATGGCCTCAAGCCCCTCGGCCCAGCCCTCGGCGTAGCGCTGCACCTTCCAGGGGTTGCCAACGTTCGGGCATGACCAGAGGAAGATGTCGCCGGCGCAGACGAGGTTGCGCTGAGGCGCCCACACCCAGGTGATGTCGTCGGTCTCGCCGGTGGCGTGTACGAGCTCGAAGGGCTCGCCGCCGACCTGGATGGTGATGCGGTCCTCGTAGGTGACATCGGGATAGACGAACGTCTGCCGAGACGCGCTGGCGACAGCATCCACCGGCGCGCCCCACTGAATGGCGCTGATGAACCGTATCTGGGAAGCCATGCGGTCGTAGCGGTGCAGCCGGTCGATGACGCGATGGTGGCCGATGACGCGAGGGCGAGGGTGGCCGCGTTCCTTAGCATCGTCGATGAAGTGACTGGCACCGGGCACGTGGTCGAGGTGTCCATGGGTGTAGACGATGGTGTGGATGGGGAGGTCGGTACGTTTCCGCAGCTCCTGGAGAATGTCGCGGCCGCTCGCGTAGTTGGAGGCGTCGACGAGGACGACGCCCTCATCGGTGAGCAAGGCGATGACGTTGCCGAAGTAAGGGAAGAAGATGGTGCGCGGAGCGACCTCGCGGGGCTCCGCCAGAGGCCCTCGCGTGCGGATCTCCGTGATCGGCGTACTCTCGGGTGTTCCTTCTGATACCATGATTGGTCCTTTCTGATGACCCCCAATGGGCAGCGCTCCGGGGGCTACGGCCGCATGCCGAACCGCCACTTCGGACCGAGCTCGGTCCGCACCAACTCCTGCGCGATCTCGACGAACTGGCAGAGGAGCGGACGGGTGTCCCTGGGGTCGATCATCTCCTCCACCCCGAAGGCCTCGGCCGTGCGGAAGGGGGAGCGGAGCTGGATGAGCTTCTCCTCCAGCTCGCGGCGTTTCTCCTCAGGGTCCGGCGCCGCCTCGATCTCCCGACGGTAGGCGGCCTCGACGCCGCCCTCTACGGGGAGGGAGCCCCACTCGGCGGAGGGCCATGCGTAGCGCAGGTTCAGCCTGCCGTGGCGGCCATGACCTCCCCCGGCGACGCCGTAGCACTTGCGGACGAGCACCGCGACCCAGGGGACCGTCGATTCCTCCACGGCGCAGAGGGCCCGGGCCCCTTTGCGGATGGTGCCCTGCTCTTCGGCGGCGGAGCCCACCATGAAGCCGGGCTGGTCGACGAGGTTCACCACCGGCAGGTGGAAGGTGTCGCAGAGGTCGACGAAGCGCATGAGCTTCTCGGAGGCTGCGGCGTCCAGGGCTCCCCCCAGGTGCATGGGGTCGTTGGCCATGACAGCCACGGGGTAGCCGTTCAGGCGGGCGAAGGCCGTGACCAGGGAGCACCCGTAGTACGGGCTGATCTCAAAGAGGGAGTCCCGGTCCACGATGAGGTTCAAGAGCTTGCGCACGTCATACGGGCGGCGCCGGTTCCGGGGGATGATGGAGAGCAGGGCCTCGTCGCGCCGGTTGGGGTCGTCGCTGGGTTCGGTGCGGGGTGGCGCCTGCCAGACGTTGCTGGGGAGGTAGGAGAGGAAGCGGCGGATCTGGTGGAAGCAGTCCTCCTCGTCCTCGGCCACGTTGTCGACGACGCCGCTCTTGTAGGCGTGGACCTGGTAGCCGCCCAGGACCTCCTTGGTCACCTGTTCTCCCAGGCCACGGCGCACCACCGGCGGCCCGGCCACGAAGATCTGGCTGGTGTCCTTGACCATGATGGTCCAGTGCGCCAGTACGGCCTTGGCAGCGGGCAACCCTGCCACCGACCCCATGGCCGCACCGATGACCGGGACCTTACCCAGAAGCTTCGCCATGGTTGGCCAACCGGGATTGTCCGGGATGTAGGTGCGGCCCATCTGCTCCAGCGTGCGGACACTCCCGCCGGTGCCGTCGATGAGGCGGACCAGGGGCAGGCGCCACTCGTCCGCTATCTTGCCGGCGAAGAGGGACTTGCCGCCCACGCTGGCGTCGGCGGCGCCGCCGCGCACGGTGAAGTCCTCTCCACCTATCACGACCCGACGGCCGTCGATCGCGCCGATGCCCATGACGAAGTTTGCAGGCCGGAAGGAGACGAGCTCGCCGTCTCTGTACTCCGCGCTGCCTGCCAGCGATCCCAACTCCTGGAACGAGCCGGGGTCCAGCAGCCGCTCGATCCGCTCGCGCACCGTCAGCTTGCCGGCGGCGTGGTGCCTGGCTACGGCCTCCTCGCCACCCATCTCGGCGGCGAGCCGGCGGCGTCGCTGGGTTTCCTCAACCTCTGGCTGCCAATCGGCGGGGGTTTCCTCGTCCGCCATCAGTCCTTCCCCTGGTCGTGGGCGGGTTCGCGCAGGCCTGGGGTCACTGATCCCGATTGACAGGATACCACTTGCCGCTGCGTCTGGGGTGAACGTTCTCGTCTCTGGTGATAGAGGTGCGACGAATGTCATAGCCGACAGCGAACCCTAGGCCGTTTTCATCCTCGATACCCATTGACTTTTCCTCCCGCCGGAAGTATATCCAGTGGCAGGTGCCTGTACGTTACTGAGCATCAGGATTTCAGTTCGACCTGGCGAACGACGCAGCGAGAGCGATTGGAAGACTAAGGGATGACGCTGGTCGCTGGCTTTGCGACTCCTTACGCCGCTTTCATGGTCGCGGATAGCCGTCTCGTACGCATGAGGAACGGCGAGCTAGCCGACCGCCGGGATGTCTGTCAAAAAGTCTTCCCGTTGTCAAATGAGATACTAGTAGGCTTCAGCAACGGGGCGCTGAGCGCAGTGAGGCTGCTTCGGCGGCTCGCAGCGTCAGACTACGCAAAGGCCCCAGAGTGGTTTCTGGACCGAGACCGCACCCTTGATGTGCTATCAGGCTTGTACCAGTGCGCCGAGGCGAAAAAGTTGGCCGGTCCCCAGGTGCAGTTGCTTCTCGCACTTCACGTCAAGGAGCCGAGCGCAACGGGAGACCTGGTGGTGCCGCGCGTGAAGCTGGTACACCTTGATTGCGATCCGTGGTCCCACAGAATCGTTGAAGACGATCTGGCAGTAATTGGAGCTGCGGCCGACATCCGGGATAGGGCCCTGAAGGAGGACTCAGCAGGCAAGCTCGCAAAACTGACTTCATATAGCGAACGCGGCTTGGCCATAAGAGCCCTCTTCGCACACCTCTTTGTCTGCTCGCTCATGCGCGGCAGGGATGAGCCAACCATAGGGGGCCTCTATCAGGTGTACTACCTAGGGCCAGAGGGACCGAGGGCCGTACCCTACGATACGTGGGGCGAGATAACGCCTGATTTGGGAAGTCCAGTGTCCATGTTCCTTGAGTCCGGCGAGTGGGCTCAGGAGCACAAGCCGACCAAGCTTAGGGTCTTAGTACGGAATCCTTTGAGAGACGAGGGGGTCGTCCAAAGGACGGGTTCAGAGCTATTCGCCGTCAGAGAGTTTCTTCGGCCTGGAAGCCCAGGCGTTCGCAGGCGAGGCTACCGGGTGGAGTGGCACTCGGAGCTGCACGAACATGTCTATGCATACGAGGCACAAACCGGAGCATTCACCAAACGCGTTGTACTCCCGCCTGTCGACTCCCTAGAGCGATCGGCCTTCGGTGAGTTACTCCAGCCGCTAGTTCAACGGGATGCCCTGCGAGACTGGTTGGAGCGTCCAGATACCTACCTTGGACCAAGCTGACAAAGCACTACTCCAAGCTGGCGTGGTGCCACGGCCTGCCGAATGCCAGTCTCTTCCGCGCGGGGGTTTCTCAGGGTAGGCGAGCGGCGTTCTCGTAGTAGTGGGCCACGTTGGCCACGGCCCTGGTCGCTCTCTCCAGGGTTGGATAGGTGGGGATGTTCACGTTGAGATAGAAGTCCCGGACCTCACGCCTGCCCTTCTCGGCGTCCAGCATCTCCGGCTCGTCGCCTCCTATGGGCAGGACGATGACCACGGGCTTCCCAAACCTGTCCCTGATCTGCGCGGGGATCTCAATCAAGGCGTCAAGGAATTTTCTCCTTGCGGCAGGGTGAGGGCCGAGCGTGCCAGCGAGGACATAGTGCAGAGCCTGGGTGGCAATGACGGTATCGACGCAATCGGCAGAAGCGGCGCTCTCCAGCGTCTTTCTGAAGACCTCCGGGAGCACGATAGGGGCGCCGATATCCACGGGGTTTCTGATGCTGGTCCCGGCCGGGGGCAGGATTCCCCTCAGCTTCTGCTGGATGTGGTGGGGGAATGGGGGGACCTCCAGCCCGACCTGATCGCAGGCGTCGGCGGCGGCAACGCTTACTCCTCCTCCTCCTCCGATGACGGCGACGCGCCGACCGGTGGTAGAGGGGAGGTTGAGGAAGGCGGTCGTGGTATCGGCCAACTCCTGAAGGCTTCTCACCCTGATGGCAGCGGTCTGCTTGAAGAGGGCCTGCCAGATAGTCTCCTCGCCAGCGAGGGAAGCAGTGTGCGAGCGAACCGCTCTCGCGCCCGCCCCGGTAAGACCTGCCTTCCAGATTATCACCGGCTTCTTGCGGGCCACCTCGGCGACGAGCCGCATGAAGCGCCTTCCCCCGCGGGGCCCCTCCAGGTACATGGTCACGATCCTGGTTTCGTCATCCTGGGCCACGTATTCCAGGAAGTCGGCCTCATTCAGGTCGCAGGCGTTGCCATAGCTTATGACCTTGCTGAATCGGATCCCGTGTCCCCTGGCCAGTCTGGCGAACTCGACGGCATAGCCGCCGCTCTGGGTGATGAAGGCGACGGGGCCGCTCTCCCTGGGGAAGTCGCCGCCCGGCAGGAGGGTGTGACCGCTGCTGGGGCAGTAGACGCCGAAGCAGTTGGGGCCGATCAGCCGGATGCCTCTCCGGGCGATGGCCTGTAACTTCCTTTCGAGAGCCCTTCCTTCGTCTTCCCCGGTCTCGGCGAAGCCGGAGGTGAAGATCTGGGCGCCCTTGACCCCCTTGGCAAGGCAGTCCTCCAGGACCCCGGGGACGAACGCTGCGGGCACCATGACATCGGCCAGGTCAACGGGCTCGGGGATGTCTCTGACGCTCGGATAGATCTTCAGGCCGAAGACCTGGTCTCCCCTCCGGTTGACAGGGAAGATCTTTCCCTTGAAGCCGAAGTCCATGAGGGCCCTCAGGAAGCGGCTGCCAAACTTATTCTCATCCGCGGATGCGCCGACCACGGCCACGGTTTTCGGGTGGAAGATGGGGTCGAGTTCGGCAAGCCTGTCCACAATCGCTCCTCACATCAGCTCGCTTGTCCGGAGACGGGGCCCTCTGGCGGCAACGATGAGGCTGCGCCGCCCATTATCCGCCGGAGAGTGCTCCATTTCAAATGTAGCTCAGGTGCTGCCGACGAGATAGAGGAGTTCTTCGCTGCGCAGGTGCGGGAGGGCAGAGAGAAGGCCAGGCTGGCCTCGCGAGAGGAGCGCATCCGCCGGCACGCCGGGGAGCAGAAGCCCTATCGGCCCGGGAAAGCCGCTTATGCGGCGGAAAGTGTAGAACCTTTCCGCATCGGGCCGATAAATACATGGGATGGCCAGACGACGCTCCAGGCGACCCCAGGCATCATCGGCGGCCCGGCGCAGGCCGGCTGCCGCTAGGCCGCTCCCTGCCACCGACCCCCCAGCCTGCGACTATACGCCGCTGCCGGACACCCCGGCAATGCCTTGCTCGCCGGCCCAGACGCTGCAGGAGCTGAAAGGTTTCCGGGAGGAACGTACGGCCGTTATAGAGCGCTCCCGGCGCGTGATATGGCCTGCGCGCCTGCTGGCGGTTGTCCTCTGGGCGGGCTTCGTGGTCTGGCAGGTGCTTCACGACCGGGTCCCGCTGCCGTCTCAGCTCATTATTACAGTCGTTGCGGGTTGTTTGCTTGGCCTAGCTGTGTTTGGTCTTGGGGCATACTCGCGCTGGACGCAGGCTCGCCTGGAGCGGACGTATGCCCGCCAGCTAGAGGGGGTGGTGAGCCAGCTTCAGGTCCTTTCTTCCCGGGACTCGCTCACGGGGCTGTACAACCACGGCTATCTCCTCACGCGCCTGGACGAGGAAGTGGCCCGGGCGCGGCGCTATCGCCGGCCTCTCTCGGTGATCATTCTGGACCTGGACCAGTTCAAGGTCGTCAACGACCGCTACGGCCATCTCGCTGGCGATGCGATCCTGCAAACCGTGGCCGCCGGCCTCCAGCGTGAGACACGTGCAGCCGACATCCTGGCCCGCTACGGGGGCGACGAGTTCTGCCTGATCCTTCCGGAGACGGGTGCCGAGGGGGCCGACTCGGTAGCCGCGAAGCTGGCAGAGGCGACCTCGGTGGTGGTGGAGAAGCTGGGCAAGCGCTGGCCGGGGCTCTTCCTGAGCTTTAGCTGGGGGGTGGCCTCCTATCCGCGAGATGGTACCACTTCCCATGCCCTCCTAGCAGCCGCCGACACAGCCTTGTACCAGCGGAAAACGCTTGAGCAAACTGGCAGGACGGAAAGGGATACGCTTGTCGTTCAGCGCCTCTTCTATCACATCGGCGAAGTCATAGGCCAGGACTCCCATCCTGAAGAGAAGCTTACCGGCGTGTCTGCGGCAATCTGTGAGGCCCTCAACCTACGGGGCTGCGTGGTTCGCTCGACCGAGCAGGAGACGACGCGAGTTCTGGCGTGGTACTTCACAGACCAGGACCTGGAGGGGCGCCTCCGAAGCGTCCAGGAGCGCGAGCCGTTGCGGGCGGAGGAGGGCCCGCCGGGCTGGGCAGCCCTCGAACAGCGCATCATCACGGTGGAACGTGTGGCGGAGAGCGAAGAGGTGCCAGCTCGCTTCAGGAGCAGCTTCCCGGAAGGGCTCTGGCTCCAGTGCTCACCCGTGACGCTGGCACCCGACAGGCAGGCGGTGCTGGAGATGTACGGGCTGAGCGGGGAAGCGGCCCCTCCCGATCACGCCCTGGCCCGCTCGGTTTCCCGCCTGGTGGCCGGCGCCATACAGAACGCCGAGAACTTCATCACCGCGAAGCGACAGCGCGACGAGTTGACCGCCCTGGCGGACGTGGCGGGACTGCTCCTGGCGGAAGGGCCGTTCCAAGAGAGGATGGAGGCGGTGGCGAAGCGGATCTCTAACGTCACCGGCTACCACAGTGTGACTGTGGACACATACGACCCCACCGGTCGGATGCCCTATCTGCGCAGCGCCTACTCCCGGGGGCCCCTGCACCTTCTGCGGAAGTGGCGGGATGTACGGCCGCCGATCGAGAACGAGATTGTCCGGAACTTCTTCGCTGCGCTTGACCATCCCTATGCCATCGAGGACCTGTGGAAGGAGGAGACCATCAGCCTGGAGGAGCGGGAGGTGCTCAGGGCGGGCGGGTTGATCTCGGCAGCGATAGTGCCGCTGCGCTTTCAGGATGATCTGTTGGGGCTGCTGGGGGTAGCGTCCACAGAACCTAGCGCGTTCGACGAAGCCGACCTGGGGCTCCTCACCACCATCGGCAACCAGATCGCGCCGGTGATCAAGGTGGCGCTGCTCAACACCGAGCTGAGCGAGTCTCACCTTGGCGCGATCGTGCGGCTCGCTCACGCCGCCGAGGCACGCGATCCCTTCACCGGCCAGCACCTGCAGCGCATCAAGGCATACTGTGAGGCCATTGGCGAGAGGCTCGGCCTCAGCGAGGGAGACCAGAAAGCCCTCGGCCTCGCCTCGGTCATGCACGACCTGGGGAAGCTCCGCATCCCCGACTCGATCCTGCTCAAGGCGGGCGAGCTTTCGGAGGACGAATGGCAGACCATGAAGATGCACCCTATCTATGGGGAGGAGATCCTGGGGACAGGCGCATTCTACGAGGCGGCAAGGCAGGTGGTTCGCTCACACCACGAGCGGTGGGACGGGTCAGGTTACCCCGATCGCCTGAAAGGGGAAGAGATACCCACGTTCGCGCGGATCGTAGCGGTCGCCGATACGTTCGATGTGCTGACCAGCCGGCGCCCGTACAAGGACGCAGGGCCCGCGGAGCTGGCCGTGGAGCTCATCCTGGCCGAACGGGGTCAGAAATTCGACCCGGAGGTGGTCGACGCCTTCAAGGCGCTCTGGGACACCGGGAGGGTTCGCGAGATCCTGGAGAGGTCTCCGCCTCCCTACGCGAGGCAGCAAGGCGAAGGCCAGCAGCTCGCCGCCTAGCAGGATGGGGAAAAGCCTGTCCCCGCCTCGGCCAGGTGGCACCCCGCCTCCGGCGGCGAGGATATTTCATTCTGGGGGGAGATCCCCAGGCCCCGACAGGCACTCTGCCCCCTGTACTTCCGATGCCAGGATTCCCTAGCACCCGCTAGGCGAGGCGCTTGCCCGGCAGAGGAGGAGAAGCGCTGTACACCTCGTCGATGCGGATCAGGCCCACGGGCCGCCCCAGGCTGCGCTCCGTGCCCAGAAACTCGCCTTTGACCTGATACGCCAGCGGCTCGAAGGTGAGCACCGAAACGGCCACCTTGACGCCCGGGCGCAGGCCGGCCAGGGCCGGGCCAGCCGAGCGGCCCGCCAGGACAAGGCTCCCCCGGCCGGCGGGGACCAGGGATAAAGCCGGCACCGCCACTGGGTAGCCGTCCGGGGCGAGGTAGGCCAGGAGCTTGGCTGCCCGCAGGCGACCGAACTTCTCCCGCACGGGCGCCGGGAGGGCGACCCCGCAGTCGCGTCGGCGAAGGCGGCGGGCGGCCCAGCGCGAGCGGAGCATATCGGCGAGAAGGCCGGCCTGGGAGAGAACGAAGGAGTCCTCCACCTCCCGCACCCGGATGACGCCAGCGCTACGGATGCCTGCGTAGGCATTGTAGCGGAAGGTGTCAGAGGCCATGATGTGGTCGAAGTGGGGGCCGCCAGGCTGGAACTCCAGGAAGTCGCCTTTGATGATCCACCCCTGCAAAGCCGGGGAGATCACGGTCACGCAGACGCGGGGGTTTGCCTCCAGGTTGCGCCGGGTCTTCCAGATCATCAGCTCGCCGAAGATGACGGTGCGGCCGTCGGCGGCCTCTAGAGAGAGGATAGGGACGACGTTGGGG
>JBAUEL010000099.1:0-3707 GCA_049678585.1 Dehalococcoidia bacterium
CCTCCTGTGTCTGGTGACAACAGGACTATCATCCCGGCAGGCTGGAATGCGCAGACAGAACGTTGCAGCGACTGCAGCCATGCTCGCCGCGTCACGGGGGCGCCCAGCGTGCCGGCGGCGCGGGATAGGCCTTCTCCGCGTCCTCCTACGGCCCGGTCAGGCAGTAGAAGTAGCGGATGTCTTCGCGGTCGGGCGTCTCCTCGCAGCGCGCCTCGGCGGGAGGCGGCGCGGCCTCGTACTGGCTGATCACCACGAAGCTCTCCCCGTCCGACGCATACCAGTAGCCGTCCTCGTGACGGTCGCCGAGCGGGTCGATGGGTAGCGGGTCCAGGAACTCCTCCAGCTTGCAGCCCGCGTCGATCTCCTCGTACACGCAAAGGGTCTGAATGCTGCCCCCCGTCTCCGGATAGGAGTCGTGCTCATCCCGATACTCCTCCAGAGCGTCGCGGAGGTCCTCCAGGTCCGCTTTGCGGGTAGCGTCGCGCTCCTCCGCGCCGGGCGGGGCAGGTGCCGGTGTGGGGATCGGAGTGGGCGTGAAGGTCGGGCCGGGCGTCGGCGAGGGGCCGCGCGTGCCGGTGGGAATGGGCGTGCCGAAGGCCAGCGGCTCGGTGGCGCTGCCGCTGTCGGTGGTCAGGTCCACCACCAAGATGAGGAGGATGACCACGCCCAGGATGATCACCGGGGCCAGAAGGCTCACCATCCGCCAGTGGCTGCGAGGCCTTTCCTCTTCCACGTGTCCCCCTAGTACAGCAGGTCGCGGGCCATGATGATGCGCTGGATCTCGGAGGGTCCCTCGCCGATGCGCCGGATGCGTAGCTCTCGATACCAGCGCTCCAGGGGCAGGTCCTTGGTGATCCCGTACCCGCCGTGGACCTGGATGGACCGGTCCACCACCCTTCCCGCCCCCTCGGTCGCCACCAGTTTGGCCATGGCCGCCTCGAAGCGGAAGGGGTCGCCGCTCTCGGACTTCTGGGCGGCGGACAGCACCAGCCAGCGCGCTGTCGTTATGTCAATCTCACTGTCCACGATCATCCACTGGATGGCCTGCCGCCGCGCCAGCAGCTCTCCAAAGGTCTCGCGCTGCCGCGCATAGGCGATGGCCATCCGCTGCGCCGCCACCGCTACCCCCACGCATCCCGCCGAGTAGGGGATGCGGTTCCGCGTGAGGGCCTCGTTGGCGATATAGAAGCCCATGCCCTCCTCCCCGAGGATGTTCTCATGGGGGACGCGCATGTCCTCGAACTGGAGCTCCGTGGCGTAGAGGGCCGAGCGCAGTGTATGCACGATGCGACGCACGTTGAAGCCCGGCGTGTCCGTGTCCACGATGAAGCAGGTGATGCCCTGGCGACCCTTAGCCGGGTCGGTGCGGGCGAACACCAGCCCGAAGTCCGCCCGGTCGGCGCCCGAGATGAAGATCTTGGAGCCGTTGATGACCCACTCGTCGCCGTCGCGGACGGCGCGGGTCTGGATGGCGCGGGCAGGGTCTGAGCCTCCCGACGGCTCGGTCAGGGCGAAGAAGCCGTGCTTCTCGCCCCGCAGCATCGGATACAGGTAATTCTCTTTCTGCTGCTCGTTGGCTACGTAGAGCTGCGCCAGGCCCGCCCCGCCGAAGGTCCCGTAGGCGGGCGAGTACAGGCCTGCCCGGTGCTGCGACATCTCCTCCTCCATGAGGCAGCGGGTCACCAGGTCGATGTCCGGCCCCCCGAACTCCGGCGGTATGCCCAGGCCGTAGAACCCCATCTCCTTGACCTTGGCGGCCAGCCGGTCGAACTCCTCCCGCGGCAGCTCGTAGGCGTCGGGGTCCAGCTCCGACTCCAGGGGCACGATCTCCTCCTGGATGTAGCGGCGCACCGTCTGGGTGATGATCTTCTGCTCGTCCGAAAGCTTCAGGTCCATCGATGACACCCCCTCAGCGCTCGCTCGCCTCCTCCGGCGCCGTCCGGAACCGACCCAGGCGCGGGATCACCTCGCCCGGCGCTTCGTTGCCCTCAGGCAGGCGCCGGTGCTCGTCGCGATGGCGGGTGAGCAACTCGACGTGCCGGGTCAGGTACTGCGCGTTCACCTCGCAACGGAAGCGCCGCACCCGCCCGCGGATGACCGGGTTCGCCTCCTCCGGCGAGAAGTGACGCTGGATGCGCCCCCGCATGCCGAAGGGCTCTCGCCCGCCCGCATAGCCGATGTAGATGACCGCGCCCTGCTCGTCTGCGAGCTCATACACGCCGGTGACCGGCGCGATCTCCCTCGCACGCGCCGCGTCGAAGGTCTGCCACGGCTTGTTAAGGGGCATCCCGGGCCTCCTCCAGCGGCTCGCAGGCGATGACCCCGTCCTCTGCCAATTCTGCCACCTCCGCATCCGACATGCCCAGCAACTCCCTCAGCACATAGTCGTTGTGCTGCCCGAAGCAAGGGGCGGGCCGCTCCGGCGGCGAGGGCGTCGCCGAGAGCCGCCAGGCCACCTGGCCGTGGGGCATTGCCCCGGCCTCCGGGTGCTCGATGGTCTGAAAGTAGCGCCGTGCCCGGAGCTGCGGGTCCTCGAAAAGCTCAGAGGCGGTGAGGGCGGCTCCCGCCGGCACGCCCGCCTCCTGGAGCCGCCGCTGCGCCTCGCCATGCTCCTGGCTGCGCGTCCAGGCGGCCACCAGCGCGTTCACCTCTTCTCGGTGGCGCACCCGGCTCACCACGTCGGCGAAGCGCTGGTCACACCCCAGCTCCGGCCGACCCATGACCTCGCAGAGAGCCTGCCACTCCCTGTCACTCCCCACCGCGATGGCCAGCCAGCGGTCGTCGCCAGCGCAGGGGTAGGCCCCGTGGGGAGCCATGTAGGGGTACCGGTTGCCCGTGCGCCCCTGCACACGCCCGTTCATCGCGTAGTCCAGTAGGGCCTCGCCGACGAGCTGGAGTTCGCCCTCCAGCATGGACAGCTCGACGTGCTGCCCCCGCCCACTGCGCCGCCGGTAGCTCAGGGCAGCCAGCGCCGCGAAGGCCGCCAGCAGCCCGGCGTTCTGATCGCAGTAGTAGTTGCCGGGCTTCAGGGGCCCCCGGTCCGGGTAGCCGGTAAGCCACGACAGCCCGCTCATGGCGTCGATGCCGGGGCCGTAGGCGGTGCGCTCGCGCAGGGGGCCCGTGGCGCCGAAGGCAGGCATGGACACCAGGATGATATCCTCTCTGGCCTCCCGCAGATGCGGATAGTCGAGCCGCAGGCCGGGCAGCACCCGCGGCGACATGTTCTCGATGACCAGGCCGCTGATCGCCACCAGCCTCAGCAGCGTCTCCCGACCCTTCTCCTTCGTCAGGTCCAGAGTGAGACCCAGCTTGCTGCGGTTGAAGTCATTGTAGAGGAGGATGCGGTTGTAGGGGCGGTCGGGCGCGCCCTCGCGTGGGGGCGCTACGTGCAGACCGGCCAGGGCCCGCCCGAACGGCGGCTCCACCCTGATGACCTCTGCCCCCATATCGCCCAGCACCTGCCCGGCGATGGGCCCGGCCACCGCCACGGTCATGTCGATGATCCGCACGCCTTCCAGCGGCCTCATCCCCGTCCCCTGCCTTGCAGCATCCAGCCTCTAGAGAGGCTGTTGAAAAAGGCCCTTGCGTTGACCTCGTCATTCTGAGCACAGCGAAGAATCTGCTTCATGGAGACCCTTCGCTTCGCTCAGGGTGACCGCACAGAGTGGTTTATCAGCAGACCCCAAGACCCGCGGCCTACGCGCCAG
>JBAUEL010000100.1:0-7400 GCA_049678585.1 Dehalococcoidia bacterium
GCACCAGGCCTCCGACGGGCACCCTCCAGCGAGAGCGGCTCGGCGGGGGCCGTCCTTGCCCGCCTGAATCGGCCCCTTGTATACTGGGACATCGACGACTTCAGGAAGGGCCCCTTGATTCGAGCAGGCATCATCGGCGCTACCGGCTACGTAGGGGCAGAGCTGGCGCGTCTGCTGTGCCAGCATCCCGAGGTGGAGCTGGCCTCCGTCGCCAGCATCGAGGAGGTGGGCAAGCCCCTGCGCGAGGTGTTCCCTCACCTTCGGCCGGCCGATGTGCGAATCCAGGAGGAGCTGGACGACGTGGACCTGGTGCTGGCCGCCCTCCCCCACGCCGTCAGCGCCAAGGCCCTTCTGCCCTACATCGAGCGGGGCCTGCCGGTCATCGACCTGAGCGCCGACTTCCGCCTGCACTGCCCTGACGAGTACACCCGCTGGTACAAGGCGGAGCACCCGGCGCCCGAGCTCCTGGGCAAGGCCGTATACGGGCTGCCCGAACTGCATCGTCAGGAGATCGCGGAGTCCCGGCTGATAGCGGTGGCGGGCTGTTACCCCACCTCGGCCATCCTCGCCCTGGCCCCGGCGGTGAAGGCCGGCCTCATCGAGCCCGACATCATCGTGGACAGCAAGTCGGGGGTCTCCGGGGCAGGACGCACCCTGGGCCTGAACTCGCACTACGCCGAGGCTAACGAGGGCGTGCGCGCCTACGGCCTGGACGGCCACCGGCACCTGCCCGAGATCGTCCAGGAGCTCTCCCTCCTCTGCGAGGCGCCGGCGCCCACTGTCACCTTCTTGCCTCATGTAGTCCCCATGACCCGGGGCATCCTCAGCGCCTGCTATGCCCGGCTGCGGGAGGGCGCCCTGCCCGGCGGGGAGCGGGCCAAGGAGGAGCTCCGCACCATCTACCGCGACTTCTACCGGGGCGAGCCCTTTACCGCCGTGGTAGAGGCGCCGCCCAGTACTAAGCACACCCTGGGCAACAACTTCTGCCTGATCCACCCTGCCCTGGACGAGCGCGCCGGCCGATTGATCGTGGTGAGCTGCCTGGACAACCTGGTAAAGGGTGCGGCAGGCCAGGGCATCCAGTGCATGAACATCATGCTGGGCTTTCCGGAGACGGCCGGCCTCCAGCAGCTCGCCCCGTATCCCTGAGCTCCATGAGTTCAAGCTTCATCCACCTTTCTGACGGCGGCGTCACCAGCGCCCGGGGCTTCCTGGCGGGTGCCACCAGCGCGGGCATCAAGCCCTCCGCCGCCGAGCGGCCGGACCTGGCCCTGCTTTGTGCCCCGACTCCCTGCGCCGCGGCCGCCGTCTACACCACCAATCGGGTGAAGGCGGCCCCTCTCCTGCTGACCCAGCGGCACCTGGCCGACGGCCGCGCCCGGGCCGTCATCGTCAACAGCGGCAACGCCAACTGCCTGACCGGCCAGCAGGGCATGCGCGACGCCGTGGAGATGGCTAAGCTGGCGGCGAACCGCCTGGAGATCCCTGCGACTGACGTCATCGTCGCCAGCACCGGGGTCACCGGCTGGCCCCTGCCCATGGATCGCATCCGAGCTGCACTGCCCCGCATCCAGCCGACCGAGGACGGCGGCGATTCCTTCGCCCACGCCATCATGACCACCGATACGGTAGCTAAGCAGGTAGCGGTGCGTTTCGCCTACGGGGATGTGGAGTACACTGTGGGGGGCTGCGCCAAGGGCTCGGGCATGATCCATCCCCAGATGGCTACAATGCTGGCCTTCCTCACCACCGACGCGCCGGTGGCGGGCGCCGTCCTCGTGGAGACGCTGCGTGAGGCTGTGGACGCCTCCTTCAACATGATCACGGTGGACGGCGATACCAGTACCAATGACATGGCAGTTATCCTGGCGGGCGGCGGCGGCGACCACATCGAGCACGGCCACCCGGCCGCCCCGGCGTTCCAGGCGGCGGTGCGGGAGGTGTGTACAGCCCTGGCCCGCAGGCTGGCCCGCGATGGCGAGGGCGCTACTAAGCTCATCGAAGTGCGGGTGGAGGGCGCCGCCAGCGTGGACGACGCCCGCCGGGCCGCCCGCACGGTGGCGGGCTCCCCTCTGGTGAAGGCGGCGCTGCACGGCGGCGACCCCAACTGGGGGCGGGTGCTGACGGCGGCCGGTCGGAGCGGGGCGGAGCTAGAGGAGACCAGAATCACGCTGCACCTTCAGGATACGTGCGTCTTCCAGGGAGCGCCGGTGCCTTTTGACGAACCTGGCCTGGGCGCTGCCCTCTCCCATCCCGAGGTGCGCATTCACCTGGACCTGGGGGTGGGCCAGGGCGCCGCTACCGCCTGGGGCTGTGACCTCTCCCAGGAGTACGTCCGCATCAACAGCGAGTACACGACATGACTGCGCCTTCCCCCATCGTCGTCAAGATCGGCGGCAGCACCCTCGGCAAGCACGATACCTCCCTGGAGGACCTGGCGGCGCTCCATCGGGAGGGACACGCGCTGGTGGTGGTCCACGGGGGCGGCGCGACCGTCAGCGAATGGCTGGCCATCCACGGGGTGGAGTCCCGGTTCGTCCGGGGGCTGCGGGTCACCGACGAGCGGGCCCTCCAGGTAGTGGTGGCGGTGCTGGCAGGAGTGGTGAACAAGGAGTTGGTGGCCCGGCTGAACGCGCTGGGTGCCCGCGCGATGGGCCTGACGGGCGCCGACGGCGCCATCATTCGCGCCCGCCGCTACGACCCCGATTTGGGCCATGTAGGGGAGATCGTATGCGTAGGTGCCGAGGCGCTGCGAAGCCTGCTGGCCGCGGGCTTCCTGCCTGTGCTGGCTCCCATCGGTCTGGAGGCCCAGGGCCAAACATCACAGCCTCACCTCCTCAACATCAACGCCGATACGGCCGCGGCCGAGGTGGCCCGGGCGCTGGCCGCCTCTCACCTAATCTTTCTGACCGATGTTCCCGGCGTCCATGACGCCCGCGGCCGTATCATCTATAATGTCAGCGCAGAGGGAGCGAGAGACTTGGTCGCCTCGGGGGCAGCGGGTGGAGGCATGATTCCTAAGCTGGAGGCGGCCCTGCGTGCGATAGACGCGGGCACCCGCGCCCTTATCATCGATGGGCGGCGGGAGCACGCCCTCCAGACTGCCCTTCAGGGGGAGGTGACGGGCACGGTCATCGGGCCCTAGGACAGCCATGAGCTTCTTCAACGAGCGCCACCGGCCCGACGAGCACGAGGACCTGGGGCCGCCCCCACCGGTCTTTCGCATCGATCGGCGCCGGCTCCGCTTCTTCGGCTCGCTGACCCGCTGGCTGGCCGTCTTGGTGCTGGTGATTCTCCTCTTTGTGGTTCTCAACATCCTCAAGACCATCTATGCGGACTGGCTGTGGTTCGACAGCCTGGGCTACAAATCGGTCTTCTCCAAGACCATCGTGACGCGCATCTGGCTCTTCTTCGCCGGTGCTGGCGTGTTCCTGGCCCTTTTCCTAGGCAACGTGCTCCTGGCGCGGCGCCTGGCCCCCGCGGCGGACGAGGGGGGGCTCATCGCCGGCGCAGACCGCGTGGCGGTGGGCCGCCTTGTGCTGGTGGGGCTGGTGGCCACGGCGCTGTTCCTGGCGGTCATCTTCGGGTCCACCGCCGCCGGCCAGTGGGATAGCGTGCTGCGCTTCATGAACAGCCAGTCCTTCGGTGTGGAGGATCCCGCCTTCCACAAGGACATCAGCTTCTACGTGTTCAAGCTGCCGACGTTGCGCTTCATCCAGGGCTGGGCTACGGCCGCTGTCATCGTTACCACCCTCTTCGTGGCGGGCCTCTACGCCCTCCGATTCGCCCTGCAAGGCTTCACCGCGGAGGTGACCACGCCCATCAAGGCCCATCTCTCCCTGCTGCTGGTGGCCGTGGTAGGGCTGTTCGTGTGGCGCTACTGGCTGGGCATCTTCGACCTCACCTACTCCCCGCGAGGAGCGGTGTTCGGCGCCAGCTTCACCGACCTCAACGCCCAGCTCTGGGCCATCCGCGTTCTCATGGCCATCGGGTCGATGGTCGCTTTGCTCATCCTGGTGAACATCTTCTTCCGGCGGGGCATCTTCGGCTGGGGCGTGCTGACCCCTGCGGCTGGCGCGGGGGTGTGGGTGGTGATGGCCATCGTGCTGGGGATCATCTGGCCAGCCATGCAGCAGCGCTTCGATGTGGAACCCAACGAGTTCGTCAAGGAGCGCACCTACATCCAGCGCAACATCGACATGACCCGGCGCGCCTATGGCCTGGACAAAGTGGAGGAGAAGCCCTTCCCCGCCAGGCCCTTCGTCACCGCCCAGGAGATCGACGCGAACCCGGATACCATCGAGAACATCCGCCTCTGGGACCATCGCCCTCTCCTCCAGACCTTCGATCAGATCCAGACCATCCGCCCCCTCTACGACTTCCTGGACGTGGATGTGGACCGCTACATCATCGACGGGCGGCTGCGCCAGGTGATGCTGTCAGCGCGCGAGCTCAACTCAGGCCGCCTGCCCGAGGAGGCCCAGACGTGGGTCAACCGCCGTCTCCAGTTCACCCACGGCTACGGACTGGCCATGAGCCCGGTCAGCGAGGTGGTGGAGGAGGGTTTGCCCGACCTGCTGCTCAAGGACATCCCACCCGTGGGCATCATCGAGATCACCCGGCCCGAGATCTACTACGGCGAGATGCCCGAGCACTACGTCATCGTCAACACGAAGGAGAAGGAGTTCGACTATCCCAGCGGCGATACCAGGGTCGAGACCGTGTTTGAGGGCGAAGGAGGCGTGCGCCTCAGCTCCTTCCTCCGCCGCCTGGTGTACGCCTGGGAGTTCAACGACTTCAATATCGTTATCAGCGACAGCCTCAATGACGAGAGCCGTGTGCTGTATCGTCGCAACATCCAGCAGCGCATCTCAGAGGTGGCCCCCTTCCTGCGCCTGGACAGCGATCCGTATCTGGTGGTGGCCGACGGCCACCTCCTCTGGATCCAGGACGCCTACACCGTCACCGACAACTATCCCTACTCCAGGCCCAGCGGCGACTTCAACTACATCCGCAACAGCGTCAAGATCACCGTGGACACCTACGACGGGACCACCACTTTCTACCTGGTCGACCCGGACGACCCCATCGCCCGCACCTGGGACAAGATCTTCCCCGACCTGTTCACCCCCTTCGAGGAGATGCCCGATTCCATCCGCGCCCACCTGCGTTACCCGGAGGACCTCTTCCATGTGCAGGCCGACGTCTACCTCACCTACCACATGCGCGAGGCCCAGGTCTTCTACAACAAGGAAGACGTCTGGAACATCCCCCAGGAGGTGTTCATCGACACCCAGCAGCCCATCGAGCCCTACTACGTGATCATGCGGCTGCCGGGTGAGACCCGCGAGGAGTTCATGCTCATCCTGCCCTTCACCCCGTCCCGCCGCGACAACACCATCTCCTGGCTGGCGGCCCGCAGTGACGGTGAGAACTACGGCAAGCTCCTGGCCTTCCGCTTCCCCACGGAGAGCCTGGTGTTCGGGCCAGCTCAGGTAGAGGCGCGCATCGATCAGAATCCCGGCATCTCCCAGCTCTTCAGCCTCTGGAAGGGCGGCGGCTCCGACGTGATCCGGGGCAACCTGCTGATGATCCCCATCGGTGAGGGGAGCATCTTCGTGGAGCCCATCTATCTCAAGGCCGCCGCCAGCGAGCTTCCCGAGCTGAAGCGGGTGGTCGTGGCCAACGGCAACAGCATCGCCATGGAGCCCACCCTGGGCCAGGCCATCGATGTGGTGCTGGGACGCGCCGAGTCCACCCTGCCCGCGGCAGCCGCGGCCGCCGCCGCGGCAGAGGAGGGCGTCGAGGTCTCTCCCACGCCCGGCCCGGAACTCACCCCGATGCTCACTCCGGAGGCCACCCCCACGGAGGCTCTCGAGGCCATGCCCTCGCCCCTGCCCACCGACATCACTGCCCTGACCCTGGAGGCCCAGGCGGCCTACGAGCGGGCGCAGGAGCTGCTTCGTCAGGGAGACTTCGCGGGCTACGGCCAGGAGATCGCGAAGCTGGAGGAGATCCTTCGGCGCCTGGTGGAGCTGACCGGCGGGTAGATCGATCCGCCGCCACCCTTTCCCTATTCCCGTGCGAATGCTATCCTCGCACCATCCGCAGGCGAGATCACCTATGACCGACTGGCGCGCCATCGAATCCAAGGTCTTCATGACTACGGGCAAGCGCATGCCCGTGGTGGCGGTGCGCGGCGAGGGCACCCGCCTGTGGGACGACCAGGGCAAGGAGTACCTGGACTTCTTCGGCGGGCCCTCCACGGTCAGCCTCGGCCACTGCCACCCTACCGTAGTCAACGCCCTCATCGACCAGGCCCACACCCTAATTCACGTCTCCAACGCAGTCTACTCGGTGCCCCAGCTCATGCTGGCACAGCTCCTGGTGGAGCACTCCTGCCTCGACCGGGTGTACTTCTGCAACTCCGGCGCGGAGGCCAACGAGGGGGCCATCAAGCTGGCCCGCAAGTGGGGCCGCGAGCATCGCAACGGGGCGCACGAGATCATCTGCGCCCTGGACGGCTTCCACGGCCGCACCCTGACCACAGCGGCCGCCGGCGGCACCGAGCGGTACAAGGCCCCCTTCGCGCCCCTGCCCCCGGGCTTCGTCCACGTGCCCTTCAACGATGCTAAGGCCATCCAGCGGGCCACCAGCGAGCGCACCTGCGCCGTCCTCCTGGAGCCCGTCCAGGGCGAGGGCGGCGTCAACGTGCCCGACGATGACTACCTGCCCCAGGTGCGCCGCTGGTGCGACCGGCAGGACCTCCTGCTCATCCTAGATGAAGTCCAGACCGGGTTCGGCCGCTGCGGGGCCCTCTTCGCCTACCAGCTCTACGGCGTCGAGCCCGACGTGGTGACCCTGGCCAAGGGCATCGCCGGGGGTGTGCCCCTGGGCGCCTTCCTGGCCAAAGAGTCGTGCGCCGTGTTCACCCTCGGCGATCACGGCTCTACCTACGGCGGCAATCCCCTGGCCACCCGTGCAGGCTATGAGGTGGTGAAGTACATCATCGACCACGACATTCCCGCGCAGGTGGCGGAGAAGGGCGTTTACCTCGCCCAGCGTCTGCGCGGGCTGGAGGACCGCTTCGACTTCGTGACCGAGGTCCGGGGCAAGGGGCTCTTCTGGGCCATCCAGTTCGACCGGGAGATGTCAGAGCAGGTGATGCTGGCGTGCCTCCAGGAGGGGCTCATCGCGAACAACGTGCGGCCCGACGCCCTCCGCCTGGCCCCGCCCCTCACGGTCAGCCGGGAGGAGATGGACCGGGCGCTGGCTATTCTTGAGGGTGTCCTCAAACGGATGGATGCCCCCATCAAGTAGAGGTGGAATCATGCCTGAGAAACTCGTCCTTGCCTATTCCGGCGGCCTCGACACCTCCGTGGCCGTTAAGTGGCTGATGG
>JBAUEL010000101.1:0-10317 GCA_049678585.1 Dehalococcoidia bacterium
TGGGAAAGAAACAAAGCTTCGTTATTGCTCTTGGCCCTGACCTTCGCGCCGACGTATCCGGGGCATTCGAATCACGCTGGCAAACAGCGACATGAACGGGGTTGGGTGTGAGTAAGAGAGAAAGGAATAGCAGCCATGATAAACTTGCAGGTGAACCTCAAAGGACGCAATGAGCCCATCTATGCTAAGTGCGATCGGTATGAGATAAAGGACGAGCAGGTAGGCAGTACGGTCGAAAGGTGGTTGGTAGTTTACCGTGGCGACAAAGAATCCGGTCGCTACAGGCTGGACGATGTACTTGGATACCACGAATTCCAGCAATCGAAGATTAGCTTCTAATCTCCATAAAGTAGTCCAAGCGGCCCATCCTGGGCTACCTGGACCAGGCTAGATGGGAGTCCCTTGCCTACTCCCTAAAACGGTGGCGAGGTCAGGCTAGAACAGGGGGTCCCTTCCCTGCTCCCTATCTCCCCGTCACTTAAGCTGGCTACGTACACGAAGTACACCGGGAGCTCTGCCTTCCACTGTATCCCTGGCTGACACCATGTCCACTCCCCAACTACCGCGTAGACTGTCCAGTATGGCGAGCGTAGGGGCTGAGGATACACGGAACCAACGATTACCTCTCCTGGCTCCAAGTACGGGTAGTACCCGGTTAGTCCAGTGGAGTCCCAGGTGCCATCCGGGGTCATCACCTCGACCCAGACATTGTGCTCGCACATGCCCCACTTCTCTGACATGTTTCTGACACCTACGAGGAACTCCCCGAAGCCCAAGTGCTCCCACCTGACAGCATAGTCGTTACATACTATCCAGGACGACGGTGCCGTCGGTTCAAATACAGGCATCGGCGGCGGCAACGGCGCCTCAGCCAGGCACAGCCACACCGCGTCCAGGTAACCTACAGACAACAGGTCACTAGCTTGGGGGTACGCCGCAGAGTAGCCTTCGTATCTACGTAAGCCGGTGTCGAAGCTCCACATCGCCTCGACTACTCCGACAGGACTCACCGCCTGGACCACGGCCTGGCTGGTCGTTCCGTCAGGGAAGGTCAGGGCAACGGGGTTGCAGCCCGGATACAGTTGCACAGTGTCGCCAGGCAGCGGCAAGGTGATGCTGGCTACCGGCTGCGCCTGGACCGAGCCATGAATGGCCAGGCCTAGAACAGCGGCAGCGACGATAAGGGTGACTGTTCTCACGCTTTCCTCTCCTTTCGCTTGCATCCCGGCCGCCACGTAAGCCAGGCCCAAGGGCTGAGCCGAAGAACTAGGTTCACATATATAGTCGGTAAAACCCGCGGCGGGACTACCCCGAGGCGTCCTCCTCTAAGTCCACCCTTGAGGAACGGGAGAGGGCGAGGTCTAAGCTTGACTCGAAGTCGAATCGCGGCGGCTAGCCTGAAGACCTTCACGCCGCTCTCAGTATGACGACATAGTGGTATCTGATTATCTCTCGTTGAGACGAACGGCAACGGTACTGGTATGAAGATCTGCGTCTACCTGGGGCTGTAGCTGCGCCCTATCCGCCGCGGCGGAAGTAGTCCTCCAGCGCCTCCTGCCAGGGCCGCAGTTCGATGCCGAGGCTGACGGCGCCTGCGAAGTTGCGCAGCACCGAGTAGGGCGGCTTGCGGGGCCCGGTGCCGCCGGTCCTGCGGTATTCGGCTGTGGTAACGGGCCGCAGGGCTACGTCTGGGCGGCCCGCCAGGCAAAGGACCGCGCGCGCCCACTCGAAGCGGGAGCAGGCACCGGAGTTGGTGAAGTGATAGACGCCGTAGAGGGGCTGGCGGATGAGCTGGGCGATGGCTTGGGCCAGGTCGTGCGTCCACGTCGGCGTGGCGATCTCGTCGCTGACCACGGTAAGCTCGCTGCGCTCCTGGGCCGCGCTGAGGATCTTCGCCGGGAAGTGACTGCCTCCCAGCCCGTAGAGCCAGGCGGTACGCACGATGTAGTGGCGGGGCAGAAGCGTCTGGACGCAGCGCTCGCCGGCCAGCTTGGAGCGGGCGTAGATGTTCAGCGGGTTGGGCTGGTCGAATTCCAGGTAGGGTTCGCGCTGCGCGCCGTCGAACACTTCGTTGGTGCTGATGTAGAGCATCGCGGCGCCGGCCTGCTCGCAGGCCACGGCGACGTTCCGGGCCCCGAGGGCGTTGACGGTGTACGCCAGGTCAGGCTCGGTCTCGCAGCGGGCCGTGTCGGTGAGGGCGGCAGCGTGGATCACCACCTCGGGCTGAAAGGAAGTGATGGCATCGAGGACAGGCGAGGGCTCCGTCACGTCCAGTTCAGGCAGGTCGGTGGATTGTACCTCGTGCTCGGCCAGGGCCTGCTGGAGATCGCGGCCGAGCTGACCCTGTCCGCCGGTGATGAGGACGCGCATGGCCCTCATTCGGAGATGGGGGGAGCACCGGCCAGCCGCCGCCCGTACTGTTGCTGGTAGTACTCCCGGTACTGGCCGAGCTTGATCTTCTCCCACCACCAGCGGTTATCGACGTACCAGGCTACTGTCTTTTCGATGGCGGCCTGGGAGTCGTGACGGGGCGTCCAGCCCAGGGCGCCGATCTTGGAGGAGTCCAGGCTGTAGCGGCGGTCGTGGCCGGGCCGGTCCTCGACATGGCGGATGAGGGTGCTGGGCTTGTCCAGTAGGGCAAGGATGGTATGGACGACCTCGATGTTGGGGCGCTGGTTGTCGGCGCCCACGTTGTAGGCCTCGCCGGGCTCTCCGTGGTGGAGCAGGAGGTCGAGGGCGGCGCAGTGGTCCTCCACGTACTGCCAGTCGCGGACCTGACGGCCATCGCCGTAGAGCGGGATGGGCTGGTCGTCCAGGGCGTTGGTGACGAAGAGGGGGACGGCCTTTTCAGGGTGCTGGTGGGGCCCGATGTTGTTGCTGCCGCGGCTGATAACAACGGGCAGGCCGTAGGTCTCGAAGAAGGCGCGACACTGCATCTCGGCGCCGGCCTTGCTGGCGGCGTAGGGGCTGCGGGGGTTGAGGGGGTCGTCCTCATGGGAGGCCAGGCCCGGGGCGATGTCGCCGTAGACCTCGTCGGTGGAGATGTGAAGGAAGCGTTGGATGTCGGCCCGGCGGGCCTCCTCCAGCAGGACGTAGGTGCCCAGGACATCGGTCTCGATGAAGTTGCCGCCCTGCATGAGTGAGCGGTCCACGTGCGTCTCGGCGGCGAAGTTGACCACAGCGTCGGCCTCGCGCATCAGGGGGCGGACGGTCTCGGCATCGCGGATGTCGCCGTGCACGAAGCGGTAGCGGGGGTCACTTTCGACATCCCGCAGGTTGTCCGGATTGCCGGCGTAAGTAAGGGCGTCCAGGTTGATGAGACCATAGTCGTGCCTGGACAGCAGGTGGCGGATAAAGTTGCTGCCGATGAACCCTGCCCCGCCGGTGACCAGTACAGTCTTCACGCTCGCCCCTCCCTAGTCTGGTTCCAAGGCTCCGGGGCTCCATGGTTGGCTGGAACCTTGGAACCTTGGAACCTTGGAGCCCTCGAACCACGGTAAGACGCACTGAGAGGGTATGCGGTGGTCATGGCACCCGCACCTTGCTGAAGTCGCCCAGCACCAGAGTATAGCTCCGAGGGCGGCGGTCGGCGCCGCGCAGCTCTACGTTGCGGCCGATGAGGCTATGCTCGATGCGATGGCCCATGGCCTCTATCTGGGTGTTCTCCAGCACCACGCTGCCGCTGATCTCGCTGTCGCTGATGAGGCAGTCGTGGTAGATGGAGGTGAAGGGGCCGATGTAGGAACCCAGCACCCGGGTGCGCTCGCCGATGATGGCGGGGCCGTCTACGATGCTATCGATCACCTCGGAGCCCTCCTGGAGCACTACCTGTCCCCGGAGGGTGGCGCCCTGGGCGTTTCCTGCGATCTTCCGCTCCAGGGATTCCAGGATGGCGCGGTTGGCTACGAGGAGGTCATCGTGCTTACCCGTGTCGATCCAGCGGCCCCGGACCACGTCGGCGTGGACGTTGAGCCCCTTATCGATGAGGTATTGGATGGTGTCGGTGATCTCCAGCTCGCCGCGGGCCGACGGCCGGATGGCGTCCACCGCCTCGAAGACGTGGGAGTCGAACATGTAGATGCCGATGACGGCCAGGTCGCTGGGAGGCTCCCGCGGCTTCTCTACCAGCCGCACCAGGCGGCCCCCGTCAAGCTCGGCCACGCCGAAGTCCTGGGGGTTCTCCACGGGGCAGAGGAGCACCTGGCAGTGATAGCGCCCTTCCAGAAAGGCCTGCACGTACGGCTGGATGCCTTCCTGGAGGAAGTTGTCGCCCAGGTAGAGGATGAAGGGCGAGGCACCCAGGAACTCGCGGCCGATCTGGATGCCATGGGCGATGCCCAGGGGCACCGGCTGGTGGATGTAGCTGGCGGCGGCCCCGAAACGGGAGCCGTCGCCCACCGCGGCCATCACCTCGTCCTTGGTATCGCCCACCACGATGGCGATGTCGGTGATCCCGCAGCTCACCAGGTCCTCGAGGACGTAGAAGAGGATGGGCTTGTTGGCGATGGGCACGAGCTGTTTGGCCCCGGTGTAGGTAAAGGGCCGCAGGCGGGTGCCCTTGCCGCCGCTGAGAACGAGGGCTTTCAGCTTCGACTTGATCGCTCGTTCCCCTTTAGACAATGAAGGGCTCCGAACCTGCCTCCGAGGCAGGCCGCGCCCTCTCCCTGACCATCCTCGGCACCAGGCTGATGATGGCGTTCCGTCCTGTCCCCGCCGCCATTGGGCGCAGGTATTCTAAGCCTCGACGGGATGGGCGTGCAACCTGGGTGGCGTTTCGGGGCAGGTGAGACAGAAAGGGGCGAGCGGAGCCAGGGCTGACTGTGAGGCGAGGGCGTGCTTGAATGGAGACGCATCGGTCAGGGAGGTGTCGACGCCGTCGCCACTGATTACCCCCAGGGGCACCCGTGCCCTCTGGGAAAGGGAGGGAGCTACATGGACATATCCGGGAAGACGGCCATCGTCACGGGATCGGCGGTGGGGGTAGGCCGGGCCACTGCGCTGGACCTGGCCCGGCGAGGAGCCCGCGTGGTCATCAACTACTCCCGCTCCGAGGAGGAGGCGCGGCAAACGCTGGCCGAGGTGGAATCGCTGGGGGCCGAGGCGTTGCTGGTGCGGGCGGACGTATCGCGGGACGATCAGGTGCGGGCCATGGTGCGGCAGACCCTGGAACGCTTCGGCTCGCTGGATGTGCTGGTCAACAACGCCGCCATCACCTACTTCGTGAACTTCGCCGACCTGGACGGCCTGACCGAGGAGATGTGGGACCGCATCCTGGCGGTCAACGTCAAGGGGGTGTTCTTCTGCTCCCGGGCGGTAGCCGGCCCCATGAGGGAGGGAGGAGGCGGCTGCATCGTCAACATCTCTTCCGTGGCCGGGATCCGGGGCGCCGGCAGCTCCATCGCCTATACCGCTTCCAAGGCTGCGGTCATCAACCTGACCATGGCTTTCGCCCGGACGCTCGCCCCGGAGGTGCGCGTGAACTGCGTTGCCCCCGGCTTCATCGACACGCGCTGGCACTGGGGCCGGATGCCCCCGGAGGCCTATGAGCAGGCCAGGGAGCGGGTGGCCCGGGATACGCCCCTGCGCCGGGTGTGCACAGCCGAGGACATAGCCCAGGCGGTGCTGAGCCTCATCCAGGGGGCCGACCTTGTCACCGGCCAGACGCTGGTGGTGGACGGGGGAAGCACCCTGCGGTTCTAGCGGGACGCGGAAAAGCCTGTCCCCGGCCCGGCCCGGCCTATCCCCTTAGCCTGGGGTCCAGGATGTCGCGGAGGGCGTCGCCCGCCAGGTTGAAGCCGAGCACCGCCAGGGTGATGGCCAGGCCGCTGAACACGGCCTGCCACGGGGAGGAGTAGATGAAGTTGCGGCCCTCGTTCAGCATCTGGCCCCAGGACACGCCCGGAGGGGCCAGGCCCAGGAAGGACAGGGCGGCCTCGGCGATGATCACTGTGCCCAGCCCGATGGTGAACACCACGATGATGGGGGCCATGGTGTTGGGCAGGATGTGGTGCGCCATGAGCCGCAGGTCGTTGGCACCCAGCACCCTGGCTGCCTCCACGTACGGTTGCTCCCGCAGGCTGAGGACGGTGCTGCGGACGATGCGGGAGATCTGGGTGATGCCCACGAAGCCCATGGCGATGATCAGCCACATAATCTTGGGCTCGGTGATGCTGGTGATGAGGATGAGGAGGAGGAGGGCCGGGAAGGCCTGAATAGCATCGAGGACGCGCTGGAGGAGGATGTCGAGCCGGCCGCCGAAGTAGGCCGAGATCACTCCCAGGAAGGCGCCCGCGATTGTAGCGATGCTCATGGCGCCCACGCCGATAGTCAGGGAACGGCGTGCCCCTATGGTGACCCGTGCCCACACGTCCCGCCCCGCGCTGTCGGTGCCGAACCAGTGGTCAAGGGTAGGCGCGCCCTGTCGATCCAGGGTAGTCGGGCTGAGAGCCTCCGGGTTGAAAACGTCGGGGTCGTAAAGGGGATTGACCATCCGGAAGACCGCCTCTGGTTTGTACCGGGAGAGGGCGGGTATCTCGACCCCCAGGAGAGGCACCTCCACCCCCGTGGCAAAGGCCGCGGCAACCCCCATGATTAGAATACAGATGACGCCGAAGGTGCCCAGGGGCTTGCGGATAACCTGGCGCAGCAACTGTGTGCCCATGCCCACCCGGCGTCGCGGGATCAGTTGCTCCTCCAGGGCGACGGCGCGCGGTTCGATCTCCTCTCCCCGTACAGCCATAGCCTCTTATCCGTAGCGGATGCGCGGGTCCAACCAGGCGTAGGACAGGTCCACCACCAGGTTGGTCAACACCAGAATCATGGCGACGAGCAGGATGATGCCCTGCACCACCGGAAAGTCATTCTGCTGCATGGAGATGACCACGAACTGGCCTATACCGGGGAGCCTGAACATGCTCTCTAGGACTACATTGCCCCCGAACATCGCCGCCAGCATAAAGCCCAGGACCGTGAACACCGGGATCATGGCGTTCTTCAGGGCGTGGCGGGTAATGATGGTGCGCTCACGCAGCCCTTTGGCCCAGGCAGTGCGCACGTAGTCCTGTCGCAGCACCTCCAGTAGCTGGGAGCGCAGAAGGCGCATGACCACAGCCCCGGTAGCGAAACCGCCCGCCAGGGCGGGCAGAAGCATCGACTTCAGGTTCTCTATGGGGTTGCTGAAGAGTCCTGCATACGTAGTGATGGGTGGGCTCCAGTTGAACCAGTTGAAGGCCACCAGAAGCAGCAGGGTGGCCAGGTAGAAGGATGGTATGGCCAGGCCGAGGATAGCCAGGAAACGCAGCACATAGTCCAGCCAGGTGTCCTGGCGGATGGCGGAGATGACCCCAATGGGAATGCTGATGATGGAAGCTATCATTATTTGCAGGATGCCCAGCTCGATGGAGGTGCCCCATCGGTCCTTTAGCTCGGACATGACGGAGTGGCGGGTAAGCAGGGAGGTGCCGAAGTCCAGCGTAACCACATCCAGGAGGTACTCTCCGTACTGATGGTAGAGAGGCTTGTCTGTGCCCATGATCTTGCGGATCTGGCGAACAGCCTCGTCATAGCCCATGCCTGTGGTGAAGCCCTGAGCGGCCCGGCGCTCGGCCCAATCAGGCTGGAGGTGGCTGGCCATGAAAACGAAGGTAACGACGAGGAAGAGGACGGGGATGTTCAGGAGCAGACGCCGGGCTATGTATTGCTGCACGCCCTACCGCTCCTCACCGCCGCCGTGGGGTAGTTGCGGCAGTCCCCAAGGTCGCTGATGCATCCCCCTCGGTCCAGTCGCGTCCGTATCAGCTCGGATAACGTAACACCTACAGGGCCCTGAAGACTCCCCTTGCGGCGGGGTGGCAGTGCGGAAATCACACAGCGCCGGTGCATCCAGAAAGGGCTGTGAATTGATTCACAGTGCCGTGCCCCATATATAGGGTGAGCATCCTGTTCTGTCAAGCGCTAAGCTAGGGCCTGTGGGGGTGCGGCGCTGTCCCTGGACGCTTTCTCGGCTGGGCGGTAAGATACGTCAGATTCTGGGCTTGGCCGTTTCATCGGGTTCGGACGAGGTGGGCTGGTTGAAGATCTGCTTCCTCATGTACCAGGGCAACATGTACTCCGGGGGCCAGGGAGTTTATACATACTACCTGACTCGGGAGCTAGCCCGCCTGGGCCACGAGGTGCATGTCATCGTTGGGCCCCCGGAACCGGAGCTGGCGGAGGAGGTCATTCCCCACTATTTGCCGAGTCACAGCTACTGGAGCTACTTCTACGACCGGCAGGAGTTCCTGTTCCGTCGCAATCCCCTCAGTCACTTCCACCCGGTGAACTTCTACGACTTCGTGTCAACGCGGATTGCCCTCTCCTCGCTGCTGCTCAACTTCAGCGTCCGGGCCTACCTGAAGCTGCGGGAGCTCTCGCGGGAGCACCGCTTCGACGTGGTCCATGACAACCAGACCCTGAGCTATGGCATCTGGCTCATGCGGCTCTCGGGCTTCCCCGTGGTGGCCACGGTTCACCATCCGCTTACTATCGACCTGGAGAACGCGCTCCGGCAGGCCAGCAGCCCCTACGAGAAGGCCCGCCGTATCCTGTGGTCGCCCTGGGTCATGCAGCAGGTGGTGGCCAGGCGGCTGGACCGGGTGATCGTGGTGTCTCATGCCTCGGCCAGGTCGGTGGAGAGGGCGTTCCGGGTGCTCCCGGAGAGCCTGCGAGTGGTTCACAACGGCATCGATACGGAGATATTCCGGCCCCTGGATGGGCTGGAGCGCCGCCCCAACGAGATCCTCTACGTGGGCAACTCGGAGGACCGCAACAAGGGAGCGCGCTACCTGCTGGAGGCCCTGGACATGCTCAAGGAGGAGCTGGACTTCCACGTGACCTTCGTGGACAACGTGCGCTGGCGGTTGAAGCTGGCGCCGCGCCTGGTGCGGGAGTTCGGCCTGAGCTCGCGGGTGGCGTTTAGCGGCCGGGTGCGCAGGGAGGAGCTGGTAGAGCTCTACAATCGGGCCACCCTGGTGGTCTGCCCGTCGCTCTATGAAGGTTTCGGTCTGCCCGCTGCCGAGGCCATGGCCTGCGGGACGCCGGTGCTGGCCACCACCGGGGGAGCCCTCCCCGAGGTGGTGGAGCACGGCCGCACGGGGTGGCTGGTGCCCCCGGCGGATTCCCGGGCCCTGGCCGAGGGCATCCGTCTGCTGTTGGGGGCGCCGGAGCTGCGGGAGCGGCTCGCCCGGGCGGGCTGCCAGGCCGTCCGGGAGCGCTTCGGCTGGCGCCGGGCTGCCCAGGAGGTGGTGGCAGTGTACGAGGAGGCGATGGCGGCCCGTCGCTCCTCGGGCCGGCCCGCGGGCTAGGGGGTGAGGGACTACGCCAGATAACATCGTCAATGTGGACTTTCGCCGCTACTTCCACATCCAGCCCCGCGAGCGGGTGCTGGACGTGGGCTGCGGGACCGGACGCCACACCATCGAGGCGTGCCTGTGGCCCTCCCGCACCGTCGGCCTCGACCTGAGCCGCGAGGACCTGCGCAAGGCCCGCTACATGCTGGCGGACCGTCAGCGCCGCGGGAAGGCCTTGGGCCACGCCGACTTCGTCATCGCCGATGCCCAGCACCTCCCCTTCAAGGCCGGGGCCTTCGACAAGGTCATCTGCACGGAGACGCTGGAGCACGTGCAGGACGACGAGGCGGGCATCCGCGAGCTCCATCGGGTGCTGCGCCCGGGCGGGGACATGGCGATAAGCGTACCCAGGTACTGGCCGGAGGTGGTCTTCTGGAGGCTTTCCTGGGAGTACTGGCACACCCCCGGCGGCCACGTCCGCATCTACAGGCCCGGCGAGATAGAGAGGGCGCTGACGCGGGCGGGCATCGAGCTGCGCACGGTCCGCTATCGTCACTCCGTCCAGACCGTCTACTGGTTCCTGCGCTGTGCTTTCGGCAAGGAGAGGGAGGAATTCATCGTTACCAAGCTCTTCTTCAAGTTCATCAACTGGCACCATCGGGCGCGGCTGCGGCCCCTGGAACTTCTGGAGGCGATGGCGAATCTCGTCATGGGCAAGGACATGGTACTGTACGGACGCAAGTCGGCCGGGGCTGGCGACCAGCAACAGGAGCCGGAGGCGGCCGGCGAAGCCTCGCGCCTGGGCGGGCTACGACGATGACGAGAGCTCCAGACACCCCCACAGCGAGGGAGACGCGGTCCGCCCCAGCGCGGGCGGGCGCCCGGACCCGGCTCGACCGCTTCCATGCCGTCGACCCGGAGATCCTGGGCCTTCGGCCCGGCGACCGGGTGCTGGACGTGGGTTGCGGCACCGGCCGGCACACCCTGGAGG